>JBBRXZ010000011.1:0-21829 GCA_038238095.1 Saccharimonadales bacterium (SeqCode)
AGCGTGATGTCCGTCAGTTCAGTCCGTTCGTCGGGACTCAGTTTGATGATGTACTTTTTCATGACTGTTTGTTTCCTGTTTAGGTTGACAGGAACAGTATAGCAGACAGTCGTTAGATTATGGGAGACGGGGGACTAGCTTAGACAACGAAGCCGGTTTGGCGTCGGGGCATAACGATGTTGCGCTGTCTGAACTGGGGATAAAGCAGGCGAAGGAGCTGGGTAAGCGTTACGATAGGCAGCATTTTGACATGGTGTTTTGCTCGGACTTGCAGCGTTCTTATCGGACTGCCGAGATTGCGTTCGGTGACAAATTTCCGATTATAAAAGACATTCGGTTGCGGGAATGTGACTATGGTGATTTGACGCAGCAGCCGAAGGAGCTGGTGGACGCAGAAAAGCCGAAACGAATTTCTGAATCGTTTCCAAATGGCGAAAGCTATGAGCAGACCTGCGAACGGATGCGCGCTTTTCTGGATGACCAGAAGCGGGGTTACGACGGCAAAACAGTGATAATTATCGGCCATAGGGCAACGCAATATGGGTTGGAAAGTGTCTTGAATAAGGTATCTGTAGCTGAAGCGGTAGCTGCTCCCTGGCATTGGCAGCCGGGCTGGCGCTACGAACTGATATGATTGAGTCATGTATTTAATCAACTTCATACTAGATAACTTCAATACAATAATTTTAGTCTCAGTGGTGCTATATATCTTTTATATCATTCTTTCGCAAACACGGCTTTTGCCAAGACTGCCATTTTCGTCTGAAAAAGAAGCTGATGAACCGATTCTCGCCAGTAGAGGCCTACTGGGAAGCAAAAGGCTACAGTCGTTACAACAAGGTACTTATGCCGGTTTTCAATATAACCTTTTAATTAATGGCGCTGGCAAGGTGATCATGTATGTGCAGCTTGGTTATAATAGCGAAATTCACATGGTAGCGATAGGAGATAAAAGTGGAGTAAATGATCATTTTGAAAAATTTTCAAGTAAATTTTTGGTAGCAGTTAATCTCGAAGGAGACTTTCCTAATTATTTTCGTATGTTCTGTTCGCCAAATAAACAGATTGAATTGCGAGAGGTATTTGAGCCAGTCACTATGACTAAGTTTATTGATTTTTGCCGCGCCTATGATCTCGAGATCTTTAACGATACGTTATATATTTCCCAAGCCGAAAAAACTTCGGATAGTAAAGACACGACTAGTATGGTTGCGGACGTTCAAAACTTCTTGGAGAATCATCGACAACTGTTGGAACGACTTTAATGCTAACTAAATACTGGATCAACACAATTAGCCGGGATCATGTGCAGCGCGGTGTGGCCGGTGGATTTACGCAGGCTAATCATGGGAAGCCGCATATGTTGAAGCGGCTGAAGGCGGGGGACTGGATTGTGTTTTATTCGCCGAAGACCAGTTACAAAGACGGCGAGCCGCTGCAGGCATTTACAGCGATTGGACAGGTCAAGGACGATGATTTATACCAGGTAGAAATGGCACCGGGCTTTGTGCCATGGCGCCGGAATGTCGAATTCCATGATTGCATTGAGACCTCCATCAAACCGCTGTTAGACGATCTGACCTTTATCAAGGATAAAACTCATTGGGGCTACATGTTCCGCTTCGGTCTGTTCGAGATCCCCGAGGTGGATTTTGAGCTGATCCAGCGAATTGTAAGCAATTCGTAAGAGTATGGAGATTACTGATTTGGGGGTACGAATGTATCGTAGGCTGCTGTGTCAACACGCAAGGGGATGGGCAGACCGTTTGGTGCCTCGGATTGTAAGATTTGTAAGACGACGGGTCCATTCATTACGTCTGCAGTTGCTAGAGGAAGTTGTTCTGGCTCAAGTGGAGGCATAGTTTGTTGTTCGGAGTGGCCGGCTACGAATTTCACCGTACTGGCCATGACTCCCTTAGGCGGTTTGGAACGGTGCTGTGCACGATTTACTCCCTTCATAAACTCTGCTCTTGTATGGTGAGTGTCTCTTTTTAAGGGGCGACGAGAAGATAATTGTCTTTCAATCTCATAACAGTCTGAATCATCGAAACCTGATCCCAGTTCTATATAGCAACGCATAACTTGCTTAATATAACACAATGTGACTAAACAGGAAATAGGAAAATTACCAACTTAGCTAGCTGTTCTGGTGCTATGATTTAAGTATGAGCCAGCTTATTTCTATCAATCCGTCGGATTATGAGGTCTTGGGTGAGGTTGAGATATCTACGGAGCAGGGTGTCGAAGTGGCGGTCGATAGCGCTCGGGCTGCTTTGCCCAGCTGGTCTGGTTTATCGGTTGGTGAGCGCTGCGAAACGCTGAAGTCATTTGCTGAAGTATCCAAAGCTCACGCGGAGGAGATCGCGCAGCTGATCGCTCAGGAAACTGGCCGTCCGATCAGTAATACTCGTACTGGAAATGTACAGGGAGGGCTTGACTATCTTGAAGCGTACTTGGAGATGGCTGAACGTTGCCTGGCGCCGCAAATTACACACGAAACATCCACAGAAATTCATGAAGTAATCCGCGAGCCATGGGGTGTAATAGCCTGCATTTGCCCATGGAACTATCCGTATATGAACGTAGTTTGGCAGTGCGGTCAAGCGTTGCTGGCAGGTAACACCGTGGTCTATAAAAATTCAGAAGAAAACCCTTTATTTGCCAAGCTGACGGCAGAATTATTTGAGCAGTCAGACGTACCTAGGGGTGTTTTTAATGTCATATACGGGGATGGCAAGGCAGGCGATATGCTTGCACATCAAAATATTGACATGATTTCATTTACCGGCAGTGCTCAAGTCGGCCAACAACTGGCTCGTGTGGCTGCTGAAAAGTTTATTCCCATTCTCGCCGAGCTTGGTGGTTCGTCGCCGGCAATCGTATTTGAAGATATGCCTATAAATGAAGAGCTAGCTAAAGAAATTTTTGGCAAGCGTTTTTTACATTCCGGCCAGATCTGCGGAGCAGTCAAACGCTTACTGGTATATGAAGGCGGTTTTGATCGTATGGTTGAATTGCTGGCAAAAATTTGTAGTGAGCAGAAAATTGGCGATGCTCGTGATGAAACTACCGATCTAGGTCCATTAGTAGCTGAGCGGCAGGTACTAAAGATTGAAGAACAGGTGCAAGATGCGGTAGATAAAGGCGCGAAAATCGTTTGTGGCGGCAAACGGCCGGAAGGGCTGAAAGGCGCTTACTATGAGCCAACTATTTTAACTGGTATTACTCCGTATATGCGGGTTTGGCACGAAGAAACATTTGGCCCGGTGCTACCGGTCGTTACCTTTAAAACTGAAGCAGAAGCAATTGAGTTGGCAAATGATACGGACTATGGCTTGGGCGCCCATGTCTTTACTTCGAACAATGAATTATTCAAACGTGTAGCCAAGCAGATTCAATCCGCTATGGTAGCCCAAAACAATGTTAATTACTTTAATCCAAACAGTCCTTTTGGGGGCTACAAAAAATCAGGGATGGGCCGCGTGCACGGTCAATTTGGTTTTGATGAAGTAACCCAACCGAAACTGATTGCCCGCGAAAAATAAAACGCTTCTACAGCTTAATGTACGAACTCATTTCTACGGTGCGTTCCAGAGGGAGTTTGTAGTAGTCGGTGGGGCTGGCGGCATTTTTGGACATGGTGACGTAGAGGACCTTTTGTAACCAGGCCAGATTTTTTCTGTGCGTTGGAACGATGTTCAGGGTGGATACAAAATATGATGCTTTATCAAGATTGAAGTCTACTTCTTTGCTAGTTATGTGCGCTTCTTCCAGCGCTTTTGGAACATTTGGCGTATCTTTGAAGCCAAAGTGCAGCGTAATATGACTGATGCCGTCATCCTCGTAGCCTAGCGCGTCAAAGCGGGCTCTGGCGGACTCAGCTACGTGCGGAACAGACTTAGTCTCAATATTCACGATTACCACGTGCTCATGCAGTTCGTGCAAACGATCCACAGTGGCCCGCAGCGCCAGCGGTGTGTAGTGAGGGTGATAGCTCAAATAGACGGCGCTGCCAGGCAATCTAGTAATGTCTTTGGACAAACGCAGTTCATTAATAAAGCTATCCAGAGTACCTTCCAACTCCAGGCGCTCTTTTGAAGTAATCTTCTGGCCTTGTATCCAGGTCAGTATGGTCGCAAACACGGTGAGGGCCAGTAGAATAGGGAACCAGCCGCCATGAAGGATCTTGGACAGATTGGACGAGACGAACAATAGGTCAACACTTAAAAACACAGCTGCGCCGGCAAAGATACTTAGGAGGGGTTTACGCCAAATAAAGCGGGCTACTGCCAGGAACAAAATGGTATCGATGGCCAATGTGCCGCTGACTGCAATACCGTAGGCAGTGGCAAGTTTGGCTGAAGAGCCAAAGCCGATAATCAGCAGAACCACCAAGCCGAACAGTGTCCAGTTCACAAAGGGGACATAAATCTGTCCAAACTCTTGGCTGGAGGTATGTTTCACAATGAGCCGAGGCAGATATCTGAGCTGTACAGCTTGGCGCGTCAGAGAAAACGCTCCGGAAATAACAGCCTGCGAAGCAATCAGCGTGGCCAGTGTTGCCAGGATAATAACAGGAATACGTGTAGCCTCTGGAAATAGCAGGTAAAACGGATTGGAAATAGCAGCATGATTATGAGTAATGAGTGCAGCCTGACCAATGTAGTTAAGCGCTAAAGCCGGAAAAACAAGCCAAAACCAGGTCCTGGCAATCGGCCCGCGCCCAAAGTGGCCCATATCAGCGTACAAAGCTTCGGCGCCGGTAATAGCCAGCACTACCGAACCCATGGCAATGAAGGCGAGCGCCGGATGTGTGGTAAAGAATTGCATGGCAACCACGGGGGATAGCACTTGCAAGATTTCCGGCCGGGCTACAATTTGTCCCAGCCCGCCAATTCCCATAACCACGAACCATACGAACATAACCGGTCCGAACAGCCGGCCGATAACGGCAGTACCTTTTTGCTGCAACAAAAACAGGCCGGACAGTACAATCAGTGTCACCGGTATGATCACCTGGTGCAGGCGAGGAGCGACAATCTGTATACCTTCTACGGCCGACAGGACAGAGATAGCCGGCGTAATAACACTGTCGCCATAAAACAAAGAAACACCTACAATACCGAGTAGAACCAGCAGCAGCTTTACTCTCCGCGATATCTTTACGGTATTCAAGAGTGCTGCGAGGGCCATGATGCCACCCTCTCCCTTATTATTGGCGCGCATGATAAAGCCTACATATTTAACCGAAACTACTAAAATGACAGACCAAATAACCAGTGAGACAACCCCATATATAACAGATCTGCTCGTAGCTTGACTGAGCTGCTCGTGGCTAAATATTGCCCGGAACGCATAAAGCGGACTAGTGCCGATGTCGCCGAACACTACCCCTAAGGCCCCCAGTGCCAATGACCATCCGCCCGTTTTCTTTACGTTCATAATTCCTCTAAAGTTTACCACCTAAACTATGCAGTACAGTACTTTTTGCAGACCCCGGTGGCATAATCGAGTCTTTGTTTGCGCTAAGGCAGGGTATAATCATTTCATGGTTATTAAAAGACGTTATATGGCGCTCTATGTCTGAGAGGATGATAACAACTCCTGAGTCGCAACAAAAGCGGGTCAAAAAAGCCAAGGCCAGGAAACTTGGGCAATTTTGCTGCGCGAACTGCTAGTACTCTAGCGAAAGGTGCTACAATCGGTGTCTATGAGGCAAAAGCAGGCAATGGCAGTCATGATGGGCGGCGAAAGTGTTTTTTTGACTGGCGCTCCGGGGGCAGGTAAAACCTATGTTTTGAACCAGTTTGTGGGTCGTGCCATGCGGGCGGGCAAACGCTTGGCGGTCACGGCTAGTACCGGCATTGCCGCCAGCCACATTGGCGGTACCACCATCCACTCCTGGTCCGGCCTCGGCATTCTTGATAAGCTAAGCCGCGATGACCTGAAACGGTTCGGCGGCAGCGAGCGGCTGATCAAACGTTATAACAGCGTCGATATATTAGTCATTGATGAAGTCTCCATGCTGCATGGCCAGCGGCTGGATATGGTCAACCAAATGGCCAAGTTGCTGCGCGGCAACGAGGCGCCGTTTGGCGGGCTACAAGTTATTTTAGTCGGAGATTTATTTCAACTGCCACCTATCAGCCGGGGCGGTGAAGCGTTTGATTTTATTCATTTATCAGAAGCCTGGGCCGAACTTAATCCGCGGATTTGTTATCTAACCGAGCAACATCGGCAAGCGGGCAATGATGGCTTGCTCGGTTTACTCGAAGCTATGCGCCTGGACGAAGTAACTGAGGAGCATGGCAGCTTACTGCAGGAACGGCTGAGTGTGCCGCTCGGTGAGCAGACTGTAGTAACGCGGCTTTACTCGCATAACCTGGACGTTGATGCTATTAACCGGCGCCATCTTGATGCGCTGCCTGGCCCAAGCAAGGTCTTTGAGATGCAACGCACTAAAGGTGGCCGCGCCAAGCTGGAGCAGCTGACCAAAAGCCTGCTGGCGCCGGAAAAGCTGGAACTTAAAATGGGCGCCGAGGTGATGTTCGTTGCCAACAATTTCGCTGAGGGCTATGTGAATGGTAGCCGGGGCAGGGTAGTCGAATTTGACGGCAGCACACCTGTAGTAAGACTGATGAATGGTCGTAAAATCTCTGTTGTACCGCATAACTGGAGCCTCAGCGAAGACGGTAAAGTGCGGGCCGAGGTAGCGCAGTTACCGTTGCGCCTGGCCTGGGCAATTACTATCCACAAAAGCCAGGGCATGAGCTTGGATGCGGCTGAAATCGACCTGTCGCGGGCTTTCACGCCGGGCATGGGTTATGTGGCGCTTAGCCGTGTCCGCAGCCTGGGCGGACTTTATTTGCAGGGTATTAATGCTATGGCTTTACGGATGCACCCCGCAGTGCATGAGCTGGATAATGTATTGCGCAGGGCTTCGTCGGAGCTGGCAGTCCATACATCTGACATAGCCGACGAAGTCATTAATGCTAAGCCTAGGTCCGTTGTTGATGAAGTACTTTTTTTAAGACTCAAAAAGTGGCGCTCCGAGCGGGCAATAGCCGAAAAATTACCGGCCTACATAATAGCCCACGACTCAGCACTCAGTGCCGTAGCTGCTGCCATGCCTGCATCGCCTCAGCAATTGTTAGCGCTGGCTGGCTTTGGCAGCCGCAAAGTCGAAACCTATGGCGCCGAAATACTGGCTATTGTCACCGACCATATCGCCAAAGCCTGACCTCGTCTTATTAACTATTTATTAATTGATACTAACGCTAGCTAGCGTTTAAATAACAGAGGTGAATATGGTCGTATGACTGCCTGGATTGTTTTAGTTGTAAAAATAAACAGCTAAATAATTGACGCTTTTAAGGTACGGCTGCCATGATAATGCCCACTAACTTAATAGGAGGTACGTGGGTTATGAAACGGTTCAAAAACTTTAAAGCTCTGGCTAGGGCGGTAGGTGTGATGGCAGCAGTGGTGATCGTAGTGAGCGGCGTGACGTTCGCGGTTTTGCAAAGCCAACAGGTCAAATTAGCAGGCAATACAGTCCAAACGGCTACGGCCAATTTGCAAATTAGCGCTGATGGCACGAACTATGCTTCGTCGCTGCCGGGCTTTAGTTTCTCCGGTATCGTGCCTGGCGGCTCGGCTGTACCGCAAAGCGGCTACGCGATTTTTCTTAGGAACACCGGCAATGCGCCACTAAGTCTAAAGTTTGCTGTCAGCAGTACTCCCAGCAACCCGGATGGTGTCGACCTTAGTAAGGTTAATATAATTCTGACGCCGACCAGTACTGGTATACCGCAAAGCTTTACTTTGCAGTCGCTTGTAACTTCTGGTAGCAACGGCGGTACGGCTATAACTATACCCAGCTCATTATTCGCTGGTAACACTGCCACATTTACCCTTAAAGCATCCATGGATAGTGATGCTTTAAGCGGCTCCGGCGCCTCATTGGGGAATATTGACTTTGCCTTTAGCGGTCTGGCCCAGAGTAGCTAAAACTGTGGAACGCCGTTATGCCTCAGTTTACATGCAGCCTGGACTTTATTGTCCGCTGCCTGCTGGCAATCACTGTGACTTTAGTGATTGCCAGCGCTGTTGGCCTGATGGTTTTGCGGACTCACTCCGCACGGCTGCTTAGTGTTCAGACTGCCAGCATGGCGCCAACATTCCGTCCAGGCGATGCTCTCATTGTAATGCCTGTAAAGGTTAAAGACCTGCATCTCGGTGAAGTCATTAGCTATCAAACTGTCCAAGACTCGCGCGTCATAATCTCGCACAGGCTGGTAGGGATAGATAACCGCACCGGATGGCTGACAACTGCCGGCGATGCCCTAAGAACAACTGATAAATCAATCCCGCCCAGTCAGTTAGTCGGCCGTGCCGTCGCCGTCATCCTCAAATTCGGTTTAGTACTCGACTTCCTGCGCCATCCCATCGGCCTGGCCCTGAGTGTCTACCTGCCTGCGATTCTCATTGTCGTCACAGAAGCCCGGCGCTTAACCCGAACCTATGCCCGCCCGTTTTACAGTGTTAGACTATAGGCATGCCGCACCAGCGCCGAAAGCCGAATACCTATGCTTTTGTAGATAGCCAGAACCTGAATCTTGGGACCCAACGTATGGGCTGGAAGCTTGATTGGCGCAAATTCCGTCACTATTTAGCCGACAAACACGGTGTCACTAAAGCTTACACCTTCATCGGTTATATGAGTGAAAACGAAGCCATGTACGAATACATGCATGAACTCGGCTACCTGGTAGTACTCAAGCCCACCGTCGATGTATCGACTCCGCAAGAAGTAAGCTCAAAAGTCGATGTAGCTACAATCGACCCAACCAAATCTACTAATAAATCCAGCGAAGAAAAGGAAAAGTCGACAGTCAAAGGTAACGTTGATGCCGAGCTGGTGCTGTACGCCATGAAAGAATTACCACATTACGACCAAGCCATCATCGTCAGCGGTGACGGCGACTTCTTCAGCCTGGCCGAATATCTGCAAGAGCAGGGCAAACTAGCCCACATCCTGACTCCCAACTGGCAGTACAGCAGTCTCCTAAAAGCCTTCGATCCCAAAATCATCCGCCTAGACCAACTCCGCCGCCAACTAGCCTACCACGACCGCAAAAAGAAATAACATCATGCAAATCAGAGAAGCTTTATCGGTTTTAGCAGGACTGATAATGCTGCTAAGTTTTATTCCATACGCCAAGGATATAATAGCTGGTAAAGTTAAGCCTTCACGCTCCGCCCGGCTTATGATGCTATTAATACTCCTGATTGGTTTACTTCAGCAGCAATCACTTGGTAGCGGCTGGTTGTTGGCTATGACCCTGGGTGACGGCATAGGGGCCATAGCCATATTATTGTTGGCCCTCAAAAAAGGCGTTGGTGGCTTATCAAGGTTGGACACGGCATGTTATGCGCTACTGGCTTTTGACGTAGCAATTTGGTTATCTACCGGAAATGCTTTATTGGCACTTCACTTGAGTATCCTGGCAGATGTTGTCGCTATGACCCCAGTGCTACATAAGACATGGTGCCAACCATGGACTGAAACGCCGCTTTTTTTCCTGCTTGGTGTAGTCGGGCCACTGCTCAACATACTGGCCGTGGGGCGATTTAGTTATTCCTTATTGCTGTTTCCAGTATATATAGCGGCTATAAACCTGGTTGAGACAATTTTGATTTTATACCGACAACAGGTCATCCAGGCGTCGCCAAAATCTGCAAACCTCGAACACCAAACACTAATTTAGGTGTGCTTGGGCTAACGTTCAGCTGCCTTAAGGAAAACAGACAGACAAAACTTGCGCTACTGGAGTATAATGCCGCTAACATTAAGACTGAAAATCTATTAATTACTTTACAAAGGAGGGTGCTATGTTAGGTGATAAAGACGTATGTGCGGCCATTGCGGTCAGGGATATGGCAGTAGCTACAAAGTTTTATGAGGAAACGCTCGGCCTTGAAAAATCAATGGAATCACCGGGCGGCACTTTTTTCAAATCGGGCAGCTCAGGAGTTTTTGTCTACCCATCTCCTGGAGTGGCTGGGACAAATAAAGCTACTTACGTAGGGTGGTCCGTGAGTGATGTCGAAGGGACGGTTGAGGAACTCAAAGCAAAAGGTGTAACCTTCGAACAGTACGATGATATGCCTGGGGGCACGCGTGAAGGCGACGTGCACATTATGGGTGATACTAAAGCCGCCTGGTTTAAAGATCCGGACGGCAATATTCTTTCATTCTCAAACATGTCAGATAAGCAGTAACAGGAGTTATCGTGGCCAAGCAGGTAAAGGATTGGGACTTTTCAGGGCTGAAAGCAATTTTCTTCAGCGGCACCTTGAGCAAATCGCCTGAACCCAGCCACACTGAAAAGCTGGCCAGGCTCAGCCAGAACATTATGGAAAAACATGGTGTGCAAACAGAGCTTATTAGGACTATCGATCACGATGATATAGCTACAGGCGTGTATCCGGATATGCGTGAACATGGCTACAAAACTGATGAATGGCCCACAATGTTCAAACGGGTGATGGCGGCTGACATTCTAGTGCTGGCCGGCCCGATATGGCTCGGCGACAACAGCTCCATGACTAAAAAAATCATCGAGCGGCTTTACGCCTGCAGCAGTCTTTTGAACAAACAGGGGCAGTATGCCTATTATGGCAAAGCCGGCGGCTGTATTATTACCGGCAACGAAGATGGTGTTAAACACTGTGCCATGAACGTACTCTATAGTTTGCAACATCTTGGTTACGTAATCCCGCCGCAGGCCGACGCCGGCTGGATTGGCGAAGTTGGCCCGGGTGCCAGCTACGGTGACGACGATGGCAAAGGCGGTAAAGAAGGCTTCGACAATGACTTCACCAACCGCAACACAACTTTCATGACCTGGAATCTCATGCACCTGGCAAAAATGCTTAAAGATAATGGTGGTATACCAGCCCATGGCAACCAACGCTCCAAATGGGACGCCGGCGAACGTTTCGACTTCCACAATCCCGAGCATCGCTAATTAATTGAATGAGGCAAAATATGAAAGTAACAAAATTTATCCATTCCTGTCTATTGGTAGAAACACCTGAACAAGTGGCTCTCTTTGACCCAGGTATGATGAGCACCAATGCCCTGGATGTCGCTAAAATCGCTCAGTTGGACGACATATTCATAACCCATGTTCACCCTGATCACTTAAGTATTGAGCTTATCAAAAAGCTATTGAACAAATTTCCGGGTGTGCGCATCACCAGCAATGCAGAAGTTGTTGCCCAGTTAGCAAAAGAGGGGATCGCGGCTGGCGACCAGCCAATCCAAGGCATAACATTTTTTGAGTCGCCGCACGAGAGGATTCATCCACCAACTCCTACACCTCAGCAAAAGGGTATACATTATCTGGACGTACTTAGCCATCCCGGTGACAGTCATAGCTTCCATGAGACCAAAGCAATTCTAGCTCTACCAATGACAGCACCATGGGGGAGTAATGTACGAGCTTTCACCTTGGCCCTTGAACTTACGCCGCGTTATGTACTGCCTATCCATGATTGGCACTGGCGTGACGAAGCCCGCGAACAAGCCTATGATATGTTTGAGCGCCGCCTAGGCGAGGAAGGCATAACATTCTTCAAGCTAGAAACTGGCGTACCCATAGAAATTGACCTCTAAAGATAAAATCAGTTCATGACAGAAGCTTGACAAAATACATAATATTTGCTACAGTTATGGAATGTCAATTAAAATCAAAAATACCAAAACAACCAGTGAAAAGCTTAATGCCGTTGCCATGCAGGCCGGTCTTGTGCTGATGACCGCTGCCGCCACGCTTGGAATGGTTGAATTGCCGGAGCATCCCAACAAAGTTATAGTACCCAACCAGCCGGCTTTTGCCATGGCCACACAAAACACTGAACAGAATAATCCTATACGCCGAGAGCGGGAAGAGACCAGCCCGCACTACATAAGTTATAGCGTGGTCCAACGCACCGCCGCCCGCACAGGCAAACGCTAGTTGACTACTTGAATTAATATGATAAAATAATAAGTATGCCACAGTCACACCTACGTTTAGTACCCAGACCTACACCAGAAGAGGAGCCACAGGCTCGTCAAGAAGCACCCCGAGATAAACGTCGTTCAGCTCTAGCTATTATTGTCTCAGGATTGGCCTTAACTGGCACAATTGCGTTATTAACTCATAGTACTCCAAGCCCAAAAGGGAATTCCGATAACAGTAGTGAAACAGTGCCTCCTTCTAAATATTCTGTGCGTGAGCTACAGAGAATGCCATCTATGAGAATAAAGATACCGACAGGTGCAGGATCAGAGTATGCCGTTAAGAAGGTTGACCCTGATATTTATAGAGATGATGCTGGCACTACTGCAGCTATAGAGCGATTTGTCGAAAGTGAGGCACCTGTTGATGGGATACTTCAAGCGGAAAAATTTGTAGAAGTCCCAATCGTTCCATTTGAGACCGAACCACCTAAATAGTGCTCGGCTAGCTTGGCTAGACGCTATATAGCTGGTATCCGGTCACAACTTCTTTAAACCTGTGGATAAGTGGTGTGATAAACACCACTATTTTTATGATTTGTGGCTTGCGGGGGGTGACAGTGGGTAGTACACTCATGTCAGTGGGTAGAAATGGTAAGGCCAAATAGCTTACCAATCAAAAAATAAAAAACCACTAGTAGCTAAAGGGACGTCCATGGCCAAGGTAGACTACTTCGAACGCAAGCTTGATGACAAGCGACGGCTGACTATTCCGCCGGAACTTCGCGACAAGTTTGCCAGCGGAGCGGTTGTAACCCGGGGCTTTGGCCGGTACCTGCATCTTTATCCCAAAGATGTCTGGGAAAACCTGGTCGAACCACGTTTGGCCGGCGATATCCTGGACGAGCACATAGCCGACTTGAACATCCAGTTTAGGATGGGCAAGGTCGAATATCTGCCCGACGGCAAGCAGGGACGCATCACGCTCGAGCAGCACTTGCTTGACTATGCCGGTATCAGCCGTGATGTAGTAGCTGTCGGTGTCGGCCAATATTGGCGCCTTATGGCTCCGGTAGCCTAAAGCCTACTGCACCTTAACAATTTAAACGAATAGTAGTACACCCGCTCGAGGTCAACTATTCGGTAGTCAACAAGTGGAATCCTATTAGTAAACCACTTAAAAAATCGCTTTGTACCTTTCAAAAACACCTCCCAAAACTCCACCTCACACATAAGTCTCTCAAACTTGACGTGGCAAATCGTAATACAAACTGTATTTACAAATTGCTGTGTCGAAAGCAAAAACAAAAACTCATTTAAAAAACAAAAAGTTGACTACCGGTTAGGTGACCTTGCAAAACAAAAATGTAAGTAAAGATGCACCAAAACAAAAACCAAAACAAAAACAGTCGGCACGTGCCGGTATTACTAGACGAAGTCCTGAAGTATCTGGATCCGAAGGCCGGGGAATCATACCTCGATCTGACGGCCGGTTACGGCGGACACGCTCTGGCAATAACCAAACTAACTGTAAACCTTGCGGCCACAGTACTGATTGATCGTGATCACCATGCGATCCAGACTCTTCGCAAGGAGTTCCCAGCTGGTACGGTTGATCTACGGCAACAGGATTTTCTGACTGCCAGCCAGGAGTTGCTTGCCGAGAAGCGGCAATTTGATCTTATTTTGGCCGATTTGGGGTTATCGTCACCGCACCTTAACGAGGGCAAGCGCGGGTTTGCCATTAATCTGTCCGGTCCGCTCGATATGCGGATGGATCAGTCTCAGGAACTAACTGCCGAAACCATAGTTAACACCTATAGTGAAGCGGCCTTAGCTGACCTGATCAAACGCTATGGCGAGGAGCCAAAAGCGGCACGAATTGCCAGGAACATTGTGCAGGCTCGACCGCTTCGCACAACTGGCCAGCTGGCAGCCACAGCTGCCAAGGCCTGGCCAGGCCACAGCCGGATTCATCCAGCTACCAGGACTTTCCAGGCACTGCGTATAGCTGTGAATGACGAGCTAAATCTGCTGGAGCAAAGTTTACCCCTGTGGTTCAAATTGCTGGCACCTGGTGGACGTATCGGCATCATAAGCTTCCATAGCTTAGAAGACAGATTGGTGAAACAGTCCATGAATGAAGCTGCCGGTGAACGTTACGACGCCGACTTACGTCTGCTGACTAAAAGTCCGGTAAGGGCAGCCTCAAATGAATTAGTTTTTAATCCGCGAGCGCGCAGTGCTAAACTACGAGCCGCAGTGAAAATAAAAAAGAAAGGGGACTCATATGCCTATACAGGTAAAAAGCAGCTCCCGAGCCTACAAAATCCACGTCAAAGTGATATAGCGTAGGTTAAAAAGTTCCAGCCCTGGTTATTCGGGGCTGGACCAAAAAACAAAACAAACATAAACAATAAAAAGTAAAAACATGACATATTCAAGCTCCCTGGCCATGGACCGCACGCGGTATCAAGGCCGAAATCAAAACTCCGTCAGCTTCCGCGCTACTACCCGTACGCTCGGGCCCATTAGCAATACGATCGTCCTGATTGTACTAGGCTGCCTGCTGGGGTTACTGTATCTGACGCAAGTCACCAAGACCAATGCTTATGGTTATCAAATCAATGCCTTGCAACAAACGCAGTCACATCTAAAAAGTCAGCATGATGATCTGGAAGTAGCCTCGGCCCGGTTACAGTCGCTCAATCGAGTAGGCAATAGTACGGTTGCCAAAACGCTGGTGCCGGTTGCACCCTCAGCCACTCTTCAAAATTAACACTTAGAGTGGTTCGACATTAATAGGTTGGCGTTTTATAATAAAGCTTATGGCTCTACCAAACAAAAATAACGTCAGTCAAGCAGTTAAGCGTGTGCGTATCTGGTATGGGCTGCTGATAGTGGTTCTAGCAGTTTTTTGTATACGCTTATTCTATGTTCAGATTATAAATTATGGTTATTACCGGGCGGCTGCCCTAAGCGATCAACTCAAACAGTACGAGATTCCAGCGACGCGGGGCATTATTAAGGCCTATGATGGCCATGCCGAATTGCCGATTGTCCTTAATCAACAATTATATACCCTGTATGCTGACCCCGTTTATGTTAAGCAGGCCGATCAAACGGCAGCTAAAATCGTGCAAATTATAGGCGGTGATGTCCATAAATATGCGGAAAAAATGAACACAAAAAATACACGTTATGTCATACTGGCCAAAAAACTGACTAGTGCTCAGCAAGTTAAAATTACCGGCCTGAAACTACCGGGAGTCGGCACGCAGGCTCAGGATTACCGGACTTATCCTCAATCGGCTTTGGCAGCGCAGATCCTGGGATTTGTTAATGATGACGGACAAGGCAAATATGGTATAGAGCAAGCTCTTAATAATAGACTCAAAGGCACGGCAGGCCAGCTGAAAGCCATAACTGATGCCAGCGGTGTGCCGCTGGCTGCTAGTAGAGATAACACCCGGGTGCCTCCTAAAAACGGTCAAGACATTGTTTTAACTATTGATTTAGCCATTCAGCAACAACTGGAAATTATTTTGGCCCGCGGCGTCCAGAATTCCAAGGCTAGCGCGGCTAGCGCGCTGATCATGGATCCCAAGACAGGTTCCATTAAAGCTATGGCTAATGTGCCAACCTATGATCCGTCTCAGTATTCGAAGGTAGATGATCCGACTGTCTTTCAAAATGCGGCGGTAGCACACCCTATTGAAGTCGGTTCAACCATGAAGGCGCTGACTACGGCTGCAGCTCTTGACCAAGGGGTTGTTAAGCCGGGTACAACCTATTATGACCCGGCCTCGTGGCTGGTTGACCAGTTCAGGATTACCAACATCGAAGAAGACGGCGGGGCTGGCACGCGCAGCCTGGCTGACCTCTTGAACCTGTCGCTTAACACTGGTGCTACATGGGAATTAATGCAAATGGGCGGCGGCCAGATTAACTTACGCGCCCGCCAGGCTTGGCATGAATACCTGGCCAGTCGCTACATGTTTGGTAAACAAACAGGGATAGAGCAGGGCTATGAAGCGGAGGGCTATGTACCGGCCCCAGCTGATAATGGTGCCGGCATTAATCTGACATATGCCAATACCGCTTTCGGCCAGGCCATGACGGCTACACCGGTTCAGATGGGGGCCGCCTTGTCCGCAGTTTTAAACGGCGGCACCTACTACCAGCCGCATTTGATCGATAAGACAATCGACGGCGTCACGGGTAAAAGCGCTGCTACCGCTCCCATAATCAAGAAGCAACAGGCGCTGAAACCCCAGACCGGCCAGCAATTAGTGCCGTTAATGCAATATGTAGTTGATCACCACAACTTCGTGCCAAAATTTGACCAAAGCGCTTACATGGTCGGCGGCAAAACCGGCACGGCCCAGATAGCCAAACCGGGGGGCGGTTATTACGATGATAAATTTAATGGTACTTATATAGGTTTTGTTGGTGGGAACACGCCGCAATATGTAATTATAGTTTTCGTCTATAAACCCACAGTTGGCGGCTATGCCGGCACTGCTGCCGCCCAGCCGATCTTTGGCGCTCTGGCACACATGCTAATTAATAACTCATATGTCGTTCCCAAGAATAATTAAAACTAATCGGCAAACCTTTGGCTTTCCCTTTGGCTTTCCAGGCTGCGTTTTAAAAAGTTTAAGAATTAAATCAATCTAAAATGATATAATAAAACAAAAAGCAGATCTCATGAACACTTTGCACATTGCTATCACAACCCATAACCTGATTCATATACTATCTCTAGGTTTTTTTGGCTTTGTGCTCAGTATGTTAATTACGCCGCTCTACACTACGGTTGCCTATAAAAATGAGTGGTGGAAACGTCAACGTACCGATGCCTGGTCTGGTGGTAAAGCCACTGTCTACCATAAACTCCATGCCGCTAAACATAAACGCAATATTCCGACGATGGCCGGGCTTATTTTCATTACATCTATTGCCCTGGTAACCGTGCTAGGCAATCTCAGCCGCGGCCAGACGTGGTTACCGCTGGCCGGCTTGATTGGCGCCGGAGCAATCGGCCTTATAGATGACGTTATGAATATAAAAGGTAGCGGGATCGGCGTGGCGGGTATGAGTGCGCGTGTTAAGTTCGGCCTGTACAGCTTGGTTGTGATCATGGGCGGTTGGTGGTTTTACTCTAAATTGGGAGTTCATTCTATTTACTTACCGGGTTTGCATCACTGGCATATAGGAGTATTTGTAATCGCACTGTTTTGGTTGGTGGTAATTGCCACTGCTATTTCAGTTAACTTCAGTGATGGACTTGATGGTCTGGCCGGCGGTTTACTAACATCGTCTTTCGTTACCTATGCCATTATTGCCGCAGTGGAACATAAGTTTGGCTTGGCTGGGTTTTGCTTAACAGTAGTCGGTACGCTACTTAGCTACACCTGGTTTAACATCTATCCGGCCCGCTTTTTTATGGGTGATACGGGCTCATTTGCACTTGGTACAGCCCTGGGTGTCATTGCCTTACAAACAGATACGGTCTATGTGTTACCGATTATTGGTATTGTTTATGTGGTTGAAACGGGCTCAGTCATTGTGAACCGTATGTCGCGTAAATTGCGTAATGGCAAAAAGGTCTTCCTGTCATCACCGATTCACCATCATTTTGAAGCTATTGGCTGGCCGGAGACTAAGGTTACCATGCGCTTCTGGATACTGGGCCAAGTGGCCGGAGTCTTAGGCTTAATTGTCTTTTTAATGAGCGGACAGGTTTAGCTTATGCAGCCCATGCCCCGCGGCCGGCGTATGCCGGTCCGCACCAGCGAGCTTAACCTGGGCCGCAAACACCGGCCGGACTACTGGCTGCTCGTCTGGTGTGCAGTTTTGCTGGCTATCGGCTTAATAGTGGTTTATGCTATCAGTCCGGCGCTGAGCGCGTCTCATCACGTCAGTAATAGCTATTACGTGAGTAAGCAGTTACTAGCCATTGGTTTTAGTCTGGGAGCCTTCATCTTTACTGCCCGGGTACCGCTTAAGTGGTGGCGGCAAGCTTATAAGCCGCTGCTAATTATTGCCGGGCTGGCGACGCTGATGGCCCTGCTTCTACCGGTCAATCCGGCCTATCCGGCCCACCGCTGGGTAAGGCTTGGCAGTTTTTCATTCCAGTCGGTAGAGCTGGTGAAGTTCGCCGTTATGATATGGCTGGCCGGCTTTCTGGCCGAACGATTGAAACAGGGCAGTATTAGAAGTACGAAGCTTACGCTCCGGCCTATCTTGCTGGCACTGGCAGCGATTGGCGTAGTGATTGTGGGTGTGCAAAGCGACCTTGGCTCGACCGGAGTTATGGTAGCCATGATGGCCACCATGGCCTTTGTGGCTGGCTTACCGCTCGGACGTGTCATGTTAATAGGCGCTGTAGTTCTGGTCGGCCTGGTCCTAGCTATTTCCGCTACGCCATACCGCCGGGCCCGTCTGCAAAGCTTTCTGCACCCTCAGGCCAACTGTCAAAGTAGTGGCTATCAAGCCTGTCAATCCCTGATTTCGGTCGGATCTGGCGGCCTGATCGGCCTGGGACTAGGCAGCAGCGTCCAAGCTTATGGTTACCAGCCGGAGGCGGCGAACGACTCGATTTTTGCTATCTACGCCGAGAAGTTTGGCTTCATAGGCTGTATTGTGCTTCTGGCGGTGTTCGCGGCTTTCTTTAGCCGTTTAAAGAGTATAGCCGAACGGCTGACCGATGACTTCAGTCGCTTGCTGGTCGTAGGTGTGCTGGCCTGGTTTAGCAGCCAGGCGCTTATTAATATTGGCGGTATGATCGGCTTGCTGCCGCTGAAGGGCATTACCTTACCATTTATTAGCTATGGGGGCACCAGCGTTGTCTTTGCCGCCGCGGCTGTCGGCTTGGCTTTTCAGGCTTCCCAGTATACGACTTATAGCACACCTAGAACCCGTGATGATACCGACAAGAAATCCCCTTACCTTGATAACACTGTGAGGAGGGCCAACTATTGACTATCGCGCTAACCGGTGGTGGCTCCGGCGGCCATATAACTCCACTCCTGGCGATTGCGGCAGAGCTTAAACGCGTAAGTCCAAAAACGCGCATTATTTACATCGGCCAGCGTGGTGATAGAATGTCTGACATATTAGCCGAAGACACTAATATTGATGATGTGTTTCTGGTTCGGGCAGGCAAGTTCCGGCGTTATCATGGCGAAGGATTTAAGCAGTTACTCGATATAGCCACTTTTCTAAAAAATGTTAGAGATTCAGTTTATGTATTAATGGGAATCAAACAGAGCCGGGCACTGCTTGATAAGCTTTGTCCGGACGTAATTTTCATCAAAGGTGGCTTTGTCGGTGTGCCGGTTGGTCTGGCGGCTGCCAGCCTGCATATCCCGTATATAACCCACGATTCAGATGCTATGCCCGGCCTGGCCAATCGAATTATAGCCCGTTGGGCCAAGCTCCACGCTGTGGCACTTCCCGCGGAAGTTTATAACTATCCCGCCAGTAAAACAGTAACTACCGGTATACCGCTTAGGGTTAACTTTGTGCCTGTAACAGATAAGCTCAAGAAAAAGTATCGACAAGAAATTCAGGTTCCCAAGTCAGCAAAAATGCTTTTTGTGATCGGTGGGGGATTGGGAGCACAGCACGTCAACACGGCCGTAGCTGAAGCCATGCCGCATTTATTACACGAGTTTAGCGATTTATACATTGTTCATGTAGCGGGGCGGGCTAATGAAGCTGACATGAAGAAACTGTATAATGATATTTTAACACCGGGAGAGCAGGGGAGGGTGCGGGTGTTCGGCTACTTGTCCGATGTTTACCTTTATAGTGGCGCGGCAGACATTATCGTTAGCCGGGCTGGCGCTACAAACCTGGCGGAATTTGCTGTGCAGGGAAAAGCCTGTGTGGTCATCCCCAGTCCGTTTCTGAGCGGCGGCCATCAACTCAAAAATGCCCGGTACTTGGCTGATCACCAGGCCATAGAGCTTTTAAACGAGAGCGATATCAGTGCTGACCCTAATCGTTTAGCTAAACAAGTCAGCGCTTTAGTACATGATACAGATCGGCAGCGGGAATTAGGCAGTTACCTGTCCAATTTCGCTAAACCACAAGCCACACAGGAGATTGCACAGCTGTTATTAAAGCAGGGCGGGGATAAGCGAGTAGAGCAATAAAGACTAAACTATGAAATTAAAGCTACCCTTAAAACCAAAGAACCCACCTTCCCGGCGCCACCGTGTAGTCGTGGAAGAGAATCAAGGGTCAAAGGCATTTTCCTATCGATCTCAGCGATCTAATCAAGAACCGAATACCGGCAGGCTTATAGAACGTAAGTCGCCAACACCTACAAATAGGAAGCTGGGTCATTTTCTACTGCGGCGCTTTGGCCTGGTTATTTTACTAATAGCCGGCGGCGCCTGCACAATAAACGTACTAAGCCTTACCGCCAACCCTAAGGTGCTACCCTTAACTACAAGTGATAGCCGGACATTCTTGCGACCGACGATCACCTATGAAGCCGCTGCCAGCTCAGCGCTTAGGCGTTCTATCTGGAACTACAACAAAGTTACTATCGACACGGCACAGCTCAGCCAACAACTGCTCAACCAATTTCCTGAGCTGGCCAGTGTTAGCGTTACCTTGCCGCTGCTGGCACACCGGCCGTTAGTTTACGTGCAACCAGCGCAGCCAGCGCTTGTGCTTGTAACTAATAATGGCTCCTTCATAATCGATAACACCGGCAAAGCCTTAATTGCCGGTACCAGCTCCTCCGGCCCTCAGTTACCTGTACTGCATGACCAGAGTAACCTGAGAATTCAGCTTAATCATCAGGTGCTACCTGCTGCAAACGTAAGTTTTATTCAAAACATCCTTGCCCAACTGGCAGCCAAACGGTTCACGGTCTCCGCTATGACATTACCGGCTGCTGCTAGTGAACTTGACGTGCAGGGGGCAGGGCAGCCTTATTTCGTGAAGTTCAATTTACAGCGTGATGACCCTAGAGGGCAGGCAGGTGTCTTCCTGGCTACCATAGCCGGTTTGCAACGCAAAAACATCATGCCCAGCAAGTATGTTGATGTTCGGGTTGAAGACCGGGCGTATTACCAGTGATCCCCCTGTTCTATTGCCCTGCTAGTTCGCTAATTGTTCAGTTTTTGTAAATAGTCGAAAATATAAAAAAACTATATAAATGTATAGTTATATGTAAAAGTCAAATATTTTATAAATTATGCGGAAAGGCAGGGGACAATTAATTTTTAAATAAAAGCTCGAAAAAACAATACTTTCACGCCAAAACTGTGGAAAAGTCAAATAGTGCTGTAGGTCACATTGAGGCGCTATGCCTCTTTATGTACAAGCAAGCTCAAAGGTCAACGACCTAATTAGTAAGCGACAAGCGGGCAATAAATACAGCAGCATTAGGCAACCTCCATAATACTCCCCTACAGCAGGGGTATCATTTATCATCAAAAGGATTAATGTATGAGTCGCAAAATATACATTGTGCGACATCGGGTAATTAAAAATAATTAGGGCTCTCGCACTGCCCTATGTCTTGTCCGGTTGCATTGTTAAGGTACAAGCACAAGCATAATACAACGTATTACCCTGTGTCAATACCCTTTACGCTTATCTCTATAAACAGATACTTCAATACAAACCCTCAAACCCTATCTATTAACTTTAACGAACAAAAGGAGTACATATGACAATACAAAACGTAAATTACAGGGGTCGTAAGGGGTTAGTCGGCAAGGTTTGCTTCGGTAATGAAGGCCTTGCCTTCTTTGCTGGCTACCACGAGTACGAGTGTGGTAACAGAGGCAA
>JBBRXZ010000012.1:0-21446 GCA_038238095.1 Saccharimonadales bacterium (SeqCode)
ATAGTGGTAGCAGCCGCTGTGGCTACATTGAGCCCACTAGGTGATATGAATAAGTCATTTACTGTGTTGACTACTACTGCAGGCGTTGCGGCTAGTTTTATGTTTGTGCTAAGCGCTATAATGGCGACACTATTGGCGACTATGTTTGCGGCTAATGTTATGTTCGCAGTCAGTGCGCTTATTGTAGAAGCCCCAGCACTCAGGACTACGTTAAGCAGAATGCCTGTAGTAATTGAAGCACTGATTGATGCTGTGCTGAGTGGTGTAGCCGCTAAGTTTATGCTTGTACTTAGGGCTGCGGACACACTAGTGACTGCCACGCTGGTTGCAGATAATACCACACCTGTGTTCAGCGTCGCTAATACTTGGTTAGCTGTATCAAACGCTGCGGCAGCCAGATTTATGCTGGTAGTTAACGCTACAGAAACTGATGCTGTTGATGCTAATGCCACTGCGTATTTTGCAGGTGTAGCTGTTAAATCTACTGTTGTTGTGGTTGTGTTAGCTACCGCGCTCTGTAGGGCTATGCCGGTTATCAGTGCGTTGATTGTTGTGCTAGTTGTTGCACTTACAGCCGCGAGCTGGACACTTGTACTAAGTGCTGCACTGGTGTTTGAAGTAGCAGCTGACGTAGCGCTAAAGCGGCCTCCAACGGTAAGTGCTGCAGTTATTATAGTCGTCCGACTGTTTGCGGTAGCAGTAAGTACTACACCCGTATTGAGTGTTGCTAATATTTGGTTAGTTGTATCTGTCGCTGCGGCAGCCAGATTTATGCTGGTTGACAGTATAGGCGGCGGTGTGGCAGCTGTACAGGTTAGCACTGAGGCCATGACCACGCTTGTAGTGAGTGTTGCTATAGGTACGCTTACTACTACCTGCGCAGCGGCTGCCATGCTGCCCCCTGACGTCGTCAAAACTACCGTGGCGGTAGCTGACGCAGCTATACTAGCTGACATGGCTATACCTGTGCTTAGTAGTGCCGTTTGACTAGCTGTTGAAGACAGGGCAGATGCAAACTCGATTGCGGTCGTTAAGCTTGCGGACGCTGATGACGTTGATGCCTGTGCTGTAGTCAGAATGGCACCGGCGGGTATATCACTAAATGGGCGTTCGCCGAAAGGGGTGCCTCCAAACATTAGGAGACCTCTATCGGTTGATTATCCTCAAGCATTACCCACTCAATATAGGCTTTGAAGTCTGCATCATCTGCGCTCTGGCATGGTGAAATTACCTTGCCGTCAGCTACTCTCACTACTTCACCTGTTGTTTGGCTAATGGTGTACATGGCTACTGGTCCGTTTCAATGTAATGCGATGCGATATCTAATCCGACCGCCAACGCTGTAGCATTGTTACAACGCCAGGCTCGCAGTGCTAATAAGGCGGTAGATAATGGCAATGCAGTACCAGCCGTACCTGTAAGTGTGCCTGATACTGCTACTCCACTAGATAGGTTTTGTAGCATATAACTGACCGTATTATTACTATTAGGTGGGCAGAAAAAGATCAAATCCCATGCGGTATTAGTTAAAGTGGGTGCGCCAATAGTTGTGCCTAGAGCGATAGCTGTTTGAGCTGCTGAACCACCATAAACAATATACCACTGTGTTGCATCTGTTGACAATTGCGCCAATCCAAAGTAGTTAGTAAGTGTGCTAGGTTCTACATTAGTTGGTGCAGATGATACGTTTTGCCAGCCAATAAACTGCCTTGCACCTGTGACTACTGCGGCATCAGATACTACAAAGCGGGATATATGATGATAGCCACCTAACCCAGAACCATTACCTATTGTGTGTTGAGCAGCTGGAAAGTAATGCCCAGCTAATCCGCCAGCTGTGCCTGATGAAACATGACCTAGTCGTTTTATGCGTGTAGCAATGTTGGTAGTTGCTACGTTTCTAGCCGTTATTGTGCCTAAAGCTACCACACTTATGCCGTCGACAATTGGCAGCGTTGTTGTATTGCCTGTTGGCTGCCATGCAACACTTCTATTACGACCTAAGTGTGGTTGCAAAACAGAATCAAGACCTGATGGCCCAGCAAAGGAAGGTAACATTCTACCGCCAAGTTTACGTGCGAATAGTGTGATGTTGTCTGTGGATGGAGTAGTGACTGCGGTTGCCAGTGGTAAATTGAAATTATTGTTAGCGTCTTGCTGCAATACCTTACTTGCTGGGCCAGTTAAACTGACTATCTTTGAACCTGCGCTGAAGGCTACTGCTGAACCTGTACTCGATGCAATGAGTGTTGTGCGCGTAAGAATGTTACCTGTTCCCCAAGTACCTAGACCAACCTCCCACTCTGCACCGCCATCAATATGATAATAGCAAACATCGCCATTAGCGCATATTGAGCTGAAAGCTTTACGCCCTGTAGTGGCTCCGGCAAGCGTGATTGCACCTGTGCCTGTAGTCGTTGAGCTTTCTTGAATCTTGTCTGCGGTTTTGAATGCCATGCTTAGTTACTCCATTATTATGCTTCTGTTAAGCACGGCATTAGACTTGCAATTAATTAGTTGTCGATTTGTAAGCTAAATGCTGCTGCAGAGAACGCTGGTGCTGCGTCGCCGTTGTTTACAGTTTTTGCTGTAGTTAGGGCGCCCCAGAATAACAAATTACCACCTGTTGCTGCATCGTAGATACCAAACCAACCGATAGAGCCCCAGTTTGCTGTAGGCGCTGGGAATGTGATCGCGCTGTTATTCGATGTAGTGCCTGATGTGCCTGACGATGCTACCGTAGACGCTGCAGCCTGAGTACCAGCATAGTTAGCTAGTGATGATGCTACAGCCACACGAGCGTACGAACCGCCAGTAGCTTCAACACCACCACCTGCATCCGCTGGTGTTGCTGTTAACAACCCATAATACAAAGAGGTAGGACCAGTACCAGCAGCGGCGGATGCGCCCGTCACACCTAACGCTTGACCTCGGAAAATGAAGTCAATCAGTTTATTCTCAAGAAAATCGCTCATTGCAGCCATGATAATGCTCCTTAATTAGTTACTTCTTTTATTAACGTGGCTGAGCCAGAGAGTAGTGAAGTCACCACACCTGTAGCCGATACTAGCTCAAGGTCATAGACCCCTCTGCTCCACACATAGCCTGCTGTTTCCACAGCTCCCAGCTTGATTTTTATAACTTTGTTTGTGTTGTCCATAGTTATTTTTGCGTTCGCATCTGTCAAAGTAGCGAGTACCAATCCACCTATACGGTCTTTTATAGTCATACGCGCGGCATACCCAGCTAAATCTGTAGGCGTGTTATATTGCACGTAGCCACCACTCGTGTACGCGCCAAAATCTGCTGCGTTTACGCTATTCAGTGTGATATTGTCTATGTCGGTTCTTGTTGCCTCGTGGTAGTCTTTTAGCTTTGGAGGCGCGCTTGTAGCGTTGATGTCTTCCATACCTTTTACTGACACAATGGCCACGTTCCAGCCGTCTGGTACGCCGTGGCCTATGCAGTGGATTGATACTGGGGCTGCGTTCGTTATGCCTGCAATTGGTTTATACACAATAGGCGCAGTCTCCCAGCGCACTTCTTGAGCGTAGTCACTGCCTTGCGTAATAACGATGTCTTTCTTCACTAGATGCCCCCGTATTTCACTACACGTACTGGCTTACTCTTATAGCGCTCATTTTCGGCTGTCGCCTCTGTGCAATAAGCTAAGAACTCTATTTTGTATTCTTCACGTTTGCTTCTGTCGAATGATTCTGCATCCTGTTTACCGTATGCGCGATGCTTCATCCAAGCTAGTAAATGCTGGTGATGCTCGCTTAGAATCTCATCAAAAGCGAATGATGGGTTGGATTCGGTCACGTCGTCTAGCGGCATGCGCATCACTGTCAGCTGAACAGAGTCTGACACGATAGGCTTCTGTACCCACTTTACTTTTCCGACTGCTGCCGTACGCTCTACGCCTACCACCATGTGTGTCACGCGACCTGGCGTGTTTTGGTTCAATGGGCGGAGCACGCCATAGTCGTATTTTGCTAAATTGACCACGTCTTCTGCGTTGACAATAAGCACTGGGTCTTGTGTCGATACTAATGTCGCAAGACGAAATTTAAGTATTTTTGAGCTTACTTCAGAGTACGACTCACCAGCTACAATAGGTATTAATGTTAGTGCTGACGTCTCATCTGAGATACCGCCAGTCTTACGCACAAACGATTTGTACGCGTCGTCCATATACAGATAGACCTCGGTGTCAGACCACAAATAAGGCGTGGCCTGATCATCGACGTCAGAGCGAAACAAGTCTAGTAGCTCGCTCGCTGTCACTTATTTTTCGCCTGCTGCGTCTGATTTAGCTTGTAAGTACTCTGTCCAAGCTGCGTCACGTTCTTTGGCGGCTACATCAAAACCGACGATGGCTTTTAACGCTGCTGCATTCGGAACACCTTGTGCTGTAAATGACTCACGGTCGTTTGCTGCTTCTAGCTCAGGGAAAGCGGCTAAGAGCATTTCTCTACGTTCGTCGTTAGATAGTGGCACTTCTGGTAGTGCTTCTGCCTCTAATACGTTTAATTGTTCGTCAGTTCCAACCGCACCGATTTGTAAAGCTTCGCGTTGACATTCTGGCGGAACATGAATAGGTTCGTTTTTCACGAAATCAATTACGCGCCCAGCTAACGAGCGTAGTGCGAAATTCCTGTTAAGTACCATTGTTGGCATTGTGTGGCTCCTCAGTTTTTAGAAAGTGGGAGGCCGAAGCCTCCCGATATTACTAAGCGATTACTGCTTCGTTTGCGCGACCTGTAATGATGTACTGAACGCGAACTGTCGCTCTACCTGCTGTAGCAACGGCCACAGTTGAGTTAAAACGAAGTTGGACGTCTTCACCATTGCCACGGAAGCCTGTCAACGGAAGCGAAGTGCGGGCTGCGGTTTTTAAGTCGATAGCTGAGCCATAGCGTGTTGCTGCGCCAGAGTCACCAATGGACAAAGTAGCTGCTGTGGGGCCAACAAAAGCTGTCTCAACAGTTAAGTCGCCCCCCACTACTACCGCATTAGGTGGTAATGGAATTGCTCGCAAGTCGATATTTGAACGAATAGCACCAGCACCGAAGTCCTGCGTCGCTCCGTTAATATCAACCATCGTGTCGTTGAAGCTAAACGTAAACTCAGCGACCAATGGGTACTGAGCACTACGTAATGTTTTTAATAAGGCCATTTAAGTCCCCTTTCTTATTGAGCTACGTACAATGAAAGCACACTAAAGTCTTCTGTAGTGTTGCCGCTGTATTGTGTGTAGAACTGAGGTTTCTTGAATCCTAAGATCTTGCCAGTGGCAATCGCTTGTTGATTCTCAAAGTCAAAGCCTTTCTCTACCCACTCTGGCGCACCGATGTCTGCCATACCCAATGCTTGCGCACCGCAGAACAAAACTTGGCATCCATCTACCGAACCACCAGAACCGTATTTAGAGCCATTAGCTGCTAAACGTGTGTTTGGTACGTGACGGAATTCGTGAATGAATAAACCATCTACTAGCACGCTTGAGCCACCTTGGAACAATTGGTTTGCATTACCACGCGGTTGAGCGTGACGCAAGTTCAATAGGTATGTAGGGTCTAATTTCAGATCAGCCATTGCTGTTGGAGATAAGAACACATGGTAGATTTCTTCACCGTCTTGGCGGATGCCACGGATGTAGTTATCTTTAGCGTAAGCTTTAGCTTGCACTAACATTTCCCATGATGGTTTATCAGCTACAGTTACTGCTGAAGAGCCTGTGCCCCACTCCATCAATTTTGATGTGCCGTTATAGCGACCATAGCGTTTAGATGTCGGTGCCGTAACGTCTGCAGCAAACTCTAAGTACTGTAAGTCTGAACCTACACGTGCACCACCCGCATTTTTGAAACCATAGCCGATACCAGCTAAAGTTAAGAACGCTAATTGGTCCATACGATCTGATAACCAGTAAGCCAATGTATCGCGGCTGTCTGTACGGAAGGTAACCACTGATTTTTGCTCAGCCATACGACCTTCGTGACGGTTTGCGTGACGCAATTGGTCGATACGAATAACCTGGTCGAAGCTTTTCAATGACTCTTCGTTACCTTCCAAAGTACGGTCGCCTGCAATACCGTCGCCTTCTAAGTCAGTAAGTAGAGTAATAACTGCACGAGCGCCTTTCTCGGATTGCTTCAACTCAGTAATGTGTTGAATCATTGAGTTGGCATCTTTGCCAAGGAACTTGTTTGTGAATGATAGGTTACGCGCTTGCTTCCACATGTCGCGTGACCATACTGTTTTTTGCTCTGAGGTCAGAGCACTAAAGTTGGTAAAAGCCATGTCTAGTCCTTTGAGTTAAAATAATGAACATTTTCTAACAAACGGTGTTAGAGTCTCCGAGCCATGTGTCGCGGGCTGAGCGGCTTGTTCATCTTTTTTACGGGGACGAGCCGTGCGCTTTATCGTTGCGCGTACGAGTAGTACGGTATTACAACACGATGTCGCTCGTGCTAGCGATATTGTCAGAGTATATCAGAGTCTATAAGAAAATCAAGTCGAAAATAAACCCACCGAAGTGGGTTGTTGATTTATACCGTATCGCCCCGCATACGAGCCTTCGTAGCTTCGGGTAGTGCATCGAACTCTTCAGTGGATAGTTTTGCTGCATCCACGTCTGATGTGATGCCTGCCTTATCGCTGTCGATACCTGACTCTTTCATGTTTGCCGGCTGTTTTTTAACAGTTTCTAAGTTCTTAGCTACTGCTTCTGTTTTGCGCGTGTCTGTCTTCTTACCCTTCGCCGCGTCTAAACCTTTCGCTTCTTCCGTCTCGTCAGCGTCGTCTGCTGCTGCTGGCGCTAATTTACCCATGATTTTTTGCACGGATAGTGTTAGTGCTTGCGAAGCTGGCATGCGATCGCGCTTCATATACATCTCTTGCGACGTTAGAATCATGTCTAGCACGTCTTGGTCGTAGTTTTCATGACCTTCCACTAACGATGGGAACTCGATCTGCAGCTGCTCGATGGCAACATCTAAACGAATTTCTTCGCGCATCTGCTCCATTGCTGAGGCACTAACTGCTTGCGTGCCAGAAGCTTGGATAGCGCGCTCGTTCTTGCGAATAAGTGCGGCAATCTCAGCCATGCGATCTGCTTTACCATCAAGCGTAGCCTGGGCATGCTCTTTATCTAAAGCTAAGTTCTCTGTCTCTAAAGCTGTGATTTCTACCGTGCGGTCGACTGTCTGCACTTGTTTTTCAAATTCAGCTAGACGGCGCTCTGCAGCGTCTGCACGTAGTTTTTCTTTGCCTACCATCTCGTCCACACGAGCTTTAGGTATGGCTTTCGGCGCGAATTTACCTGAGTCGTCGCGTTGTTGTTCGCCTTTCGTTTCGTCTTTAGCTTCTTCTTCTTTAGCTGGCTCTTCTTTCTTTTCAGTCAGATCTTTCAGGACTGCTGTGTCTTCTGCGGCTCTCAACGCCTCTGCGGCAGCTGCAGCAGCTTCTGCTGCGCCAGTATCTACTTCCAAATCATCACCACGGTCTACTACTTCGTTTTCTACTGCATCTGTCATTCGGTACTCTCCTCTGGTTTCTCCATAGCTTCAAGACGACTGTCTCGGGCTTTTGTTTCCGCTGCTTCTGCTGCTATTGATGCTTGTTCGCGCATCATGCGCATTTCTTGATCGTGCATTTCTTTTTTCTGCGCTAGTGTTTGCTGGAACTCACGCTCTTTGAAATCCATCTCTTGCGCTTGGGCTTGCTGTTTAAGCTGATGCTCCATTTTCATCTTAGTGATTTCGATAGGCTCGCCATTTGCGTCTGCTGAGTCTGCTCCGTCTTTCCTGGCACGTGCCAGCTTTAACTGGCTATCAGCTCGCTTATCGCCTACTTCCGCCTCGAGCTTGGCAACCATTGCCTCGTCCGAGCGTTGTTTCAAGGCTGCTGCTGCTTGGGCCTCAGGTGAATTCTTATCGCCTGCCATTTGTTTGTTGATGTCTGCGCGGCGCATTAAACGACTGTTCTCAATCAACACACTGTCAGGAATCTGGATACCCTCACGACGCATTTCCATAGCCTGCTCGAACTGACTGTCTTCAAGGGTCGCGCGGAATGGTGTGCTGGTGATTACGATGTTGTATTCGCCCATCGTTAGGTCGTTCAATATATCGCCTGTTTCTGGGTCTTGCTGGTTCACTGTGATTGTTTCTGGCTCTTTCATAACGTCATCGTGCGTTACATGGATAACGCGTTCTTCCGTATAGAACTCTTGCACTAAGTCCATCACGTTACGTGCTAACAAATAGTCAGTACGCTCTAAGTTATCTAGTACTTTTGCTTGGTTCTGCGAGCCGCGCTGTGTCTTATACTGGATAGCTTTTGCTGCTACGTCCTCCCGGTCGAAACCCTGCATACTGTCGGACACGTTCGAGATAGTCTTGATGTGCCCTTCGGCTTTATCGCTTATGCGATCAAGGCCGTTAGGTGTTTGGTTTGGAAGGATTTTTTCTGCGCTGTTTACATCGTCAAGCTCAAGCACTAAACCAGACTGTGAACCGCCCTGCTCTAGCTCTTCGATGCTCATGTTCTTCAACATGCCTGTTTTTATTTTCCAACCGCTGTTGGCAGTAGTGTTCACAACGTGCAGCTCTTGCGAACTTACTTTATTTAGCAGCTCTTGCGGGCCTAGTAGGTTCTCTACCACACCAGTAGTACGACCGTGACGTAGGTATGGGAAGTAAGGCACTACTGTGAAGTGCTTGTATGGGCTCCAGTCATCATGCAGCACGACGTTATCTGCTGTAACGCACCAGCGGATACGCTTACATAGTTTTTTAATAACACTAATAGAGCCGTCAGTTTTTGCCAGCATGCTGGCGATGCGCTCTCTGTCCCAACCTGCTGGAACTGGGCGCATATCACCTGTTTTATGGTCTACGAAGTGCTCTTGCTTATCTAGCTTACGGTACTGACGCTCGATGGTGCGTATATTACGTTGCAGCGCAAGGGTTTCGGGTTGTCCGTAATACGTGCCTTGGAGGGTAGTACCGGAAAAGCGATCTCGCGCCGTCTCAATAGAATCATAGGCATAAGGGAACATGCCAGAATTATTGTGGCGCAGATACTCACCGTCTTCGGCGTTGTAGAGAAGCGTGATGTCATCGGGTGTAAGCCACTTCGTGATGAACACGTCGTTCCATGTATCTGGATCATACTGCTCCGCATCAGGGTCAATTACTACGTTCTTACTGTTAAGGATGTCGATGTCGATGTTGCCTTGCATGGCTTCGTCGAAGTTCATGCGCACGTCATAAAAACCACGACTTCTTATGATGCCATCTGCGAAAACGTCAGAGCGAACCCACTGAAGCTGGTTTCTTTGTGCAATCTGCATCCAAACTTTGGTCAAGGCATCTGCCGTGCCTACCGTCGCGCCAGCTGCTGGGCGATATAAAACCTCATTACGGTTGAATATCTGCTCGCCCATGATGGTGCCGACAGTAGAAATGATTTTGTTGATAGTAAGGGCTGGGCGACGCTGAGCTTTCAGATTGCTTAAATCTGATGGGTCCCATTGATCACCTGCAAAGAACTTATCGCATTTGTCTGCTTTCTGCACGAACTCATAATGGCCACGTTCGATACAGTAGCGAAAGCGCTCCCACTGTGCTTGTGATTTAGCGGTATCGACTGGCATATTATCTCAATGTCTTTAGTTTGTAATTGGTGCGATCTATCAGCCCGATTATCTCGTCTATGATGTTCTGTAGTTGTGTGTCAGCCTTAGATAGTTCTGTCTTACGGAGCTCCATCACGCGACCACGAAGTGCTGATATAAACTCCAAAGGCTCTGCGTACGGTCTGTAGTGTGTTGGGAACGATTCGATGAGGCCATACTCCCCCTGATATGTCTCGGCTAAAGTATCTGCCAAGTCCACGATGTCATCATAAAACTCGTTCAGCGCTTTGTGCTGTGCAAATGACTTTGTTTTTAGATGTAGGACATGAGCAGTAGTACGCGCATGAAAAAGCAGCATTATTAACTCGCCCATTTTTTTTTACCTCGCTTTAGAATTCGTTAGAGTATATCAGAGAATGTAAGAAAATCAACTAGGCGCGAATAATAGCTCCGCCCTTCACTAGGCGCAAAAACAGAGTCAGCGTGTCGTCCGTCGCTCCGCCTATGTATGTGGCGTGTGGTTTAATTATTTCAGTGAGCAATTCTAACGGTGATGCGCCGCTTTTTTCCACTTCTGCTTTTTTTATAGCAGCTGAGAACGATTCATAAAGTTTTTTTGCGCTTCTAAGGCTTTCTAACAAAACCTGCAATTCTGTTACTCCTAGCCCCACCAAATCCGAGTCTGCAACATCCTCCATAGGCGGTGCTGTAAATTTTCCCGATTTTGCTGAGGCGATAGCGCTAGTCTCGAACCCTTCTTTTATCTTGGCCTCTAGCCCGCTAATTTTCGCAGCACATGTTTCTACAGTATAGTTTTTGAAACTACGCTTCGGGTTCGATATGGAGGCCGCTAAAAACTGCTGTGCAGCTCTATCGAGTATTACGGCCTTCGTTGTAGCTCCATCGCTTATAGCAAGTACAGCTGAGGCGCATAGATCGGCTATAACTAATAGTGCGTTGGAGGTGGTGCTAATGGGTGTTAGTGTTTGGCTGTCATATAACGATCCTAACTGCCGTTTTGTGCGGTAGCTAGAAGAACCCACTACAGTGCCTATGGATGATATGGTTCCAACGTATCCTTCGTTTCTGTTTACTGAATGCGTAACACCGACGTCCATATTTTGTGATTTTCTCGTATAATACAGTGTGCCTCTACCGTAGCCTGCTTGCCAACCCACGTTCGCTCGTAATAGCGGCTGTCTGCCCTCCACAACAAAATTCAGTGATATGCTTTCTCCGTTTATAGTCCCTGACATGGTTGCATAACTTACGTTTCTGCCGTCATCTTGGTTGTCTATTTCAAACTCTGTCGCAGTCACTAGTACGTCTTGCCCAACCAATGTGAATCCGTTGTAGCTGCCGAACACTAAATATCCTCCGTCAAAACCTATAGTATATGACCTGCCATCAAGCTCATTAGGTATAGTAGCCTTGCTCGTGCCTATCATGTGTGTGGTGGCGTTTTCTATGATGTCTACCTTATACTGCACGATGTGGCTGCCTAAAGCTATAGTTGTAGTTCTGTGGTCTTCTTGGCCTCCAATAAAGAGTGCTCCTTCGAGGTGAGTCGCTATTGTAGTAGAGTTGGATAGTGTGACACTACCTAGCACTTTCAACTTATTGTCTATAAAACTAGTTATATCAGCTGTCTCTTCTGATCGAGCGTCTACGTTGTAATATAGAGACGTGCCGCCAGAAAAGCTATCGTAATAGTTCGATCCGGACTCTACAGAGCTTCTTTCTGAAGGAGTTGATATAGCGTATGGGGATTTTGTTAATCCCCCGTTGTTGTCTATGCCATAGTATGTAGCTTGTATATCATATACCGCTCCAGAAGTTGTGACTGTGGTATCTGTTATAGATCTCAAAAATGCACCTTCGTCCGGTGCTGGAAACGTCTGTATGTCTGTTGTAGTAGTCACACCCTCCGCAGCCGCGCTGAAAGTAGTCGAAAGCACATAGCCACTGTTTTTTGCGGGGTACATCAGCGTATAGAATTCTTGATTAGGCGCTGTATTAGACGCTGTATCAGCTACTACAGTTGTCTCCTCAGCGTTAGGAAACAGTAGCTGCATAGTGCGACCTGACACAGTGATATGCAACACGCTACCAGTTACCGTAAAACTCGAGTTCGTGCGGTAACTGGGGGGAGACGGGATGTCTTTTCCGCGCACTGGATTTACGGTTATATCACTCACAATCGATTCGATGCGCGGAACACCCCCGGTATGGACCACTCCAGTAATATTAACTGTTCCTACTTTTTTTCCTGCGGTATCAAGCAATTCACGAATTACTGGGCCGTACTCGTACGTTTCGGCTCCAGAAAATGCTACAGTCGTGCTGAAACTAACATAGTGGTATTCGGTTATGTCTTCTGGTAGGCTGTATGCTCCTCGCCACAATCTATCTACTTTGCCTCTACTAACCGACTGCGGAGCAGACATAAGATGGTACGATCCGACATCGCCACGGCGGATTATTGTTAGAAGCGTTTGGGAGCCGATGGATTCATATGCTGTCAGTTCTTTTAAGACGTACGTATTGTCTAGGCGTGTGTCGGCTACAGCTATATAAAGATTCTTGTACGTACCTATAATGGCACTTATATTAAACGTTCTTGCGTCGTCGCTAGCTGCGCCGTACCTCGCTGCGATTGTTCGCGCGTTACCCACTGAGACGCTAGAATGCGTTCCCTCACCCTCGTAGCTAAGTGGTGCTGCGCTCTGCAACTGATACACCACTCCTGTATTTTTGTAAGTGACGCTATACAACCCATCGTACACCTGTATCCAAATCAATAAAGATTCACCGCGTAGTGACGCTAAGAACGTAATGCCTCCGAACACTGCCGCTTTGAATCTGTTTGGCTCGATCTTCATAACCTTACCGAGACCAATAAGCGAATTACCAAATGAGGCGTTGGCCTCGTCACTAATATTTAGGACTATCTTTCTCATGATGACATGTGACTCCCTGTGTTCTTGCCGGACATCATGCCTTTCAGCTTGTCCTTCCAGCTTTTCATAGGCACCGGCACCACAACGCGTGGCGGTGACTTCATCAATATCAGACGGACTACCCATGCCAGCGCATCCACCTGATCGTCGTTTTTACCGCCGGGGAACTTCAACAGCTCGTTCTTTAGCGTAGTTAGCCACTCTGCTGTCTTAGGAAAGTGGATCTTACCTGCCTGCATGCGCCCGCGTAGTGGCTGCGCACGCACCAGCTTGTCTGTAAGTGGTTTTAGTATCTCGTATGACGGGTAGGTCTTCTTCTCAAGGCAGACGCGCGTAAACGTGCTGTTTAGAGACTTCCATATCTGTCCATCCTCAAAACCTACCGTATCTACGTTCCACTCTATGGCGTAGTCCACCACTACACTCATAATCTCTTCGCCGTCGCCGCTACGGAAACGTTTCACATCTAGTATGAATATGTCGTCGTTGCTGTCATGCAGCACCGTGACGCCGACTGTCCAGTCGTTCTGAGTGCCTTCTGTAATGGCAAAGTCCCATGCTTGGTAGATCTGAGCACCATAGAGCTGCGGTACGTGGCTGTACTCGCGGAACATCTTCTTCGTGAAGTGCAGACCTTCGTCAGGCGTAGGGTTCTGCTGGTACAGCGCGGCCCAGATACGCTTCTGCCCTGCCGCCACCAAGTTTGCCATAATCCGCAGCATAGCAGCTGTAGAATACCGCTCTGGGTGTATGGCTGTGCCCTTAGGCCGCGTCAAACGCGCGCCGGGCGGTACTGCTATGCCGTCGGGTATCTGCACGATGCTGTCGTCCGCTAGTATGTACTCATCGCCCTGATCATTAATAGCAGGGTAGCGCACAATCTCGAACTTGTCGCCCTCACCCGTCAGCATAACCTGTTGTATGCGCCCCGCCCAATCATCTTCACTCCACCAGGTCATAATGCCTAGCACGCCGCCCCCAGGAGCTAGCCGCGTGTATGCGGTAGAAGCGTACCATTCCCACGTGTTATCACGCTGGGTCTGGCTGTCCGCGGCCTCAATGTCTTTCACTAAGTCGTCTAGTAGTAATATGTGCGCACCGCGACCTGTAATACCCGTGCCTACACCCGCTGCGAGGTAGCCACCACCAGATGTGAGGTTCCAGTTCTCTACAGACTGGCTCGACGGGTCTAGTACCGTGTTCGGAAACAGCGCGTGGTACGATGGATCTCGCAATAAGTCACGAATGTAGCGACTAAAACTCATCGTCAGGCTGTTAGTGTGGCTCGCTGCGATGATTTCCCAGTCTGGGTGATGTCCGAGTACCCACGGCACGAAATTACGGCTGCCAAGCTCGCTGTTGTGAGTTGTAGTTAGTTTCTCCCCAACTACATACAACCCATCTGGGTTATCTACACATACGCAGTGTCCTGTTTTTCCGCGCTGTAGGCGCTCTACCGATACCAAACCGATGCGGCGCTGCGAAGCAAAACGTTTTATACGTTTGCGCTCCAGGACAACTGGCAGCTCCATAGTTGGTTGAAAACCTACTAGATAAACTACTTTGCGGCCTTGTATTCCGGAAGAGCTTAAACAGGGCTCTACAGAGCGCATATACGGGCGGAATCCAAGGCCCTCACACAACTGCATTATATCTTTTGCCAGTAGCTCGCTCACTGTAGCTATAACCACTCGGCTGTTCTCGTCTGTAGTCCCGTCCGTGTCTACCAACCCAGCTAACAGCTCTAACCGCATAGGCACAGTAAGATATTGGTACTCGGCTGGTATGCGCTTATTCTTGAATATACCTAGCACCAACAGCTCCTGTGACATACGCCCTGGACGTGAACCTACACGCTTTCTGCTTAGACCTACGTCCGTAATCCCGTCCCCACTAAAATACGTGGTATGGCATCCAGTTGTTTTGTGTATACATATAGCGCTTACAGCGTAACCTAAGCTTTCGATCTTAGCTATGATAGCTACATCACTAGGTGCCCCAGTAATGCAAGGCTTTCCAGCGCTGCCATCACCTAGCCACGCCCCTAGCGCGTAAGGGTGGATGCTGTACTCTTCGCCTGCATACTGAAGCGCCCCAACCACAGGAAGCTGGTACCTAGCTCGCGTTCCGGAGCGTAATTTCTGCGCCACTCCGAGTCGTGTAAGTCTCAAGAACTCTCTTGCTGGTATGTCTTTCCACTCTTGAGCCGCGCGGTCGAACAGATGCCACTCGTGGTTTTCATGGCAGAAGAACTCGGAGCCGTCGGAAAACACAACACGGACGTCCGATGATGTCTTATCTGAAACAGCTAGCACTTTTGAGACGTTTCCTGAAGGGTGGAATACCTCACTTCCCACGCGCAGCTCTCCGTGTGTCGTCCATCCAGTAGGTGTTGGGACAAGAGTATCGTCTGCTAACTGTTTACCAGCTCGTGGTGGTAGCATCATGAGCAAACGTGGCTCTTCTCCGCGCTCAACGGCTAACATGAAGCGCTCAAGGCGACGTGCGATGTCTTCATGCACCCAACCCGGCATGTATTTTGGTTTAAAGCGCTTAATAAAGTGAATAAGTTTGCGCCGTGCTAGTGTGCGCATAGCGATTTCTTGCGCCGACGGGTCCTTGTAGTTCTGCTCTACGCTAGGAAACTGCTTATATTCTTCCTCACGGACATCATCTACTACCTTCTCTTCTACTACCTTCTCTACTACTACGGGTATTACTCCGCTCGACGCGCAGAGTGCGCAGAGCGTGGACTTACCGTTGAAGTACTTCTTCGTCTTCCCGATGCCACATCCTGCACAGACTATTAGCGTCATCTATAACCAGTGGCGCACTAGCTCAACTAGGCCGTAGACAGCTAGCATACAGAACGCCCCCATAGACACTAATATCAACACCGCCCACAGTAGCTGTGAGTTCTCGCTCTGTGTCCACGTATCTTCACCAGTGATGGTGTCCTCAATGTCTGATGGATTGATGCGTGGCGCGGTTAAGCCTTTCGACTGAATGAGTTCTTCTACTGTTTGCATGTTTAGTTCTCCTCAGTTGTAAATTCTGCGTCTATGACTCTGCCCTCAGCAATAGCCAGTAAGTCCTCGTCACTCAGCGCTTCGTACTTCGTACGTATACGTGCTTGGCTAGTGGTGATCTCAATGCGTTTTACTTCTGGCGCGTAGTGGCCCAGTATCTTGGCGATTTCTACCCAACCTTTTATCAACACGCCCGGGTCTGCCATGAACCTCGCCATACCAATGCCCTCCATGATGCCTTCTATGACATCAAGGCGTCTGAGGGTAGTTAGATCTGTTATTTCTGCTCGCGCTCGTGCTATCTCTTCCTTCACGCGCTTTGATGCCGCCACGCTGCTACTATTTGATGGCGCAGTGCCTGCGGCGATAGCGGCTGCGTAGTTACTAGTCCCCTCGAGCTTTGCGTCCACGAACAGCGACTGCTTTTCTGTTAGTGCTGATGGTCTACGTGCCATCGTAAGTCTCTGACGCCTTTGCGCGAGGTATATGTGCTCTGCGCGATGTGCGCGGCTCGTCGTGCGTTGAATTAGGCTCTTCGTTCGAGGTGCTACGTACTTTGAGCTTCGTAGGTGCGTGCCCTGATTTATCAGCTTCGTGCAACGCGCTAAGTATTTCGTCCATGTCTGTCATGGCGTTAGATTATATTAGATTACGTCAGAGTTGCAAGGATTATATTCTGTAGAGAAAAGCATTTGGCAACGTAAATCTGAATTCTCTGCAGAAATTTTTATAAAAATATTGGCGAGTTCGATTCAGAAAAGACGGGGGGAGGTGTTCTGTGAAATCCGTGATTATTTACTAGGCTGGTCACTCCCCTCCCCTAACTATTTATAGGGGCGTGGGTTCGGATTCGGATTCCTAATTCACTTAGGAGTCCCTTAGATGTCTTACGACATCAATCCAATATCTTCTATGTACTACATATCATTCAATCATATTAAGGATTACATCATGAACAACACTAAACAAGGTTTCGTAGCAGGTCAATCAACACGCGTAGCACTTAACAAAGGTACGCATATCACAGTAGAAGCTACTAAGACTGTGACCACTACAGTATCAGGCTTCATCAAAGGGTTCTTCAGCGACCCAACAGCGCCAGCACCTAAAGCGAAGCGCATAGCACGTAGCGCTAAGTCAACTAAGTGATACACACGCAGGGCAGAGATGCCCTGCATTTCAATCTAGGAGGCCACTATGGGCGCACTACTCGGACATATAGACATGATGCCTCTGCTCTACGGCATCATCATGTTCCTCGGAATATGGAGCATGTATCACAAGTTTACCACAGGTCAGATATTCGGCTTCTTAGTCGAATCTGGCATTTTCAGCTTCGTGTTCTGGCTACACGGCGGAACCATGACTGGCGGATTTAGTGCAATGGTTTGCGCGCTATTAGCTGGTCAGATATTACCTAGACTAAGGAATAGAAAATCATGAACAACGACAGATTAGTAGAAATCATGGGCGCGGCTACGACTGAGATAGACACACTGCGCGCTCAGCTCGCAGTAGCTAGACATGAGTGCTCAATACTCAGCTCGCGGCTCGAAGTATGCACAACAGCAAACAAATTTTTACGCACAGAAAACAACAACCTCAAACAATGGCAAGAAATACACAAAAAGGAAATTATATGGCAAGAGTCAGCTACGCACTAACCGAGTTCAACGAAGGCTTCAATTGTGAGGACAACCCAGAAATTATCTTGATGCGGCGACAAGGTGATGCGCAAGAATGCGATGTTGAGGAATCAACGTGGCGTGCAGGAACTGCCGTAACACAACCCAAACCAACGACAACATACTACTAAGGAATTATCATGACAATGCAAACAGTAATCGACACACTACCAGACCAAGCTAAACGCTCAGTCTTATTCAGCCTATTAGGTTCAATCAATGCTTCGCTAGTGGGCACTGCTAGCTCAGCTGTCTCACGCTTACAACGTGACGGCTATGACATCCGCGACTTAAACACGCAAGATGTTGAGCGCTTGCTCAGCGAAGCCGACGCACGTGATGACATGATGCATAATGTCAAACGTCTAGCGCGCGTCGGACAGTCGCTACGTGACCAGCTCATCGAGCTCACCAACGATGACTCACAAGGTAGCATCGCCGGCACAATCAAATTCATGAGCGTGCCGACCACACGGAAGGTTAACACTGACCTAGAACTATTAGGTGAGTTGTTCGCCATGGCTAATATCACTAACATAGACACCGAAAGCTTCGCTAAGACGCGTGAGGTGCGTACTCAGCAGCGCGACATACAACGCGCCCAGCGCTTAGCGGCACAAGCTGGTGAAATTGAGTGGATGATCGACATGGTGTTCGTACCACCATCGTCAGATGAAACTCATTACGAGGATGAGGAGCGTGCAGACGGCACAACGTTCAGTCGTGCAATAGTCACACACCACGACGTGGATGTTCAGCTCGAAGAGTTGAGCGAGGAAACACGCGAGCGTCTCATTGATAAAATGAACGGCGCTTTAAAACGTGCACTTGATGACGGCATCATGGGTGTACTCGACAGAGACCGTCGTTATACAATGAGTGACGTTGCTGTCATCTCAGGCGCGATTAAAACGATGAATGAAATTGACTACGCAGTCTCAGTGCCAATAACAAAAAGTAAAGTTAAGAAAGTAGCATAGCATCTACGAGCGACTAACGTCGCTCGTAGTTTTTAAAACCCACATCACTATGGGGCAGAAACAAAATGAAAACATTCTTAATATTTTTATTCTTCGCTAGTGTACAAAGTTTTTCGCACGACGTACTGAGCGCTGAGAATTTATGTGAGCAAGCTTCACAACTTTCAAAAACAATTGCTGAGCTGCGCGATGAAAAGTTTTCTGAACAACAAGTAATTAAATTTCTTCGCGCGTCGTACGTCGAACGAAATATTTCGAGCGACGGTGTTGAAGAATTTATTCATGGAATTTATTTTCTAAATAATAAATCTCCCGAGCAAATAAAAAAAGATTTCGGATGTGAAAATAATTTTGGATAAATTAAAAATCTCAAATCGTTTATTTTTATTTTCAAAAGGTCACACAAAAAATTTAGCGATTTTAATTTGAGAAAATAATTATGAATAAATTAAAAATCTCAAATCGTTTATTTTTATTTTCAAAAGTCACACAAAAAATTTAGCGATTTTAATTTGAGAAAATAATTATGAATAAATTAAAAATCTCAAATCGTTTATTTTTATTTTCAAAAGCCACACAAAAATTTAGCGATTTTAATTTGAGAAAATAATTATGAATAAAATTTCTTCGCATCAAAAACTTCGAGCTGAGAATTTATTACTGCGCGCTGAGAATTTATTTTTAAGCTCGCGTTTAGATTCTGTAAGAATAAAATACAAAAATTAAAAAAAACAATAATATAGTTTATTTATACTTCGCACTATGAGCTGAGAATTTATTTTTAAGCTCACGTTTAGATTCTGTAAAAATAAAATACAAAATTAAAAAACAATAATATAGTTTATTTATACTTCGCACTGCGAGCTTTGCACTCCGTTCTGAGCAACTATTAGGCATTATTTTTGGTTACGACTTACGCAGTTACACTTTCTTAAAACGGTAGTTCCGTAGCTATATATAGACTATACACATATAGGCATTATATAGTATATATATATATTATTATTATTATTATTATTATTATAATATGTAAATATGTAACTATATAATATATATACTATGTAATACCTACTCTCCCAATGGTTTCCGCTGGTTTCACTTTAAAAATAAAGTCGAAACTGGTGGCACTGAATTGTGTAACAAAATAAGCTTGCATCGCAGTCTAATGTGCTCTAATATTCTATCTCAGCTCGGAGCGCGTAGCACAAAAATAAAAGCACAAAAAAACTCGCAACAAACTCGCAACCAATTCTGAGCAAATCTAAAGGAAATTTCTATGTTTAATTTGTATTTTTTATCAGCGTATACAAAGCTAACAAAATCATTCTCACTGTCTACAAATAACCAACTGATAAAATCACCATACCCTAACGTCAGAGATTTCACCTCGCACGTAGAGCAATGTACGACGCTCAAAGATGTTTACGACGCAGTTAAAAAACATTCACAACTTGGTCACTGCATGATTAAAGGAAAATTAAATTTCGATTTAAATAACGAGCCGAGAAAAGGTGCAACCACTGGTACAGACCTCACAAACTTTTTAGTGCTGGATTTAGATGATGCACCGTGGGAAACACATGAAGCATTCATGGCTAGTTTTCCTGAACTGAAAGAAGTCTCATACTTCGTGCAACATTCTTCGAGCTATGGGTTTAGTAGTAAGAAAGGTTTGTCATGCCACATATTTGTAATGCTTGATGATTATGTAAACGCAACATTAATCAAGCCGTGGCTGATGCACTTGAACTTGGATTTTCCAGTAGCACGTGCTGGAATAACATTATCCAACGCGACTACATCACTTCATTGGCCGATAGATCTAACAACATGCCAGAACGACAAACTCATTTTCATTGCGCCCCCAGTGCTAGGTAAAGGTGTCGTATCCAGAGTAAAAGACTCAGATCGCATGGCTTACATTGTGAGGAAGCAACCCGCAGTAAACTCGTATGAGCTAATGAAACACAGAACGGAGAAACTAAAGAGTGAAGCAGTTAAAATCATTAACGACTTACGCGAAGCAGCAGCACTTCCTGCTATGTCAAAAACTACAAAGTGGGTTGGTACAGACGAAGTCCAAGTTAAACCTGGCATTATGGACATCACTGGCATTCGTGTCGGTAATGAGTATACTCACCTTAATCTTAATGGTGGTGATAGTTGGGGTTACTATCATACGGCTGACAACTTTGAACTCATCCGAAACTTCAAAGGCGAGCTCAATCTCGAAACGAAGGAAATCAACCCGGCGTACTATAAGGAGTGTCTAGAGAAACACAAAGCAGATGAAGCGCGTAAAGCACAAGAGGAACAGGAAGAAAAAGAAGAGTTGCCTATAGCGAACGAGGATGGCGACATCTTATTAGCATTCCGTGACTTGCCAACAGATAAGTACTTCAACGGTACGTGGAATGAGGAAGCTCATGAGTTAATCATACATAAAGCTGGTGATGTACAGAAACTACGTGATTTTATAGCGCATCACGGTGGTCGCGATTTTGGTGAGCACGTACCTATCTGGAAGATGCACTTCACGCCTACCTCGAACGTAGTGTATGATCCTGAGAACAAAACACTTAACACATTCGTGCCAAGTAAATATCTCCGCGCAGAGTATAAAGCGCCTAAAGGAAAACTCGGCGCTACATGGCCTACCATATATAAGGTCATGCGCTCAGCCATATGTGGACCAGTAATAGATGTAGCAGACCCAGAAGTAGAAGCGCTTTTTGAACACTTCTTGAATTGGGTAGCCGTAGTCTGTCAATACCGCGTAAAAACAAACGCTGCGTGGATATTGTCAGGTATTGAAGGCACTGGTAAGAGCATGATCGTCGATCATGTGCTTGCCCGCATTTTAGGCCGTAAGTATGCATTAACTAAACCGGCAGCATCGCTCGAAGATAATTTCAACGCGTGGATACCTACAGCACTGTTAGTACTCATTGAAGAGATCGACATTAAGAGTTCAGCAAAATCTCGCAACATAATAGACAACTTAAAATACCTCATAACGAATAGTACGGGCGATGTGCGTGCTATGCACGTAGACGCTGCGCAGACAAAAAATCACCTAAACTTTATATTTACGTCAAACCGCATAGACCCTATTGAGTTGACGGACACAGATCGTCGCTACAACG
>JBBRXZ010000013.1:0-20889 GCA_038238095.1 Saccharimonadales bacterium (SeqCode)
ACCACGACCATGGACAGAACAAAGGCCGCCGTTGTGCTAGCCAAATGCGACACCTTAATTGAAAAATTTCGTACACGGTTTTGCATATATGTTTTAAGATTCCTAACTATAGTATAGAGCAATCAATCCTAAAACAAAAAAGCACTTCTTGCAAAGTGCTTATGCTTGGCTCCGGGGACTGGATTCGAACCAGCGACCTAGGCGTTAACAGCGCCCCGCTCTACCGCTGAGCTACCCCGGACTACAAGTTCCTATTCTAACCCTGATGAGGTGAATGCTCAATAGCTTGTGTTAACCAACAATAAATAATGCCCACTCGGATCAATCAAAACTGCACAGTGAAACTGCATCGTCAATTTGACAGTTGCGGCCTTAGCTCTTACTATTAGGTTGAGCAAACATAAGCGAAGTAAAGCATAAAGTATAATGAACGGCCGTGATTTAGAAGACCAACCCGCTCTACCGCCAGACGATAACGAAACGGCATACAATAACCCTGCCCCGTCGGTCACTTCCGAACAGCCTGCCGACACCTCCTCAACTGCTGAAGTTAACTCTAATTCAGATTCAGAGTTTAGCCCGAATAAAAAGAACCGCCGGTTGAAACTGGGGATTATTCTGCTAGTTTTAGCTGTTGGCGTGGTCGTAGGTGGGCTACTATACAATAAGCACCAAACCAATCAACAAGCTGCAAAGGTGGCCAAGCAAAACAAAGATATAGCTCTGTTGAAGGTTGGCGTCCAGAGTGCAGCCTATGGCAGCCTTTATCCTGACATGTCTGCTAATAGCTATGGTTATCTGATCAATGCCCAAATGTTTGAAGGCCTGGTCCGTTATGAGGGCAAAAGTAAACTCGTTCCTGCCCTGGCTAGTGATTGGACTAATCCAGACAGCAAAACTTGGCTTTTCACTGTCAAAAAAGGTATAAAATTCCACGACGGGCATACTTTGGCGGCCAGCGACGTGAAGTATAGCCTGGACAAGGTTATCGCCAGCGATTCCGATCTTGCTCAAATCTTCGCCAGTACTATTCAGTCGGCAGATGTCGTTGGCAATAACCAGGTCAGGATCACGACTAAGCAACCGGATCCCACATTGCTCAATCGTCTGGCTTTTTTATATATCATTGACGCTAATTTGCCTAAAGGCGATGAACCGTCGCAGGCTGGTACCGGCCCTTACGAGATTAAACCCGGCTCTACGCCAACCGATAGTAGTGTCCAGATGGTAGCCTTCGATAGTTACAGTGGTGGCCGGCCGACAACCCTTGCCCTGAACTTTGGCAGCGAAAAGGATGGGGCTAGCCTGGTCAAAGCTTACCAAGCCGGCAAATACAACATTGCCGGGGCCATTCCACTCAAGGACGCCAAACTACCAGGTTTCACTCAATTCATCTCCAGTGAGCCGGAAGTGTATTTCATCGGCTTTAACTCGGTTAAGCCCGGGCCGCTGCAGAATAAACTAGTCCGGGAAGCCTTCCGCTACGCAGTTGATCCGGTAGCGGTAGGCACGGCCGGCGGCAACCGAGTGACAGCCTTGAGCCAGCTAATTCCTCCTTCGATTCCGGGCTTCAATCCGGCCATAACTCCGCACAAACGGGATGTTAGTAAGGCCAAACAGCTGCTGGCGCAGGCCGGCTACCCGCAAGGTCTCAGCCTGCGTTTTTCAACGAATGACCAACAGGCGACCATCACCGAGCTAGCCAACCAGCTAAAACAGGCCAATATCACCTTGGCAATTGACAGACACAGCGCATTTGATGAGTTTATTAATTATTTCAGCACGGGCCAAGCCGACGTCTTTTCGATTATTTACAGCAGTGACACGCTGGACGGCTTAGATATCTATAACACCACCCTGTCTTCGGCTAACTATAATAACCCTAACTTAATGGACCTGTTCGACCAAGCCAGTCTGACGGTCGATCCGGCTAAACGCCTGAAGCTGTTGCAGGACGCTGCTGTCATTATTGACAAGGACGTGGCGGTCATTCCTTTCAGTACCCGCGACAATGTCTGGCTGATGGATAAGAACTATGTTATTCAACAGGATATGCCTAGCTCATACTTGTCGGTCTATTTCTCAAAAGTATACCAAAGATAGCGCCTGGTGGTGATGCGCTTTAGCATACGCGCTAAAATCCTCATGACAGTCAGCTTGTCCTTGGTGCTGATCTTTGCTCTAATTATGTACTTGTTGGTATCACAAAACATTAGCCGTTTACGTACCAACTTAAATGAACAGTCCAAGTCTTTTGCGGCATTGGCGACTTCACCGATTGGTAATACATTTCTGCTTTACCATGACTCTGGCAGCATTCGCATCACCCAAGAGGTCGATCACTTTTTAGAGCTTGATCCCGATGTTACCGCCATCCGGGTTGTATCGGTCGACGGCAACCAGTTGTACGCCAGCCAGGACAAGCGAAATCAGCCAATCGGCGCTCATCTGGCATCATCATTCCAACCGCAATACCTGAAAAGTGGCAATGATTATGTTTACGAGATCATCCAACCATTTTTCGAAGATTCCGGTGCCCACCGCTACGCTGTTGTATATGAGGTTTCAATAAAACGTGTCGAACAAAACGTCAAAGACGAGATGCGGTTGATTATATACGTAGGGGCGGCAATTTTGGCTATGAGCATCATAGTCACCGGCTTGTTGCTGGACAGGCTATTCATAAAGCCATTAAGGGCTGTTAGTCGTTCAGCCAATTTGATTAGTTCCGGTAACTTTGACCAGCAAATTAAATCTAAAAATCAAGACGAGATCGGTGACTTGGCGCAGTCAGTTAATAAAATGGCTGATTTTTTGAAGGCCGATATCGTCAAACTCCGTGAGTTGGATAAACTGAAAACAGAGTTCATGATGATTGCCTCGCACAATTTGCGGACGCCAATAACTATTATACGAGGCTACATCGAAGTGGGTGATAAAGTTGAGACTGTTCACGAGCTTAAGGCAATTATCAAGACTGTCCAGGAAAGTGTGGTGCGCTTACATCTTTTAGCCGAAGACCTGTTAACCATATCGACGCTGGAAGCCGACGCCGAACCGATGAAAAAAGAAGCCACCTTGGCCACCGATTATATTAATTCTTTGGTGAACGAATTTGGACTGCTGGCCACTAAGAAAGATCTGCACTGGGAGTTTACCAATACCATTCCCGGTGACGTTCGGCTACTTCTCAGCCAGCCTAATATGCGTAGCGCCTTGGGTAACGTCATTGACAATGCCATCAAGTTTACTAAGCCTGGCGGCTCTGTGCAGGTAACCGGCGATATTTCAGATAATCGCCTAGTGTTTACAGTGGCCGATACCGGCATCGGCATACAGCCTGACGAGATAGCCAAGTTATTTACTAAATTCCATCGCGGAACCAGCACTACTAACTACGACTATGAAGGCGTAGGCATCGGTCTGTACCTGACAAAGCTAATCATTGAACAGCATAGTGGCCATATAGACGTTAAGAGTAAGGCCGGCGCCGGCTCGACCTTTACGGTCTATTTGCCGCTAACTAGCCCGGTAGCCGCTAACTCGGTCAATCCGGACAGGCCTAGCTGAATGAAAAGTTATCGTTGGGATTTGAGGGCAGCTTGGGTACGGCGGGCGTCGTCGCGGGCTTTGAGAGTCTGACGTTTGTCGTAGCGTTTCTTGCCTTTGCCAACCGATATCCGCAGCTTTATGTAGCGGCCACCAGTGAGGATATCGAGCGGTACGATGGTTTTGCCCTGTTGTTTGGCAGCAATAAGGGCGGCGATCTCGCGCTTTTTGGCGAGTAGCTTGCGGGCGCGGGCCTGGTCGGATTCGCTGATAGGGATGCCGGTAGTGCCGGAAATAGTGGCATTTATCAGGAACAATTCGTTTTGTTTGACTGTGACATAGGCGCCGCGCAGCTGGCCATGACCCATCCGCAGACTTTTAGTCTCTGCCCCGCTCAGTTGCAAACCCACCACTAAAGAATCGCCGAGTTCATAGTCATGCCTGGCCCGCCGGTTACTAATGGTTTTAGACTGGTTGGCTTTCTTCTTTGCCATAACAGCTATTGTAAAGTGTTAGTCGGGTTTAACGCTAATACTTGTTAGTAATTGCCTGGTGAACGGCCTGCCAAATAGTCGGGTCTGTGTGCTTTGTCAGGCGCCAATACCACCATTCCCCGCCCCATAAGTCGATCGGCGGCACCTTGATGCTTTTAGCGAGCCGGATATTAATTTGTATCTGAGCGGTGCTCATTGATTTATTCTGTTCCTCCACTGCCATGTCCCAGATAGCGGCCGGGCCCCATGGCTCAAGCTGCAGCTCATGAATGAAAACCGGCTTTTTATGTATAACTTTAATCAGCCGTTTCCTTAGGCGATGTACCCACGGATAAAATTGTGAGGTGCGGTAGGCTCCATGGCGGTACAGGGTGTGGTAAAAAGAAAAGCCTACTATATCAGGGATCGGCTGCTTTAGTGGTATGCCCCAAGAGGTGCTGGTGGTCATTATGAGCGGCCGGCCGGGATCAAGGCTTTTAACCAGGGAGAATTCCTGGCGCAAACGGCGACGGTCAACTTCACTGCGCTCGCCAAAGCGCCCTAATAAAGCTTCATTTTCTAACTGATAACTGGTTATGCCTGACTTGTTCTTACAGCGTTTCACAGTCTCGCGAACGTAGTCTATTAGCGCTTGGCTCCTTTCGGCTTTATTAAGCCGCCAAGCCCACTGCGGCCAGTGATTTTCGGGCCAGCGAGGCTGCCGGGCACCGAGGCAGAGACTGATTTCACCACCGGCTTTGATGATAGCGGCTACTTGCCAGTCAAGCTCCGAGTAGTCATAAGCTCCGGGTTGTTTTTCGTGCTCGTTCCAGTAGCTCATTAAGCGGAAGCGTCGGAAGCCTGCCTCGTTAAGCAACCATTCTAAGGTTTCTTTGGGGTCAATCCCAAAGCTGCGGCACTGCTTAACCGAAAAGCTTACCCCGTATTGTCTTGGATCAATTATATGGTTCACGGCTTTTTGAACTGTTGCTCGGCGACTTTCCAGAGGCTGGGGTCGTGGAGTACTTGCAGTCGATAATACCAATATTCGGCGCCCCAAAGGTCTACTTGCCGCATGCCGGTGGCCTTACCGTAGCCAAAACGGTCCTCTAAGCGGCGGGCATTTAGTGACTTATTTTGTTCATCAAGACTGATCTGGGTAAGCTGTTGGCCGTTCGGGCCCCAGGCTTCAGCCTGGAGTTCACCGATTACCATATCTTTATGATTGAAAATCTTTTGGGTACCGGCCAGCCAACCGTAAAACCAGGCCGGAAACGGGTATTCCAGATAGCGGTGGGTGACGCCGGCGTCCCAGACACGTTTGTAAACCGAAATACTGAACTCGTCCGGCTGGGGCTGGCCAACTGGAAAGCCTAAAGCGTTGTTGCTCCGGCCGACGATAATGGGATGCCTGGCGTCGAGCTTTTTAACCAGATTATATTCATTAACGAGACGTTGCCGGTCGATGTTAGTACAGATGCCGAAACCTTTTAGAAAGAATTCATTTTCCAGCTGGTAACTTTGCAGACTTGGGGAGTTTCGGTAGCGCTGCACTACCTTTTTCATAAAATTTTCCAGCTGCGGTTGCCACTGGCTGCTTGGTTTGTTTATGTCAATCCAGCTGGGCGCGTGACATTCCGGCCAGCGGGGTTGGCGCAGGCCGACGGTTAACGTGATTTTAGCGTGGGCCGCTTCGGCTTTTTTGAATTGCCAGTCCAGCTGACTGAAATCATAGTTACCGGGCGTTTGTTCCATGTCGCTCCAATAGCTGACCAAACGGAATTGACGGACGCCGATGTCCAGTAAAGCGCCCATGGTTTGGGGCGGATCTAAGCCGAGGCTTTGGGCGTAATCCGGTATGAAACTGACACCAAATTGGAAGGGTTTGCTCTGTTCAGAATGAATATACCACCGGGCGATGCCATACATAGTGCCTACACAGAGCATTATTAGTAGCATCAAGATAGTTATGAACTTGTGCCATCGGCTGTGGTTCCAGTAATGAACTAGGCGCCGTTTTAGGCTATGTGGCGGTCGGCTGATATGCAATCGTGAGCGCTTTATCATATAATAAGTACCAGTCTATGAAAGTAAGTATTGTCATCCCAGTATACAATGAAGCCGAACACCTCGACGCCTGTCTGAGTGCTATTGCGCGTCAAACTATCAAACCTTTCGAAGTCATCGTTATAGATAATAATTCAACTGATGCCACGCTGGCAGTGGCGGCAGCCTTTGATTTCGTAAGCGTGCTTAAAGAGAGCCGGCAGGGAGTCTTGCACGCCCGGACGCGTGGTTTTGACGCGGCCACTGGGGATATCATCGCCCGGATCGATGCCGACAGCCTTCTGCCCTCAGATTGGGTGGCCGCTGTGAAGGCTGTTTTTGAAGATCCGGACATCGATGCCGTATCCGGTGTGGCGCTGTATTACAATGTGGCTGTTGCCCCCCTGTTCAACACTATCGATCTGTTTTTTCGCCGGCGCCTGAGTTGGCAGCTAAAAGACCGCGTTTTTCTGTGGGGCGCCAACATGGCTATGCGTACAAGTGCCTGGCAACGCGTTAAACCCATACTCTGTAACAGAGGCGGTATGCACGAAGATTACGACATAGCCATACATCTGCAGGAACAAGGGGCCAAAGTAGTATTTGACGAACGCCTGCAAGCCAAGGTGTCGTCGCGGCGGATTGACGTTAGTTACCTGAGCTTTATGCGCTATGTATGGATTAGCCCCCGAACCTATGCCGAGCACGGCATAAGCCAATATCGGCATATGTATTGGGTAGTATTGGTGTGCGCTATCGGCTACTTGCCGGCAAGGATATTGCATAGGGGCTATAGTCTGGAGCATGATAGTTTTACATGGAGCCGGGTTTTTTCACCGGCAGCCGTCATCCCGCGCGTCGATCCTACGGCTAATGTCGCTTAACCTTGTGGGTTGGAGATGTAACCGCCCCGATCTGTCTGGGTAGGGTGGCAGTTGCCCCATAAGCCCTTGTTTGCCGCCATGGCAGCTGTCTGATCGGCGGCAAACTGTTCGGATTTAGTAAATGGAAAGTAAGGGTAGTAAAATGCGTAGCCGTTTTGGACCAGCTTTTCATTGACGTTGGTGCCATCCGGCAGATAAACGTAACGAAGTAAGCGGTTATAGCGGTCGCGGTCGGTGCTCAGCGAATCGGAAACCAGGCGGACACTGTTAGTGCCGATAGTGTTTTTAGTGAAAGCGGCGGCCGCCGGGCCGTAGCACTGCACCGGCGTGTTCGGCTTATGGGTCTCCGGCGTATCAATGCCTACGAAGCGTACTTTTTCTACCTTGCCGTTCATGTTTACGGCTATGGTATCGCCATCGACGAAGAAGGCTACGCTATACAGTCCCGGTTGGTTGTTTTGTACCACCTGATGTGCCTGAGGGGCCAGGCTGGTTTTTTGAGTGAATAGTAATGCCAGGGCAATCAGCGTAACCAACGTCGCTAACCATCCATGCCGCTTCCTGTATCTATATATGCTTGCCATCTACAGACTAAGTATCCGTATCACCTCTTGCCTGTCAAGTTTCGTACCATCAATTTTAATAACTTTTTCATCTTTGCCCGGCGGCTCCAACTTGGCGGTTATAGCATCAAACTGCTGCTCAGTCATCTGAGCCTCATAACCATTACGGCTGTAATCAGCATGTACCGCGCGGTCTTTGGCGATCTGTATAGGGATAACAATCCATATTATCAATGTTTCAGCTCCTTGGCGGGTAGCTATATCACGCAATTTCCGGCGATCGGCATAAAAATTAAAATTAGTGTCAAAGACCACGCTTTGGCCGACTGCCAGCTGTTCCTCGGTGCGCCGGTTAAGATTATCGTACAGGGTAAGACTCTCTTGCTTGGAATGAGTCGGCTGTTCAAACAGCTTATGTCTTTCCCGGTCAGACCATAAATGCACTGCCCCTGTAGCCTCGGCTATAATTTTCGCCACGGTAGTCTTGCCTGCTCCGGGGTAGCCGATAAATAGATACAGAGTTGGCTTAGACATCAGAAATCAATGCCTTTGTTGGCCAGAAACTTATCATCAAAGTGATGCTTGAGCTTTTTCATATCGGTCGCTATGTCTGCCTTGTCCAGTAATTTTTCGGGAAAGTTACGGCCGGTCAGGCATAGGCTGGTCTGAGGCGACCGGTTGGTGATCAAATTAGCCAGCTGGTCTTCAGTGAGTAGGCCGTCATGCACGGCATTGTTGATTTCGTCGCAGATAACCAGGTTGTAGTCGCCGCTCCCGGCACACTTTAGCGCCTCTTTATAAGTATCAAGCGCGGCTGCCAAGTGTTGCTCTTGACTGATGTGTTGCTCGCTTAGTTCGCCGGCTTGATAAAAACCCTTGCCGCCTTTATAAAAATACAGCTGATCTTTAAACATAGGCTGGATGTCGCGGATAAAAATATGCTCGCTGACACCCCAGTATTTAATGAACTGGATAAAGGCCACCTGCCAGCGATTACCGAGCGCCCGGGCCATCAGGCCCAGCGCGGCTGTTGTCTTGCCCTTACCGTCGCCGGTATAGACGATTATCACCGAATCTTTAGTCTTAAAATCTTCAAATGCCATAACTTATCTATTATGGTACTACAGTCATTTGCCAAGAGACACTATTGCAGGCTCTGCTTAGGCGAATTGGTGGGCTTTGAGAGCTGTGTCGATGCGTGGCCGGTCGAAGCCGACAATTATGTCGCCGGCTAGATCAATAACCGGGATGCCGCGCTGGCCGGACTTTTCGACGGCTTCCAGGCCCTTAGCCGGCTCTTTATCAACGTCAATATAAATGTATTTAACACCTTTGTCGTCCAGATAGTGCATGGCAGTGTGGCAAAAGGCGCACCACTCGGCGCCGTAAATTATGATCTTTTTATCATTCTTCTTGTCATTGGTCATAGCTCCATATTACCACTATACTTTGTAAAGTAAAAGACCCTTGCGTGAGATAAATCACATCTGTTACAATGGAACAGAATGAGGAAAAGCACGTTTACGGTGGAGAAAACCAGCAGCCCGACTTCAGTATTTGTAACTCAAGCCCTCGATATGAGCTGGCGGCTGGCTATTGTGGTGCTGGTACCGATTATTGGCGGTTTTGAGCTGGACAAGAAGTTTAACTCTGCCCCTCTGTTGATGGTGATTGGTTTTGTATTGGCTATTGGCGGTATGGCACTGGTCCTATGGCGAATGCTGCAACAGGTTAGTCAACTACCTGTTTCCAAGCCGGAACCTAAGGGAGATAAGCGTCCATGATCAGGGGTTTACTAGCTAGTTTCGCTGATGCCGGGCCGACGGTGCATGTGGCACCAAAGGGTGTTTTCAGCTTAGGCGGTTTTGTCATCACCAATTCCATTTTATACGGTTGGTTATGCGCTATTTTGATTATTGTTCTGCTTGTTTGGGTAGCCAGGCAAGTTACCGTGAAGCCTAAAGGCGGCCTGGTACAGTTTGTAGAAGTCGGCGTCGATTTCATCACCAACCTGGTGGAAAATGCCTTTGAAGATAAAAAAACCGGCCGCAAGTACGTGCCGTTTTTTGTAACCCTGTTCTTTTTTATCTTGCTGAATAACTGGCTGGGATTGTTGCCGTTCGTAGGTGAGGGTTTTCGATCCGGCGAGCATCCGCTGCTGCGGCCTTTTACCGGTGACCTGAACGGCACGCTGGCCATAGGCGTAGTTACTATGCTGCTGGTTTACGGCGCGTCTATCCGTGAAGCCGGCGGCCCATTGAAGTATTTGCGCAATTTCTTTATTGGTAATCCATTGAACCCGCTGTATTTTGTGATTGGTTTGCTGGAGATGTTTACTGATCTGGCGCGCGTGTTCAGCCTGTCGCTCCGACTTTTCCTGAACATCACCATTGGCGAGATTGTTATCGCGGTGTTTGCCTATTTAGGGCATGTGGCGGCACCCTTGACGGCCCTGCCATTTACGCTGCTGGAGATTCTGGTGGCTGCCTTGCAGGCATACATATTTACCATCTTAAGCACCATGTATCTGGCGATTGCCGTCAACCATGCTGGTGAGCAACAGCCCAGTGAAGACTTGACCGAAGACGGCGTTGCTGAAACAATAGGGGTACAGACAGCCGGGAGTGTACATGGGCGAGTTTAAGATTGGCCAGAATAATTAAAGGTAATTAAAGGAGTTAAGCAATAATGGCAATCACATTTGCAGACGCAGTAAACACAGCAATTATTGGCAAGGGGCTAATGATCGGCGGCGGCTTTATCGGCCCAGCCATCGGTATTGGCCTGATTGGTGGCAATTATTTGCAGGCCGTGGGACGCAACCCGGAAGCGGCTAAGTTTTTGGGGCAGGCTTTGATCTTTGTGGCTATCGTTGAACTATTCGGCCTGCTGGCTTTCGCATCAATCTTCATTGTCAAATAGGGAGAAATCTTTGTATATGGCACATTTTGACGTAATCTCTGCGCTCCGCACTCACCGTACCTATGAGTACGGCTCGCTTGCGGTGCTCGACATTTCGCCAAACTGCACTCACCTACAACGATTTCTGTACCGGGAAGTAAACGGCTAGAGTACATGAACTATATATTATTTACACATTTTGGTGAGAGTTCTTCGGGCTTGGGGGCGTTGGGGGTGGATGGCCGGGCCTTTGTGATTCAGCTGATTACTTTTGTACTGGCTTATCTGGTGCTCAGGCGCTATGCTTTTGGGCCGATCTTGAAGGTCTTGGGGGAGCGGCGCGAGACTATTGAGGGTGGTGTGAAGCTTGGTGAGAAAATGAAACAGGAACAGGCAGATTTGGAAGCCAAAGTTGAGCAGACCCTGCATGAGACCCGACAGCAGGCCGACAGTATCATAGCTGGCGCTCAGGACAGCGGCCGCCAGGCCATGCGGGAAGCTGAAGACAAGGCCCGCCAGAAAGCCGGAGCAATTATCCAGGAAGCCGAGTCGCGGATTGCCCAGGACACTGCGCGGGCCCGTAAAAAGCTGGAGGCCGAACTGGTCGGCCTGATATCCGAAGTCACTGAAGCGGTGATTGATGAAAAAGTCGATGCCGATAAGGATACCCAGCTGATTGAGCGCGCCCTCAAGGAACGGCAGGCCGCCTAATGAAAGCCTCACGGACCAAATTGGCTCATTTTATTGCCGACAAAACTCTAAAAGACGGTGTTTCCAGGCAGTTCAGCCAGGAAGTTGCCGCCTACCTGCTCTCTGAGCACCGGGTCAGCGAGCTGGACTCGCTGCTGCGGGATGTCCAGGCTGATTGGGCCGGGAGCGGCCATGTTGAGGTGATTGCCAGTAGCGCTCATCCGCTGACGCCCATGGTGAGAGCTGACATTAAAGCTCAAGTCAAACAGCTATACCCGACGGCTAAGCAAATTATTGTAACAGAGGTGCATGACCCTGAAGTAGTAGGTGGTGTGCGCCTGCGATTGGCCAATCAGCAGCTTGACCTGAGCATTGAGGCGAAATTGAATAGGTTTAAGCAGTTAACCCGGGCCCCGGGAAAGGAATAAACAGGCATGGCTGAACTGACGATCACCGAGCTATCAGATGACATCCGAGCGGCAATCGCTGCCTTAAAACAACGGCCGGAGATTGAGAACGTTGGCGTGGTTACCCGGGTTGGCGACGGCATTGCCTGGGTTTACGGGCTGAGCGGCGCCGGTTATAACGAAATGCTGGAGGTTGAAGGCGTGGGCGGTCAAAAGGTTACTGCTTTTGCTTTTAACCTTGGTGAAGACGAAATCGGTGCCGTACTACTAGGTGAAGACACCGACGTTAAAGCTGGCGCCAAGGTCCGTTTAAGCGGACAGGTTCTGGAGGTGCCGGTAGGACCGGAACTGGTCGGCCGGGTCGTCGATCCTTTAGGCAATCCGCTGGATGGCGGTGACCCGATCAAGACCAAACAAGCCAGCCGGGTGGAGCGAGCCGCTCCCGGGGTATTAGACCGTAAGCACGTGCACGAGCCGCTGATGACCGGCCTGATGGCTATTGATTCGACCGTGCCAATCGGCCGCGGCCAAAGGGAGCTAATAATCGGCGACCGCCAGACCGGCAAGACGGCTATTGCCGTCGATACAATGGTTAACCAGGCCCGGCAGAAGACCGGTGTTATTAACGTTTATGTGGCCATCGGCCAAAAGTTGTCAAAGGTTGCTGCCTTGCAGGAGCGCCTCAAGCGTGAAGGCGTGATGGACCAAACCATCATCGTGGCTACCAGTCCGGCTGACCCGGCGGCCATGCTCTACCTGGCGCCGTACGCCGGTGCTGCCATGGGCGAATACTTCCGCGACAACAAACAACATGCCCTGATTATTTATGATGACTTGACCAAGCATGCCGCCGCCTACCGTCAAATGTCGCTGCTGCTGCGGCGCCCGCCGGGTCGCGAAGCCTACCCTGGTGATGTGTTTTACCTGCATTCCCGCCTGTTGGAGCGGGCCGCTAAGTTGTCGGATGAATTAGGCGCCGGCTCGCTGACAGCCTTACCCATCATTGAAACCCAGGCTGGTGACATTAGCGCTTATATTCCGACCAATGTCATTTCCATCACCGACGGTCAGATCTTCCTGGAGACTAACTTGTTTTACCAGGGTATCCGGCCGGCGATTTCGGTTGGCCTCTCAGTCTCCCGCGTCGGGGGCGATGCCCAGACCAAAGCCATTAAGGCAGTGGGAGGAGGCCTGAAACTGGATCTGGCCCAGTTCCGCGAGTTAGCCGCCTTTAGCCAGTTCTCGACTGATCTGGATCCGGAGACACGGCAAACCATTGAACGCGGCCAGCGTCTCACCGAACTGCTCAAGCAGCCTCAGTATAGCCCTTACGCCATCTGGGAAATGTATGCCAGTCTGCTGGCTGGCACTAAGGGCTGTTTCGATCACGTGCCGGTGGAGAAGATTAAGTTGGCGGAAGACGCTCTGCACCGGGAACTTAAGAGCAAGTACGCTAAGTTAATTGAAGCCCTTGACACCGGTGACAAACCGCCTGACGACCAGAATGACACTGTTTTAACGGTTGCTAAAGCCGTGGCTGAGACTTACAAAGAAGCCAAGCCGGCTGACAAGGACAAGGAGTAACTAAAGCCGTGGCCAGTACAATTGCCCTCAAACGACGCATTACCTCGATTAAAGGTACGCGCCAGATTACCAAGGCCATGGAGCTGGTCAGCGCCAGTAAGCTGCGCCGGGCCCAGGAATATGCCAAACAGAGCCGTGATTACCGTGACCTGGCTTACGACTTGCTGAAGCGTCTTAACGCCATGAGTGAAATCGAGCGGCAGCCATTGTTCCGGAAGCGTCCGGTTAATAGCCGCCTCTATATTGTGGTTACTAGTAATACCGGTCTGGCAGGCGCATATAATGCCAACACTTTAAAATTATTGACTGCCGGGCTCCGGCGTGACCAGGCTGCCAAGGTTAAAAGCCATGTCATTACCATTGGCAGCAAGGGTGCACAGTTTGTCCGCCGGCTGGGTAACGTTAATCTGGTAGCTGTTTATCCGCCTTTCGGCGACCGGCCGACGGCTAACGACGTGCGGCCGATTTTGAATAACGTCATTGACCATTACAAGGCTGAAACGGTCGATGAGGTCGATATACTCTACACTAAGTTTAAATCGACGGTAGCCCAGGAAAGCCAGAGCCAGCAGTTGTTACCAGCGCCGCTGATCGAAGGCATCGAGAGATCAGCTTTAATCAGTAATTTTGAGCCGGATGCCGAGACGGTTGTCGACCAGACAGCCATACGCTTGATTGAGGCCCAGATCTGGCAAGCTGTATTAGAGAGCTTGGCCTCCGAACATGCCATGCGCATGCTGGCCACCAAAAATGCCACCGACAACGCCAATGACCTGATTGATGATTACACCTTGGAGCTAAATACTGCCCGTCAAGCCGCCATTACGCAGGAACTAGCCGAAATATCGGGCGGCGCGGAAGCCTTAAATGGATAATAACGGATACGGATAAGGAGCAGCCAATGGCCACAACTACTAGAGAAAATACTAAGACCGGTAAGATTACTCAGATTGTCGGTGTGGTAGTTGATGTGGAGTTTACAGGCGGCAAGCTGCCGGCGATTTATAACGCCTTAAAACTGGAGCATGACGGTAATGAATTGACGCTGGAAGTGGCTCAGCACCTCAGCGAGTCCAGTGTTCGCGCCATTGCTCTCAGCTCAACCGATGGACTGGAACGCGGTACCAGTGTTAGCGACAGCGGCGGGCCAATTAGCGTGCCGGTGGGCGATGCGACTCTAGGCCGCATGTTTAATGTCATTGGCCAGCCGATCGATGGCAAAGCTGATAATTTTAAAGAAAGGTCGTCGATTCACCGGGCGCCGCCCCCCTTAATAGACCAATCCGGCAGCATTGAGATCCTGGAAACCGGCATTAAAGTCATTGATTTAATCTGCCCGGTAGTTAAGGGTGGTAAGGTCGGACTCTTCGGTGGTGCCGGCGTAGGTAAAACCGTGCTGATCCAGGAATTGATCAATAATATTGCCAAGTTTCATTCCGGTTATTCGGTGTTTGCCGGCGTCGGCGAACGGACCCGCGAAGGCAATGACCTGTACCACGAAATGGCGGAGTCCGGCGTGCTGAAGAACACTTCCTTGGTCTTCGGCCAGATGAATGAACCGCCCGGTGCCCGCCTGCGGGTGGCATTATCAGCCTTGGCTGTTGCTGAAAGCTTTCGCGATAAAGGCAACGACGTGCTGTTGTTCATCGACAACATTTTCCGCTATACCCAGGCTGGCGCAGAGGTCTCGGCTCTTTTAGGCCGGCTGCCCTCAGCCGCCGGTTACCAGCCCAACCTGGCACAGGAGATGGGCCAGTTACAGGAGCGGATTACTTCCACTAAAGAAGGCTCAGTGACCTCTGTGCAGGCCGTCTATGTGCCGGCTGACGATTTCACCGACCCGGCGCCGGCCACTACTTTTGCCCACTTGGACTCAACCATTGTGCTGAGTCGAGCCCTGACGGAAATAGGTATTTACCCGGCGGTCGACCCCTTGGACTCCAGTTCTACCATACTTGATCCCGAAATTGTCGGCGAAGACCACTACAATGTGGCCCGAGAGGTTCAGCGCGTGCTGCAACGCTACAAAGACTTGCAGGATATCATTGCTATCCTTGGCATGGAAGAATTGTCTGAAGATGATAAACAGCTGGTGGCCCGGGCCCGGCGTATCCAGCGTTTCCTCAGCCAGCCATTTTTCGTAGCTGAACAGTTTACTAATAACTCCGGCCAGTACGTTAAACTGGCTGACACTATCCAGGGGTTCCAGGAAATCCTTGACGGCAAGCACGACGGCCAGCCGGAGAGCGCTTTCTACCTCAAGGGCGCTATCAAGGACGTCAAGGCCGAGGCCAAATAGTGTTCCACTTCCAGCTGGTCAGCATTAGCGGTAAGAAATTTGATGAAGAAGTCTATGAAGTCATCTTGCCGACGCTGGACGGCGAGATCGGCGTGTTACAAGACCACATGCCGTTAGTGAGCGTGGCTACGACGGGCGCCATTGCTGTGCGCCGCAATCCTAAAGACACTGATGCCCAGCGCGAGTACTTTGCCACCAACGGCGGTGTGATTGAAGTCAGCAACAATACCTTGCGCGTTCTGGTTGATGAAGCCGACCATGCCGAAGAGATCAATGAAGCTGAAGTGCAGAAAGCTCTGGAACGGGCCCAAAAGATGAAGTCCGAAGCCAAAGACCAGGTTAGCCTGGAGCACGCCCAAAGCATGGTCGACCGCCAAGCCGTCCGCTTGCATGTTGCCAATCTCAACCGCCGCCGCCGCAAGTAATTATGCTACTTGACGGTGTTAGTACAGAAGGCACAAACTTTTGCAGCTTGGGGGATGCTGCTCAAGCAATGGGGGCACTTCTTCTCGGTTTGCTCTTCCGGTTCCTCTTTACGGTTGGAATAAGCTATTAGGCGGTTGATGGGCTTCATTACCAGGAAGAAGATTGCCGCCGCTATCAGTAGAAAAGAAATGACGGCATTCAGGAAGTCGCCGTACATGATTTTGCTGCCGTTGAGCGTTAGATAAAGACTGGAAAAGTCATGCTTGCCGACTACGGCGGCTATGAGCGGCGTGATTAGGTCCTTTACCAGAGCCGTAACTATAGCGCCGAACGCCGCGCCGATGACCACAGCCACCGCCAGATCCACCACATTCCCTCTGAGAATAAACTTCTTGAAATCTTTCAGCATATCAATCCTTTGACTTCATAAATATTGAAGGTAGTATAGAACAAACTTAAAGACATAGGAAGATAGGTAAGGTCTAAGCTTCTATTGTTAATTTCACGATTATTATTTGTTGTAATGTAAGATATTCTGATAAAATAAAATCTTAAGATTTTAGGAGTAATTTTTGGCGCAACATCGAGAGCCTGGTATTGAAGGTGGTACGCATATACCTGAACCTGGTTTAGATCCTCTTACCGTTATGGGGTCCGCCCTGACAGGCCAGTCAGACAATCCTTATATGTCTATGACCCGCAGCGAATTTTGCGCCACTGATTTAGCTGCAGCCACTCCTGACATCTGCGTATAGTATTGTTATGGATGTTATAAAAAATGGATCAAAAAACAAGAAGCAGACTGGCCCGTTGATCATTGATTGTGGGATGCTGAGTGATATTGTTTGGCCGGGGAAAGTTTCCGCACAAAAGCTTATTGAAGCCGGAAAAACTTCTTCTAAGATTATCGACTATACCGTAGAGCAGCTTAACGGCTTTTATGTACCGGTTAACCCGCGTGCTAAAACCAGATGCATAGATGGCAGGCCTGACCCCGAATTTAATGAAAGAAATCTGGGGCCGCAGGTTCCGGGTGGTGCTCCGGGGGCTGCTCTGGCGTATCGTTTGGGCGTAGACAAAGATGATCTGACGCGGGGTACCTTTTTTGGTGATGCCGAGGCTATGATAGGTAATTATTTACGTTTGGGTTTTGCTCCCGGCGGTCATAGGGATGAAAATAGCTTAGGTAAGTCGACGGTTGGCTGTGGTGCTATTGATGGTATGAACGTCATCTTGGCTACCCTAACCCAGCCTGTTCTAGTTGATGACCATAAACGGGTAGTGAAACTCTTATTAGGCGCACAATTTAAGCGAGATAACTATCTTCGTGTAATGGGTGCTGCTGTGTTGGTGAACGGCCGCTCTGAAGATTATTTCCACGGCCGTGAAGCTATCATAGACCTTTTGGAAAAAAGAGCACCGAAGAGCATCGCCACATTGAAGGGTGACCACCAGGAAGGTCTGGTGGTTGTAAATCTTGTGCCCGATACCACCCTCTCTTCAAATAGGCTGGCAGATGCATTTGATGGCATACAGGCCTTTGGCTATGATCTGTGGCGATCAATGCAGATGGCTCACAAATTATTACCCCGAAGCGAACAAGCTTTGGATAGAGAGCGTTTTGTGATGGCACGGGTAATGACAACAGTCGCTACGCTTATGGAGCTAACAGATGGTAGCCAACGGTTGATCTTAAGGACACCGGCCGAGACATCCGCTGCATAAAACACTCTTACCCTGTCTGGGGCTTTACAAAACTACAGAGTCGGGGTACGCTTATGACATCAATTAAGAGGAGGTTTTGGGAAATGTTTGGAAGACGCCAAATAGCTACTTTTGTGGCTGAGTTTCTGGGTACAGGAGTGTTAACGCTACTAATATTGAGTGTCCAACGGACACAGCTGGGTATACCGTTATTTGTAGGGCTGACTGCCGGTCTAGCGCTGATGATAATGACATTCGCTGTGGGCCCTAGTTCTGGCGCTCATTTGAACCCAGCCATTACACTGGGAATGTGGACGGCTCGCAAGACTTCAACAATAAGGGCTATCCTTTATATCGCTGTGCAGCTTCTGGGCGCATTCGGAGCTTACTGGTTGTACCGTTACTTTACGGCTAATAATCCCGCTGTCCTACAATCATTGAAACAGCAAGCCGGCGGCCACTACAATATTCGTATACTTATTTCAGAGGCTGTAGGCACAGGTATTTTTGCCTTTGCATGGGCCAGCGCGGTATACCAGCGGTTTACCCCTGCCGTTAGTGCTTCAGTGGCGGGCTTGGCCTACACAGTGGGCATTGTTGCTGCCGGATCAGTCTCTGCCGGCCTCACCATCGGCCTGCTAAACCCGGCCGTCGCCCTTGGCACGCATGCCTGGGTCTGGGGCACTTATGTACTTGGTCCGGTGATTGGCGCGGTTATTGGTGTTAATCTGTATGGTAGATTATTCGCCGAGCCGGAGATTGTGCTAACCGGCACTAGCTCATATGTTACGCCGCCTGTAACTAAGATAGCTACTGTTAAACCTGCTAAGAAAACCGTGGTTAAGAAGAAGACAACGCGCATTACAAGGTAGCTACTCTTCACCGCAAATACAAATCAGTGAACAGTCCGGATTGCCTTTGGTAATTAGACGGTGTTACTTAATAGGTCCTCTTCAAAATTTGCAATGCCCTGTGCATCATTAGAATAGTCACTGGTATCCGGTAAGTTCAGATTGGCGATGTGCCGCCAGACTGCGGCTATGAGGTTTTCCAGACGTTGTAAATCGTCCTGGTCCGAGCCTAGCATGAGGCTAAGCTCGCGGGTGGTCTCAGCTTCTACATAGAGCATTTGGGTTGATATGGTTTTGGCCGATTTAAAGCGGCCGCTGCGGCCAGCCAGCAAGGCATAGAACAGTAGTTGGGTGCGATGGCGCCAGGCTTTGACGGCTTTAGTCTGGTCGCGGGTTGCGAAGCTGGTGAGCGGTTTACCGGTTTTGTAATCAGTTATCAGCAGTTGCTGATCGTGTATATTAACCAGATCAAGGCTACCGGTTAAGCGGACTGCACCTAAGCGCAAATCAATGATAGCTACTTCCGGTTGGCCGCCTTTTTCGAGCCGGTAACCCTTGTCTTTAAACAAACTGGTTAAGGTCTGCCGGCCGTGCTCTTTATAGCGTTCCATATCGGCTCCGGTGAGCTGCCGTTTCCCCAAGCTGGTTTCGTAAGCCTGTAAAATGGCCGGTAAGTTAAAGCTGCCCCCGTTAGTCCGTTGCTGAGCGGTTTGTAAGGCTTTGTGTATAGCAGTGCCATAAGCCATATTAGCGGTCGTCAGTTCTGGTAATCTTAGCAACTGGCGCTCCAAAAAACGCTGAGGCCCGCCGGTTGTTACATCCAGAAACTGCAACAGAGCCGTGCTGCTTAAGCGGTAGTTATCCAGCTTATCACTGAGCAATGCCCGTTCGTCGTTAGTTTTTAATCGTGGCCATGTCAGGGCCTGTTCCAAGACAGCTACGGTACTTTCGGCTGTAACCTCTTCAGTATGCATAGGGAGGTGGCGAATGAGGGGTGTGGCCAATAGTGTTTGCCCGCGGAGATCGGTGGAATAGCTGCTAACTATCAGGGAGTGCCTGGCCCGCGTGGCAGCCACATAGAGCAAGCGTACATAGTCATCAGTCTGTTCGCCGTAGGGCTGCAATGGCAGGTTAGCCGGCGGTTTGCGGCCCATACGGCGCGGCCGCCAGTTCTCTTCAATGGCGTCCAGCAGAAAAACTGTGTCAAACTCCAAGCCTTTGGCCTTGTGGATAGTGAGTAGCTGTACAGCCTGCTCACCGCTCATAAACCACGATTCATCAGTAATGGGACGGTCAAGTTCGCGGTGCAACCGGACCAGGCGTACGAAATCGGCTAATTTGGTCTGACCCGGCCGCGCCAGGCTGAATTCCGCCGCTGTGTCGCGCAAAACATTTAATGCCGACAGTCCTTGGAGATATTGGTTATCAATATCCCGATTCGCCAGAAAATGTTCACGCAGCGGACTAGTCAACTCGTGCCCGGCGCGCAAGCCAATTAGATACTCCAACAAAACCGGTAAGGGCTCATTGCTGGACTCTCTGGACAGCCACAGCAACCACTCTGCCAAGGCATTTAACTGCTGCTCAGGCTGTTCAAGTAGACTGTCCAACCAGCTGGGCTGTATGTAATTTGCCGTAGCTAACTTCCAAAGCGTCTCCGGGCTGACCCGCCAAGCCGGGTGTGCTAGCAGTGCGGACACGCCATGGTTAACGGCTGCTTTGTCACCTTCGGCAATGGCGACGACAATTTCGGCTAGCAGGGTGATTTGTTGAACTAACGGCTGGTCCAGGACATTGTTTTGTTGCTCATAACGGATCGGTACTCCCAGCTTGCTGAGCGCGGCGCTAAGCTCGCGCAGGCTTTCATGCTGGCGGGCCAGAACAGCCATGCTCTGACCCTGATTCTGTTGCCAGGCCTGATGTATTCGCTTGGCTATAGCCCACCGCTGGTGCTCACGGGTAGGATAATTTAAGTGAGCGATAATGCCATCGGGTTCAACCTTGGCTTGGGCCTTCAACTGTTTGCTAAGGTCGTGTTCACGCTTGACCAATCTGTCTTCAGCCTGTTCGATAATGCCCCCCGCCATATCTAGAATAGCCTGGGAAGACCGGTAATTGTCCTGCAGTACAATAGTTTTAGTAGCCGGATAAGCCCGGCGGAAAGTCAGCATGTTGTTTAGTTCGGCGCCGTTGAAGGCAAAAATTGATTGATCGTCGTCACCAACTGCCATAAGGTTAGGTTTGCCTTCAGTGGTACTATGGTTGGCTACCAGGTGCGCCAGTCTCATCTGGGCGGCGTTAGTATCCTGAAATTCATCGATTAAAACATATAAGAAACGTTCCTGGACGCTGGCTAATAACTCAGGTTGCTGTTCCAGCTGAGACACGACCTCTACAATCATATCTGAATAATCATAATAGCCTTGTCCGTGCAGATGGTCGCGGTAGCTGCCATAAACCTCGGCTAGGGCTTGCCACCAGGCATTACGTTTACGTTCATCAAGCATACTAT
>JBBRXZ010000014.1:0-20484 GCA_038238095.1 Saccharimonadales bacterium (SeqCode)
ACCATCCTGACCGATCTCATGAGCGACGCCGGCTTGCGCACGCGCGCCACGCCGACCCGACCGTCGCGGCCCGTGGCCCGTACAACCGTTCACCGCATCCTGCGCGACGACTACTACACCGGCATCGTCACCCGCAACGGCGTCAAGCTCCCGGGCCGGCACGAGGCCATCGTGGACCACGACACCTTCGACAAGGTCCAGGCAGTGCTCGACGCTCACCGGGCCGGTGGGGAGCGCTCCAAGAAGCACAGCCACTACCTCAACGGCTCGGTCTACTGCCGCGTCTGCGGCGTCCGCCTCGGCTACGGTAACCACCGCGGCAAGTGTGGGGGGTATTACGAGTACTACTCCTGCCTGAGCCGCGTCCGACCCAACGGACCCTGCGGCAACCCGTACGCCGCCGTCGAGGGAGTCGAACAGGTCGTCGCTGATCTCCACGCCGACCGTCCATGGCTGAACGACCACGAGCAGGCGGCGCTGCGGCAGGCCGTCCGTGAGTTCGTCGGCAACAAGGCCGAGAACGCGCGAGCCGAAGCCGAGCGCCATGACCGCCGGCTGCGCGAACTGACCGCCCAGCAACAAAAGCTCGTCCAGCTCTACTACCGCGACGCAATCTCCATAGACGTGCTCCAAGCCGAGCAGCAAAGGATCGCCGCCGAACAGGCCCAGGTCGAACGCTGGCAAAACCAAGCCATCGCCCAAGTTGACGACGCCATGCAGGCCCTCGACGACGCCCTCCTACTCCTCTGCCAGTCCGGGGAGGCGTACCAGCAGGCCGACCCCAGCCTCCGCAAGATCCTCAACCGGGCCATCTTCCTGCGCATCCTCATCCAAGTCGTCGACCATCGCGTCGAGGCCGAAGGCACCCCGCAAGAGGTCTTTGTCCAGCTTGTCGAGACGGCCAAGGCGCTGGGCATGCCGGCTTCAAGACCGCCAGACGCCTCCCTCGCGGCCCAAGGGGCCCACGAGACAAGGCGACACGGCCGAACCCTGAGAACCAGGGCCTCAACAAACAAACCCCAGCACCGATCTTCGGCCCCGGGGTTCGCACGTCGAGCTAATGGCGGAACACACGGGTCTGGAACTCAGACCGTGTCTCATATTCTATCACCTATAAGGAGTAAAGTGAGACAAATGAGACACAGCAGGCCTATACGCGCCGTGTCTCGTTTTCTAAGCGCCAACAGAGGTGGAATATTTTGAAGAAAACTTGCTCTATACTTATTTATATGTTCCTATTAGTCAGTTAATCGAACTTTACGGGCTAGTAAAGTGTATCTCGCTTAAGGGTATTTGATCTGTCGTCCCTTACGCACTGCAATGCCTGGATTGGTGGTTTTTACAAGGACTTTGATAGGATGCTCTTCCCACGCCGCACCTACTTTATTACTGCCCGTATATATTTTGATTCGGTCAATCTTACCAGAATAGGCCTCAATTTCATTAAGCTTCGCCTGATAATCATCCCCCGTATCAGTAAAAGAATTAGTTTCTTCCGACCGTGGGCCTTGGTAATCGACATAAATATGAATCATGGCCGGGTCTCTAGTGTTTCATTCATTTTACTCCAGAAGAACTCGACTATTTGCGCTTTGGTGTGGAAGCCTTGATTGCCGAAATTTGAATAATCATTCAGTACGTATCCAGGCTTCCGATTTTCTTTATTAAAAACTGGCTCAATCGTGCCGTTCTCTGGTTCAGCGTTTGTCATCATCGATTGAGCGTTAAAGTTGAACCCAATTTGGTTGTCGCCCATGCTGCTGAAAAACATGTTAAAAACGAATAGGGTCTTGCCATCCCTCTCGACCATGACTCGTACTTTATCACCATTTTTACGAAAGATCGGAACTTAACCCTCGTTTTTCAACTTTGGTAAGTTCTTCTCAAATTGTTCGGCCACATACGCTATCAGTGCCTCGGCTTCCTCAAACTTGCTGTAAGCCCGTGGCGTGATTTTGGGGCCTGGCAAGTCTAGCTCATCGGCTAGCAGCTGATCAACGTCCTTGGCTGGTTCGCTACTTCTACCGACTACGTACTTCAGTGCTCCGGCCAGCTGCTCGGGAGAGTAATCCTCCTTCTTAAGATATTGCGTGTCGCAGTGCAGGTATTCAACTGACACTTCTGAATCATCAATCTTTATCGGCAGAATGTACTGGCTACGCTGAGTGGATGCCATTAAAGCCGACTTGAACTCATCCGTGGGTATGGGCTTTGCGAAGTAATGCTGAGATATAAACGGGACAAAGTGCTTTGTTTTGTAGCCACTGTATACTTTCCGCTGTTCGCCAATAAAGCTCTTCCCCCACTGGTCAATCTTGCGGTCTTTGTCGTAGTAAACTGACAAGCCTAATTGCTCGCAGGCAATCTTCACAGCTTCAACATAGTCGCGGTCTTCGCCGGCAAAAGAAAAGGCCAGATCGTAGGTTTCAACACTGGCTGTCATAATTTCCCCTGCTGTTTAAGGGTGAGTGTCGCATCATGAGCGATCAGCAGCATTTTTTCGTTGTCCTGAGCCTGCTTTAGAAGCTCAATGTTTGTAAATTTCATCGGTTGCCCGGGAACCACTGCCTGGGCGCCATGCTCATCGAGCTCTTCCTTGTTTTGTCTTAGCCGTAGCTCGATATAGTCAAGATCTCTGCAATCTACCAACGTCAGATTATTTGAACACGCTTCACAATGGGTGTGCTCACCCACGCCATCATGTGGGCTGGCTTCTCCTTCATCATTTTCTTCAAACGACGGAGCGTCCACCAAAATGTCGCAATCATTACACCAAAACTTCATAAGGATATTTTACTCTGTTACGAAGAGTTTCCCAATCTCCGTACCGTTTGCGGTTAGTTTATCTTCTTGAAAATAGGCCTTGACCGGCTTTATCTTAACGGTTATGGTGGAAGTGTTCAGTATAGAAGCAAGCGTCATTGTATTATGCCGCGCAGCGAAGTCGCTGCAATTTAGTAGGCACAGTAACTTACACTTCGTGGGTTGCCCTACATGCATCTAGCAGGAGCCATTATTAAATGTGCAACTGTCTCAGATAGCATGGAGGGTATTTTTTTATGTCTGAAAGGAGACGTTATGACCCACGAAAAACTACAAATTCAACAAATAGATATCAAGGAGCTGAATCCAGCACCATATAACCCCCGCAAGATCTCAGACAAAGATTTTGCCCAACTAGTGGAAAGTATTCGCCAGTATACGTTTGTCGAACCATTAGTAGTGAATTCACACCCCGACAGGTATGGAAACCTAATTGGTGGGCACCAAAGACTAAAAGCAGCCGTAAAGCTCGGATATAAGACAGTACCAGTGGTTTTCATCAGCCTAGACGAAAAAAATGAACGAGCTTTGAATCTCAGATTAAACCGTAACACTGGCGAATGGGACGACGACCTCCTTAAACACTTCAGTATTGATGAGTTGCTCGACGTTGGCTTTGACGACAACGACCTCGGTGACATCTGGAATGATGCACTGGAAACCGATGACGACGAGTTTGACGAAGAAGTAGCCGTCAAAAAAGCAGCCGAGACCGACATCAAACTGGGCGATATGTTTCAGCTCGGCAAACATCGCATTATTTGCGGTGATTCCACCGATGTAGTGGTCATTAAGCGACTGGTCGGCGGTACCAAGCCAACGATGTTTTATAGCGACCCCATCTATAACATCGACCTCGACTACGACAAAGGCGTTGGCATGAACGCAGGGTATGGTGGCAAAACCAAGGACAACAAGTCCGATGTGGCCTACGGGGAGTTCCTAGGCCAGATCCTGACGGCAGCACTGCCAACACTTGATGATAATGCCCACGTCTTCATGTACTGCGACCAGAACTACATCGGTCTATTACAGACTTTAATGGTGGAGCACGGCCTTAAAAACCGGCGGGTCTGCCTGTGGATCAAGAATAACTTCAACATGACCCCTCAAGTTGCTTTTAATAAAGCTTACGAGCCGTGTGTCTACGCCACACACGGTACACCGTTCCTGTCTGGTGGCAGCCAGAACCTGATAGAAATTCTTAACAAAGATATTGCCGTCGGCAACCGTACCATTGACGACATTGTTGACCTCTTCGATATCTGGCTGGCCAAGCGTGAAGCTAGTGGTGATTACCAGCACCCAACTCAGAAACCGGTTACCTTGCACGAAAAGCCGCTCAAGCGCTGTACCAAAGTTGGCGACGTTGTACTCGATGTCTTCGGAGGATCAGGATCTAGCCTCATCAGCTGCGAGCAGATGAAACGGGTAGCACTACTCAGTGAAATCGAGCCGGTATTCTGCCAGGTCATTATTGACCGCTGGGAAGCCCTGACTGGCCAAAAAGCGGTAAAGCTATGAAAACTGGCGACATTTACCAGTTAGGTACTCATCGCTTAGCCTGTGGCAGCTCCAGCGATACTAAGCTCGTGGAACAGCTTGTCGGAACGGATAAGATCGGCATGATCCTGTGCGACCCACCTTACGGCGTGTCCTATGTGGAGAGCAAGCGTGGTATTGCTAAGCTGGCGACCAATAAAGTCATTGCCAACGACAACATTGCTGACGAGGCTGGCTATGAAGCCTTTACAAAAACCTGGCTGGAAGCCGTCAAACCGTACCTTGCACGCAAGAACACCGTCTACATTTTCAACTCAGACAAGATGTTATTGCCAACAGTACAGGCGCTCCGAACCAGTGGTGGCAAATTCGCCCAGTTACTGGTATGGGCAAAAACCCAAGCAGTCATTGGACGACTAGACTACTTGCCCCAGCACGAGCTAATTCTATACGGCTGGTATGGCACTCACAGCTTTAATAAGGGCAAAGACAAGAGCGTGCTGGTTTACCCACGCCCAAATAAAAGCAAGCTCCACCCAACTATGAAACCGGTGGGCTTACTGCGGCGTCTGCTACTCAACAGCTCCAAGGTCGGCGAAGTGGTCTTTGACGGCTTCGTTGGCAGCGGCAGCGTTCTGCTGGCCTGCGAGCAGACCAACCGGCGCTGTTTGGCGGTCGAGCTGGACCTTGAATACTGCCAGACGGTTATAGACCGCTGGGAAAAGCTGACCGGTCTGAAAGCAGAGCGCCTGTCATGAGTCGCAACCAAGCCGCTGATAAAAAGAAACTGCTGCTGCGACTGGTTAAAACACCAATTGTTGAGGTGGCATGTACTCAGACCAATGTGCCACGGAGCACCTACTATCGTTGGCGTAAAAGCGATCAAGCTTTTGCTGATGCCTGCGATGAGGCGCTGGAGGAAAGCACTGGTCGGATCAACGACCTAGCTGAGTCCCAGCTCATCGCTGCTATTAAAGATCAAAATATGACGGCCATCACGTTTTGGCTAAGGCATCACCACCATACCTATCGCAGCCGAGTTGAGGTCGATGCCCGGATTCAATCAATTCAACAAGAACTAACACCCGAGCAAATCGAAACCGTGTCTCAAGCACTACGACTAGCCGGATTAATAGATAACGAGGAGAAATTAGATGAAACCAAATGAATTACAACAAAGATTATTCAGCGACCGCAAGGTACGTGCTGAAGTAACCGCTCAGAGCCACGAATGGTTCTTTTCGACCTACTTTGCCAATTACATTACACATAAAACGGCTGATCCGCATCGCCAATTGTTTGCCATAACTGAGGATGAACAATTGCCGCTAGCTGTAGTGGTCGCTTTTCGTGGCTCGGCGAAGTCCACCATCATGACCATGTCCTACCCAATCTGGGCTATTGTTGGCAAGCAGCAAAAGAAGTTTGTGCTGATCGCCAGTCAAACCCAATACCAAGCCCGAGTGCACCTCATGAATATCAAACGCGAACTGGAGAGTAATGAATTGCCTGCAAACGATATGGGGCCATTCGTAGAGCAGCGCGAGGAATGGGGCTCGACTTCACTCTACATTCCCAAGTACAACGCTCGTATTACAGCCATTTCTACCGAGCAAAGCGTCCGTGGTATCCGGCACGGAGCATATCGACCCGACTTGATCATCGCCGACGATGTCGAAGACATGGCTTCAGTTAAAACTCGTGAAGGCCGCAACAAAACCTTCGACTGGTACACCAGCGAGATTATTCCGGCTGGTGATATTAATACCAAGCGCATTGCCATCGGTAACCTATTGCATGAAGATTCGCTGCTGATGCGACTAAAGGAGCTTATCGAGAAAGATGAGATTGACGGCACCTATCGTGAGTTCCCAATTGTCCTAAAGAATAAAAGCCTGTGGCCGGGCAAATACCCGGATAAGGCAGCTCTGCGGCTGCTACGGCGCAACGTTGCTAATAGGGTCGCTTGGGAGCGTGAATACATGCTGCGCATCATCGCTGATGAAGATCAGGTTATTGATGGCAGTTGGATCAAATACCATGACGGTATACCGCCACTAAATTCCGAACACGAAGATCCTCAGCTACGCTACCGAGCCACTTACGTCGGTGTAGACCTAGCGATCAGCCAGCGTGACACGGCTGATTTTACTGCCATGGTCGCTGTGCGGGTGTTTGGTGCCGAAGAAAATTTGCGTGTCTACGTTTACCCTCTGATTGTTAATAAGCGGCTTTCCCACCTCAAAACCCTATACAGGATTGGCAGCTTTGTTAATGAACTGGGTAATAAGCACAATGTTCGTTTAGTTGTGGAGGATGTCGGCTACCAAGCTTCGACTATTGAACAATTGCAAAACAAAAACTACAGGGTTACTGGCTCAAAGCCCGGCAGCGCCGACAAGCGATCCCGACTCATGTCCGTCAGCCATTTATTTGAATCGGGGAAAGTACTCTTTCCCCAGAAAGGCGCAAAAGATTTAATCGCCCAGACTACCGGATTCGGCGTAGAAAAACATGATGACCTTATGGATGCGTTAGTCATGGCTCTCGCTGAAGTTGTGCGAGCCGACAAGGCACATGTCTATGCGAAAGCATCGTTGGGTATGTCGTACGATGAAATGTACGAGGCTTACCAGCAGGAATATGAACCTTGGGCAGTTAGTTGAAAATATAGCTGTCCAGGCAGGTTTGCAGCACTAGGTTTACGGTACGCACCACGCATACGCATGAGGGCTACCCGGATGTTACACGAGATGGACGTGTGTTTCTTGACCCGGCGCATAAAGCAGGTGCGGTTAAGGCTATTATTAAAATTCTGGGTTAGTATAAGACGATGAACACTTCCCAGATTTTACTCACCAAAGCAGTATCGGCTGACGCCGAAGCCATTCGAGACATTCAAGCAACGACTTGGTTGGATACATACCCAAACCCAGAACTTGGGATCACCGAGCAAGATATTCGCTTGAGGGTTGAAGGCGTAAATGGTGAACGTATAGCCCCAAGGATTGAAAAGTGGCGACAAATCATCAGTGAAACCGGACCAACTAAAGAAATCTTCGTAGCTAAATTAGATGGTAAGGTGGTCGGTTTTGGTGCTGCTGGCTTAGACAATGACAATAACAAACACAACGTTACTGCCCTATATGTTTTACCGGACGCACAAGGGTTCGGTGTTGGTAGTAAGCTGATGCAAAGGATTTTAAAATGGCTTGGCAGCGACCACGATATATACGTTATCGTAGCCAGCTATAACCAAAAGGCCATTAACTTCTATGCTAAGTGTGGTTTTCAACCAACCAGTAGACAAGTAAAGGATACTCCCGCCCAGGAAAGTGGCGATGCTGAAATACCCGAAATCGAGATGGTCTTAAAACAAAGCCACTTAGATGTTAAGTCCGCCACCCCCTTTTCCAGCTAGTTTATTACTAAGTTCTGCAACCAAATTTCCCTGCGGACTATCCTTGCTTGTTTTGATTGTCGTCAGTGCCAGCCCGATAGTTTTTACGACGTTCAGTAATGTATCAGGATATTCAATCAGGTTTGGTTGAAATCGAAGCGTCGCGGGAAATGCTCCAGCTAAGATACCATTATGGATATACAGGTAATGTTGTAGTAGTTCCAGCTCACGGCTGCCGTCGGTGATAATACCGATGTTCAGATGTCGTCCGCGCCACTTCTGGCCAATACTGTGCGTCAGTTCATCTTCTATTTTTGCAGCAGACTCATTTTTGATTGCCTGTATTTTCGGATGTGTAACAAATTTAGCATATGTAGCTGCTCGCCCAACTGGGCCATTGCCACTATGTGTCGTCAGCATCGACAGCGGGTAGGCAGCCATGGCAATTGCCTTTGGCATCAATACAAAAGCGTACGGCTTACCTCCAGCCGAGCTTTTGGCGTTAGTAATTATTAATCTTTCATACGTTGTCAGCCCAGACTCTGGTGAAAAGCTCCAATAATTATCGGATGACCGACCATTACCAGCTTGGATTTCATCAACAATTACAGGCAAAGTACTGTGTGGTGAATTATCAAACAACTTCAGGAGTTCCGATACGAAACTATCGGATAGTTCAATAATGCCGGCATCACCGATGATTTTTTCAAATATAAGACCCGATGCCAGACCAGCGGCTACTTTCTGTTCGACTACTGCCAAGACACGCAGCTCCTCGCTTCGAGATTGCGGAATCTCCAAACATCGATCAATCCAGTGCAAACCCGCCTTTTTTTCGTGCTGGGTAGTAGCACCAAAACTGCTGGCCTCTTTAGCTGTACCAAAACCACCAGACCAGCTACCTTTGAATGCCAAAATTCGACTATTCTTTTTTAAGCCTAGTTTTTCTGCGTATGCAGAGGCAGCTTCAATGGCTATACTGTTGACGGCTGTACCAGAACTCTCCGAAAAGATCTGCGGCTCAACTGATTTGACTGGATACAGATCACACAACACGTCAAAGCATAGCTGCTGGTGAATGCTAGCATGATAAACCAGCGCCATGTTATCGTCTATGCCCAGTAGCTTATCGATGGTATCAATAGCGGCGAACAGCGGAAAGCCTGCTCCTAAGTTCAAGGTTGTAGCTGAACCCATTACGTCGAGCACGGGCTGGCTCTCCGATTCACTGATATACATTTGCTTGATTGAACCAATTTGGTTGACTATCGTAACTCCGCCCAGTATCGAGATGAAACCCTTGTCTACATAGGTTTGGCGTATGGCTTGATAGACCGTAGCTACGGCTTCATTAAAATACGGTGATCGTTGCTTATTTGCGTAATCGCCATTTAATGATCGCTGGCTAATATCATAGGCCTGCTTGGCCGCTGCCAAATAGCGTTGCCACGCATCTTCGTACAGCTGCTGAACAAATTGTCGCTGATGATCACTTAGTGTCAATGTATCGTGCCCACTGGCCAATGACTCAATATACCAGCCGAGCGTATCATCGGCGGCTTGTCTAACGGCAGCCCAGTGTTGATTGAAGGTCATGATGAATACTCCGGTAACAGGATATCACCCATAAAGGCAATTAATGGTTCACGGCCTCCAGCAATGTGTTCGGCCATGCTTGTATCACGATCTGGCTTGCCTGCATTTGTCCGTAATGATCCATCAGCCAAAATCCTTACATCACGAGCCTGGGGGTCATGATAGTAAGGGGCTGTCGAGTGGTTATTGCCAACAACCCATATCTGTTGTGGCCCAGACGTTGTAAATTGCCTAGCGAAGTCGTGCGTACGACTCAACCCTGATTGGTCAGCTGGCGATAAGCACGTGGCAATGGCTCGCTGCAAGGCGGTAAATTCGCGTTCACTTGGGCCACCAAATTTAATGGCCGAAACATTACCGGCGCTTGGATCGACGTAGGTAGCAAAAACTTCGGGTGCAACGTGATAGGTAACGTAACGTGCTGTACCATCTTCATCTGAACCTTTTCCTTCTTTCTTGCCAGCATCCTGCAGCCGTTGAATGAATGGCACCAACTCTGGTGAATGAACGCCAATTTCTTCTAATAGAGCGCTAGCGTTACCATTGCCGGTAGTAATACCCAATTTCCCTAATGACTGTTGCACAGCTTCCAAACGAGTCGTAGATAAACGCACCGAATCGTTTACGTCGGGATAATATATATCAGCAAATTGACTGACAGCAGCACCAATACGTTCAGATGTGCGCTGGGCAATGTTGCTGTCCAAATCATGGTTTACATCATCACTTAACTCGTGGGCAAAAAAGACTCTTACCGAAGGAGGTGTGGCGCGTGCTCTTTTAAAAGCACGCGCAAAGCTGAAGGCTGGCATGACCCAGCCGAAGGCTCGACTACTCACATCAGTATCATTGGTGCCACCGAAACCAACTGCTACCTCCATGGGATATTTAGGAAACGCAACCTTGATAGCAATTTCGGCGTCCAGATCAGCGAACTCGAACAGATCTGGGCAGCGAGCTGTCTGGCTACCGGCAAAATGTTGCCAGATATTATTGACCGTTCGGTCAAAATCCTTGACATTGTGTCCTGCCGCATCTGCAATTTGTTGTCGGGCGGCCTGAATACCACCAGCCCAAACATGTATGCCCCCTACCGATTCGGTATTAGCTTGTTGCGTCCAGGTTTCTCGATTGGCGCCACTTCCAAAAGTTTCGGGTATTTTGAACAGAGTGCGCACATAGCCATCGGTTACTTTTGCCTGCTCACTGATTGCTCCGAACTCGGCGTCATTCACAACCGAGGCATCACCGAAAACTGCCTCGACGCGTTCGACAGGCATGCTTCTTACAGCTTCTGAACTTATTTGTCTCATCTATAAATCCGTATCTCTCTAAAATTACACAATAAAAATAGGCTTCGATTGAAGCCTATTTGGTGGGGCTGTACTAGAGACGAATTCGTCTAGGCTTCAACCATTGTGAAGCACAGCCCTCTAAGGCTGAGAAGGAGATTCTGCTGCTTCATGATGGTTGAAATCATAATACTTGCAATAATAACATACTATAATCGTATTCGCAAATTTTTATAAAAAATGTTAATTATGACCTAGACTTACCGCCCCGTTGCGGTACCATGTCCTTGTATGGAATTAACAGTACCTCAACAGATACCGCAAGCAACAAAAATAGCATCAATTCGGTGGTGCTTGTATGCTCGTAAATCGTCTGAACAGGACGAGCGCCAAGCCCTATCAATTGAGCAACAAATCAAGGAGATGCTGCTCCTAGCCGAACATTGGGGCATAGAAATAGCTGAAGTTCGTAAAGAAAGCCACTCCTCCAAAGAATCGGGCACTCGTCCAGTGTACAATCGCCTCATTAAAGACATCCAACTTGGCTATTTCAATGGGATAGTGACCTGGGCACCGGATAGGTTATCTCGTAATGCTGGTGACCTGGGGATTCTGGTGGACTTAATGGATCAGGGCAAGCTCTCCGAGATCCGTACCCACGGCCAGACCTTCACTAACTCCCCGAATGAAAAGTTCCTACTGATGATCCTCGGCTCGCAAGCCAAACTAGAGAACGATAACCGAGGCATGAATGTGATTCGGGGGCTTCATAACAAGGCTGCTAACGGCTGGCGGCCTGGCGTAGCGCCAGTAGGCTATCTCAATAATGGCATTGGTGAGGAAAAGATAGTGGTCGATCCGGACAGGTCACCAGTCATCATTGAAATGTTTGAGCGAGTCGCCAAACAGGCTTACACCGGCCGGGACATCAAGAGGTGGCTCGATAGCCTAGACTTTGAGTCAAAACATGGCAACCGACTTGGTTTAAGTCATATCTACCGAACATTACAGAATCCGTTCTTCTACGGCGAGTTCCAATACCCAAAAACGAAACCCACTTTGCACAAAGGCAAACACAAACCACTCATATCCAAGGAACTATTCGATCAAGTACAGATCCAGCTGGCGGTAGCCCCTAGAGCACCGTCTGGCAGTAAAGAGTTCGGTTTTACTAGGATACTTAAGTGCGGAGCCTGTAAAACGGGTGTGACGGCTGAGGAACATATCAAAAAGATCAAAACAACTGGCGAAATTCGGCGCTATATCTACTACCACTGCGGCCGAGCCAATGACTTGGACTGTATCCAGCCGTATATACGTGAAGCAGACCTCATGGACGAACTTCTAGTCCTCATTGATAAACTTGAGCTGGATGAGATCGGTGCCCAGGAGCAGTTCAAGGACGAGCTGGAGCGTTACCAAAGATTCAATGATGTCATAGGCAATGGTCATACCAAAGTAGAGCAACCAGCCATTGACCTAAAGGCCTACGCTAAATACGTCCTGCAAAACGGCACCAAGGAAGAAAAACGAGAGATTCTACGTTATGTCAGGGGAGAGATCCTGCTCAAAGACAAAAAGGTCTATATTGAGCGAAAACCGAGGCCTAAAAAGTTTAACTAAGCTGGTTCTAATACCGTCCTCATAGTAAACGGGAATACGATTGAACTGACTGTTTCATACCATTTTGAACTTAATTAAAACTACCCTCTACCTCTTATATAGGCTTTAGGTGGACGGGTCTCTTTAGAACTATATCTTTGGCGGAGAGGGAGGGATTCGAACCCTCGGTACGGTTACCCGCACACTGCTTTTCGAGAGCAATACCATAAGCCGCTCGGTCACCTCTCCGTAACTGGTATATTCTAACAGATTAGCGGGGATCCTTTTTGCCGGCGAGAATCATTTCCCGCATCTTAGCGATTCGGCGGAGACGGGTTTCGGGCTTTTTAGCGTCTTCAATCCACTGAATGTACTCTTTGCGATGGGTAAAGGCAAAAGAGGAGAACTTTTCCCACAACCCAGCTGATCGCAGCGCCTTTTTGATATCGTCAGCCACAGCCAGGTCACGCGGTTTATCGTCTAGCTCTACGACGACGTCCACGCTCTGCCCAGGTTCTTTCCCAAGATCCGCCCTTACATCCTTGCGTAGCAATATCATAGCGCCAGGTCCGCCCATCTTAGCCAAACTACCCCTGTAGGTTACGTGGCCATCAAAAGTAGCCTTGAAGGGCACGAGGTTGCCCACGCCATAGGTTTCTTTAAGGTCAAAGGGAAATTCGATCCAGGCCGAGGAGTTAGCGACCTTGCTGTTACTCTTTATAACCGCTGTAAAGGTTATAGGTCCCGGATTTTTGTAGTCTTTCGCCATAGGCACATTCTAGCAGCTTTTGATAGTATTTTTCAGTACTTTATGCTACAATTACCCCTGTTGTTTGCGTACCCGTAGCTCAGCTGGATAGAGCGTCGGCTTGCGGAGCCGAAGGTCGTAGGTTCGAATCCTGTCGGGTACACCAAATCGCTTACGCTTAAAATGGGAAGTTTTTGCTACACGAACAAACCACGCAACGCGGCTTGCGCTTGCCGGAGTTTAGCGGTGGCTAGTTCACCGTAAATTTTACTGACTATAGTGGCGTCGGCCGTGAAGAGCTTGTCGGGGCGCAAATAGCTGGTAATTGGCAAACTACCCCCGATAAAATCGGCTTCGGTCAGTTCAATAGCCATGGAGCTGGAGTACGGCTTGGAGGTGATCTGGCACAGGATCAGGTCATCAAAGTCCACGATCGCCACAACCAGTGCCGGCCGATACTTTTGGGATGTCAAATCAGAGAAGGGGAAAACGCTGGAAACGACTTGGCCTACTGTAAACTGGCCCATGCCTCGTCCTCCTCGGGACGCAACCAATCCCTAGCCAGTACCTTTTCTGACAGCAGAGCCGTATCGGAGATTTTCTTGGGTGGTTCGGCGGCAGTTATCCGAATTTCGCCAGCTTTGGCAGTAATTTTAACTGCTTTTCCCAGTTTGCTCTCTGTCAGAAGCAATTTGGGGATACGGACACCTTTGGAGTTACCGATTCTAATAATCGTCGTGTTCATAGTAATAACATTGTAGCTACTGCCTAGATAGCTGTCAATAGCGGGCATCTCATGACCTAACCGATTGAGGCGTAGCTTAAGACACTACATTATAACAAGGGTCGTTGCAAAAGTTTTTTTGTGCAAAGGGTCTGAACTTCCCTCACTATCGTGTGCGACGCATTGACAGTTGGGAACTAAAATATAATGGGTTACTTGGCGAGGCTGGCAATTGTATTTATGGTTGTAGCTATAATGATTGTGCCGAATAGGTAAGATAGAAGCGCGTGCTTTAAGGCAGTAGTGCGAATTTCTTTTGTCTGCAGAGCAGTATCAGATACCTGGAAGGTCATCCCGAGCGTAAAAGCCAGGTAGGCAAAATCCTTGTACTGGGGAAGGCTGTTTTCATTAAAGTTTATACCGCCTTCCGGGTCGCCATAAAAAAGCCTGGCATATTTTAAGGTGTAATTAGTGTGCACTACCGCCCAAGATACAACCACGCTCACCATGCCGAGAGCGATGTCCAGTACTTTTATCAGCCCTGTGCTACTGCTAGCCTCCGTAACAAGAAAACCCACCGCGATTAAACTGGCAGTACTCGCGACTATCAACAATACATCTGCTACCGCCCGCCCGGGGTCTTCTCTTTTTGCAAGAGATTTTGTTTCTGAAGCTTCCATTGGCCAAATATTAAACCATACCCAAACCACATAAATAACAGCTGCAGTGTCCCAGGCGCCTATTGGTGCGAATCTCCAAGAGCCAAATAATGAAACCAGAAAAGCCACAATTATGCCTGCCGATATAGCTACTATCAGTCTCGTTTTAGCAGAGGCGGTTTGAGGGGATTTAATATTTTGCATACTCTATAGCTAACCTTAGCTGAAGTATACAATATTATAACGAGCTCTGGCTGAAATCTAAGGCTTCAAGCTCGTACATATCATATCAACATGCTGTATCCCTTCGATTTATTGTTAAGATGAAGCTATGAAATTCACTGCTGTGGCCGCATCTCTCTCTACAATCCTCGCAGCGTACAGCATCCTTCCTCATAAACACTTGAGTAGAGTCATAGCAAAATGAATATTCTTGTTGTAGGTGCAAGCAAAGGTTTAGGGCGGCATACGGTTAAAATGGCCCTTGAGAGAGGGCATGTTGTTACGGCTTTTGCCAGGCATACCGGAGAAATAGGCCTGGATCATCCTAAACTTCGCCTTATAGATGGAGATGTGCGGAATGCTCAAGCCGTCCGTAGTGCTATGGAAGGGCAGGAGGCTGTAATTTGCACGCTTGGACTGCCGACACTTAAAGCCATTGGCCCGCCTTTTGCCAAACGCTCCTATGTTTTATCCACTGGAACAACTAACATTTTAGACGCAATGCAAGCTTTGAAAGTAAAACGTTTAATGTGTGTCACGGCTATTGGCAGCGGTGATAGCGTAGCCCAATGCACACCTTTTGCTAAGGTAGCGTTTCGACATGGTCTCAGGTGGCTTTTTAAGGAGAAGGATAGACAAGAAGCATTAATAAAACAAACTAATTTGCAGTGGACGCTCATACGACCAACCGCTCTTACTAATGGCCGTCAAAAAGGCGCTAAAATGGAGGAGTATTTACATTCAGGACTATTTACCCCTGTTTCTAGAGCCGATGTAGCCTCAGCTATGCTTGAGCTTATAAATAAGTCGGGCAGTTTCAATAAAGCTATTGTAGTCTCGTACGGCCCTCGCATCGGTGATAGTATACGATGGGTTAGCGGCTATTTAGGTTTTGGCTAGCCAACATAATCATCTTGAACCTGGTTAAAGGCACAATCACAATAGAGCTGAAATAGTGAACATACACCTTTTGCACAACCCGATTTTGATATAGTGTACCAATGAAACTTCACCGTACCACCGGGAAACCTGATTGGGCAGACATCTCTGCCTCAGATCAGAATATCATGCAGCGGGTAGCCGCTTCGACAAAAGGCGTTATCACGCCTGGGAATGCGTTGACAGTAGCCGGTTTCGGCATAGTTATTATTGGCCTCGGATATATCCTAAAGCAACATTATTGGGAGGGTGGTATTGCCCTGGCAATAGGCCGGCTCTGTGACATCACTGATGGGTGGGTGGCGGATTACAGCGGTACCAAGAGCCCTTTCGGCGAGTTACTTGATGCGAGCTTAGATAAGATAGGTACTTTTTTGAGCCTGGCTGTTTTTTATGCTAATTCAGTGGCACCGCGATGGGTACTTTTGTCCTTGCTGGTACCCTATTTGATAATCGCGCTTATAGCCTTAGTTGCTTTCCAACAGAATACGCGTTTGCATCCTTCCCGAACCGGTAAGCTCAGTATGGCAGCCGCATGGTTTAGCTTATTAGGATATGTGGGAATGCGCGCACTTAATGCAGGGAGTATGAGTATTATTGCCGTCGGAATTGGTGCGCTGGCAATTATTTCTGTAGCCCTGGGCCTATATGCCGCGTACGGTTATGCCTCAAAGGCGGTTAAATCGGGTGTCCTTTGAGGCCGACCAGCCAGCCAATATAACTTACCAACAGATGGGTGACAAACCAAATTAAGGTTATCCAGATGTAGACTGATAGTGAAAGGATAGCGAACGGCAGGCTTACCAACACGCTCCCAATAATGTAATCAAGTTGGTCAAAAGGTATCCACGGCTCCCCTGAGTGCACGCCGCTTTGACGTTTAAAGAAGCTCTCCACGGCATCGCCGCCTAAAGCCCCGATGCCCAAAAGGGGCCCCATAAGTAAAGTTGGTAAACTAGCATAATCGACGCCGCTTGACACCTGGTGAGCCCAGCTAAAATGAGCCACCGCTAATTGCTGAAGCCAAAGAGTAATTGTGGCAACCAGAATGCCGCTAATCAGTCCCCGCCAGGTTTTATGGGGCCCGAGCAGCTCTTTGCCTCGAAATATGCGGCCACCGTCAAGCGGGGCCTGCCATCGGTTAAAGGGGGGGATTACAGCAGCAAACACTGGTACTGCGTTCGCTAGCGCCGCCGGTAAGAGAAACCAAATAGCTAGAAGTATATCGTGTGACATATCTCTCCATTATACTTAACACATAATATGCCTCATTACACTTCAATCACGATCATTTATAACCCTAAAAGTACCGGCCCCGGTAAAAGATTGGCCCATAAACTAGAGGCCGAGCTGCGGGCTAACATGACAGAACCCGCAATCTCACTCCTACCGACTGAATACCCTGGTCACGCCGAAGACCTGGCCTACAAAATTGCCAAGGCCTCGGGACAGCCTTTGGTAATCTCGGCTAGCGGCGATGGCGGTTATAATGAAGTGGTCAATGGACTGATTAAAGCTCAGCATGAGGGCGCAAAACCTGTCGCGGGGCTTCTCCCGGCTGGAAATGCTAACGATCATTTCCGTAATTTACATGACGGTGATCTTGTTGAGGCCGTCCTGAAAGGCAAAGAACATCGTATTGATCTGCTAAAGCTTAAAGCTACGGCGCGCGGCCGCCCATATACGCGTTACGCCCACTCGTATATCGGGTTTGGATTAACGCCAAAGGTAGGGCACGAGCTAAACAAAACAAGCCTCAACCGCCTCAATGAAAAATGGATCGTTCTTAAAGTTGTGTTTAGGCTTAGGCCCATGAGTCTGGTGGTTAACGGCGAAGACCACATATTTGACAGCCTGATCTTTAGTAATGTCGGCAAGATGTCTAAAGTATTAACCTTGTCAGGGGATTCGGCGCTTAATGACGGTAAATTTGAGGTAGCAGCTTTCTACCACAGGAATAAGTTTAAACTAATTATGTCGTTAATCAGAGCGTCTACCGTCGGGCTTAACGAAGTTAAACAGATGGATAAATTCAGTTTCGAGACGCGGGAGCCAGCTCTTGTTCAGCTTGACGGTGAAATAACTACGATTGATGGCGGCTCAAAGACTACAATCAGTGTCGAGAGAACCATTCTGCGCTGCATAGTGTAATCAGCTCCTGATGAATTTCGGATATTTGCCGGCTATAACCTAGCAGATTATGCATAAACCAGCGGTTACCTTTGAGCTATCTTTTAATTAACCTCTGCCCGTAATATATTTAGCTGCTACCCGGGGAATTGAAGCTATGGGTTTCAGGCGGTTAGAATTAAAGGTCGAAGCCCACTTATTGGCTTTGCCCGCTATTAGATCGCTCAAAATCATGCCGGCAACCGTTCCATTTGAGAGGCCCCATTTCCTGAATGCCGACGCAACATAGAGATGCTTGGACCAGGGATATAATTTACCAATCAAAGGTACGCCGTCATATGCCAGGTAATCTCTATCTGACCAATGATGGCTAATTGCCGTTATGCCAAAATGCTTCTCGGCATAATTAGCTAAACGCTGATACTTGGCATCTTTACTGACCCGTAAGCCCGAGATATGACTTTCGCCACCAATCAGCAGTACACGTTCACCGCCGGCCTCAATGGGCAATATTGAATAATTGTGCTTGTCCGGGGATATGTACATACCGCTCACCTCTTTTTTTAGCGGGCCGGCGACAATATAGGATTCTGTGGGATATTCCAGCGAGCAGTAGCCGCCGCGGGCTATAAGAGGCAGGGTAGGGACATTGGTAGCAACAATAATGTGTTTGGCTATAATTTTGGCTTTTTTGGTCCTGATGCGGCCGGGATTACCATCTTTGATACCTGTGACTTTGCTATTTTCAAATACATAACTCCCGTTGCCATTAACGGCCCGAGCCAGCCCTAAAAGATAAGCTACGGAGTTTATCTTGGCCTGGTTGGCAAACTTAACGGCTGATTGTACGTTGACCGGCAGGGGAATGCCGGTTTCGAATGTGGCCGGTAATCCCAGGGAGGCAGCTGTTTTTGCCTCATTTTTAAATTGCTCCACCTGTTTCGGATCATCAGTGTATACATAGTTATCATCCCACTGCCAATCGCAACTAATTTTTTCATTTTTAATAATCGTGTTTACTTGCTCGACTGCTGCCTGGTTAGCTTCGCCGTAAATCCGGGCAGTTTCGGAGCCCAGCCGTTTCTGAAGATCATGATAAATAAGATTATGCTGGGATGTAACTTTACCGGTAGTGCGGCCGGTTGTTCCGCCGCCGACCGTACTTTTTTCCAGCACGGCAACTTTAAAGCCGGATTGTTTGAGTAAATAAGCTGTCGTAAGGCCGGTAATTCCAGCACCAACGATAGCTACATCGACACTTAGATCTTCACGCAAATGGGGGTAAATAGATTCAGAATAAGTCTCCCGCCAATAAGATTTTTCTTCCTTAGGTAGCTTCAGCATACTGCTACTTTACTGATCAATAAATCAAACAACAACGATATTTCTAACGACATAGGAGAAGAGCACTTATATGATGTAGCATCAACTTCTGACATCGTCAACATCTGACTTCTTAATGTTGGCAAAAAAATAAAAGTGCAGTGCCTCCAGGGGAAGAAGTACCTATTTAAAAAGTAAAGGTGCAGTGCAGTATGCTACCTCTGTAATTAAGGAGGTAGCATGTCACAACTGCATAAACGGTTCTCAAGCGATCAAGTCAAACTAATACTGGAGTGGTACGATCAGGATAAGCTCAGCCTGAACGAAGCATTGCAGCGCCTGGAGATTAAGGAACGGCGCTTCTACAAACTCCTGGCCCAGTACCGTAAAGACCGCAAACGGTTCAAAATTGACTACGGCCGTAGCACCGCTAACCGGCGGATTGCCCCGGAAGTCGAGCAGGCTATCCGGACTGAACTGGAAGCCGACAAGCGGCTCATTGAGCACCCGGATATAGCTATCCGCTATTACAACTACTCGGCTATACGGGATGCGGTGGTTAGCAGTACCGGTCAACCATTGTCGGCCCCAACCGTCATTAACCGGGCTAAGGATTGGGGCTACTACATCGCGCCACCACCTAAGAAAGCTCATGACCGGGAGGTTTTAACTGAAGCTGTCGGTATGCTGTTGCAGCATGATGCTTCACGTCATTTGTGGAGCCCGTTTGCGGAAGCCAAGTGGTCGCTCATCACTACGCTGGATGACCATAGCCGCTTTATGCTCTACGGGGATCTCTTTGAAACCGAAACCACCTGGGCTCATATACAAGCTACTGAGCGTGTGGTGCTTCGCTACGGTTCGGGACTAGCCTACTACGCCGACAACCATGCCATCTTTCGGTTTGTCAGCCACCGCGACAGTATCTGGGTCAACCAAAAGGTCGGTACTGACGATGTGGCTACACAGTGGAAGCAATGCGTAGAAGCGGCTGGCATGCAGGTTTGGTACGCTATGAGTCCGCAGGCTAAAGGTAAGATTGAACGACCGTATCGCTGGCTGCAGGATAGGATAGTTCGGCGCTGTGCCAAGGCTGGTATTATTCAGATCGATGATGCCCGGGAGATCCTGAAAAGTGAGCTGGACCGTTACAACAATTACCAAGTACACTCCACGACTGGAGAGGTACCAGCTAAAAGATTTCAGCGAGCTGTGGTTGACGGGCGGACAGCCTTTCGCCCGCTACAACCACAACCACCCATAACCTCTACCAAGGACATCTTCTGCTTGCGGGAAACGAGAGTGGTTGACGGCTACCGCCGCATCTCCTGGCAGAAGTATGTGCTGCCGGCTCCCAAGGACGTACCGATTGGGGCCAGAGTAGAGCTGCATATTATTCCAGAACTACCGGCACCGGAGGTCAGGGTATGGTACCAAGGCAGACTCTGCCAGGTGTATCGCTTTAAACAGCCGTAGCTGCACTTTTATCTTTGGCTCACTGCAGTTTTAGTTTTGGGTTAACA
>JBBRXZ010000015.1:0-20033 GCA_038238095.1 Saccharimonadales bacterium (SeqCode)
GACTCAGGGCATTTTTTATCTCATAAATCGCAAAAAATTTGCGGCCGGCTCTTTTAAGCGCTTCGTGGTGGTTGCCCTCCTCGTTACCGCGGCCCTGGCTCCCTGGCTCATCTACTTCCATAGTTTAGGTTCAGGCCGAAATACCTCACCGCAGCTTACCCGGCCCTCGACTGTCGACTTTTTTAACGCCTTTTCGCAGTTCTCCTTCGGTTTCCAGGATAATTACCTAAACACTATTCTCGTTTCGGGGTGGCCTCTGCTCGTACTGGTAGCTTTTTTTGCAATCAAGCGAGGCCAACGCTTAACACTGGAGCTCAGCTATATCATTACCGCCGGCTTCGTACCGGTTATCATAGCCTACGCCTTAAGTTTTGTGGTTAACCCATTTTTTCTAAGCCGTTATATGATCTCTTGTGTCGGACCACTTGTCATTCTCATAGTATGGCTTATTAGCCATTACGGCCGCAAATTATCTGCCGCAGCTAGTGGGCTCATAATCGTAACCCTTATTTTGACTTCCTTGCAGCAAGTGATAAGTACCGCTACGCCAGTGAAAGAAGATTACCAAGCGGTGGCTGCTACGATAGCTCAGAATGCTCAGCCGCAGGATATAATCATAATTTCTGCGCCTTTTACTATCTACCCATTTGAATATTACTACACGGGCGACACCCGGATTGACACTCTGCCAATTTGGAATCGCCAAGCCACCGGGGCCATCCCTCCTTTTAGCAACGCTACACTGCCCTCCCAGGCAAAACAGGTTAATACGAATCACCGTTACGCTTACTTAATCCTGAGTCAAGACCAAGGATACGAAAACGTGATTAAGCAATATTACCTGCATCATTTCAAAGAAATAGCACGTAAGACGTATTCGCGCGATCTCTCGCTATACGTATTTCAGGTTGGCTACAATACCGTGCCGTCATTAGACAGCATAGGGGCTGCCCGCAATGCACAATAATAGCTTTGTTCGCTTTTGTGTGGTCGGCATTATTAACACGCTGGTTGACGTGCCGATATTTTTAGTGCTGCACACGGCCGGTTTGTCAATTTTACTAGCTAATATCTGCTCAACTAGTGTCGCTTTGATCGTTAGTCTTATACTCAACTACCGTTTTACTTTTCGCGCCCGAAGCCTGACGTCCAAGCGCGTTTTGCTCTATATAGTAATAACATTGGTAGGTCTATGGTTACTGCAGCCTGTTGTTATCAAACTCATATTAGACATAAACAGCAACCTTCATATCACCAATCCCGCTATATATTTAGTTGGCCACGTTAATCTCGTCAATAATAGCTTTGCAAAGCTAAGTTCTATAATTGTTACTTTACTTTGGAATTACATCTGGTACAGCCAAGTTGTATTTCGCGGTGCCAGTCAGCCAAAACAGGTCATACCTCCACTGTAAATTACCGGACTTAAGCTTGACATAATACCCCCTGGGGGTATAAATTATAGATATGATTGTAGACATTAAGAAGCGGGCGATACACCGCTCAAAGATAATTGAAGGCCAAATTAAAGGCTTACAGAAGATGATTGATAGCGAAGCCTATTGTATGGACATACTGACACAAGGCTTGGCTATACAACGGTCTTTAGCATCCCTCAACAAGTTAATACTTGAGAACCACTTACGAACACATGTGACCGACATGCTTGGTGACAACACGCTAAAATCGCAGCAAAAAGCGGTTGATGAGTTGCTCAGCCTTTATGAGCTTAACAATATACGGAGTAAGTAATGAATGAAAGGTTGCAGCAATTCATCCGTTGCCACAAAGGTACTATAAATAGGTTGCTGCACATAGTTGGATTTTCGCTGATAGGTTTAGGCATTTGGCAAAAAAGTTTATTACTGGTAATTGGCGGTGGTATTACGCAGGAGCTTGGACATTTTTACCAATATGCAAGAACGCGAAATTATAAAGATAACCCGCTGTTCTGTCTAAAGCCACAAGTGTCATTTGCATACCCGTTTTTTATTTTAATAATAGTGTATGTCAACCTCCCCATATAATGAACCATCGACCTGGTATGCATGGTAAATTCTCGCCTAACCACAAAATGTCTTCGATGAAGAAGGCGTCATTTGAAGTTGCTTTGAAAGCTAAAAAGCAAATAGCAGAAGGTACAATGGCTTTTACTTTTGAGAAGCCGGAAAAATTTAAGTTTAGAGCTGGTCAGCATATACGAATGACACTGATTGACCCGCCCGAAACCGATGGCGAGGGCAACAGCCGGTTTTTCTCAGTAGCAAGTACTCCCCAGGATAAGGATCTAGTTTTTGCTATGAGAATGCGCGATACGGCATTCAAGCGGACTCTAGGTCGCATGCAAATTGGAGATAAAGTACTCATCCAAATACTGATAGGAGTTCCGCATGGAGCCTTCGCGCTACACGATGACGCTGTCAAGTCCCCGACGGTTTTTATTGTGGGAGGAATTGGCATAGTCCCCGCCTATTCCATGATCAAAGACGCGACTGAAAGAAAACTGCCGCACAAGATGGTTCTGTTTTATTCCAACCGGCGTCCAGAGGACGCTGCATATTTAGCAGAGTTGGAAAAATTGGCAAAACAAAACCCCAATTTTAAACTGATTGCGATCGTGACCGAACCCGAAAAGGCAGCCAAAGTCTGGCGAGGAGAAACTGGGCATGTAGACAGCTCCTTGCTCAAGAAATATGCGGATGATTTGCAATCCACAATCTATTACGTTTCAGGTCTACCGGACATGGTTAGCACAATGCAAACCTTGCTTGCAGATTTAGGCGTAAACAAAGATAACGTACAGGCCGAAGAGTTTACCGGATTCAACCTTAATGAGATTCATGGTACGACTAATCGCAATTGGAAGAATCACGCGGTATTCCTAGCACTTGCCCTGGCTATAGTTGCACTGATTATTGTGCACGTTACTGGAGCTCAATCCGTATTTCATGGTGGTCTTGGTTCACTTTCTATCACTAACCCGTTGTCCTATCTCACCATAGGTTTTATCCTTGCCATTATTTCTATCAAGCTCAAGTTATTTTCAATGGGCTTCCGGCACGGCATGAAGAGAAAGTCGGGAGCATATAATAATGAGAAAGGAGACAAGTCATGATGATATTACATGCAATATGGCATGCCCTGTCGATGGCTTTTGCTATGGGCTGGGAAATACTCTGGCCTTTAATACTAGGCTTTGGTCTCTCGGTTGCCATTCAGGCCGTGGTGTCACATCGTCAGATGAGCAAACTGTTACCTGACGATAAGCCAAAAACGTTGGCGTTGGCTACAGCACTCGGGGCGGCTTCGTCATCTTGTTCGTATGCTGCGGTTGCCCTTGCACGCTCCATATTCCAGAAAGGCGCTAATTTTACATCTGCTATGGCGTTTGAAATAGCCAGCACAAACCTCGTGGTTGAACTTGGCATAATTATGGCTTTGCTGCTTGGCTGGCGTTTTACGTTAGCTGAGTTTGTTGGCGGTCCGATTATGATAATTGTGCTGGCAGTAGTTTTCCGTCGTTTCCTAACGCCAAAGCTGCTTGAAGCAGCTCATGCACAGGCTAAGAAAGGCTTGGCTGGACGTATGGAAGGGCACGCCGCCATGGATGATATGTCTGTCAGCGGCAATGGCTCAATCTTACAAAAACTATTTTCAAAAGAGGGTAAAACAGCAACCAGTCATTTCTTTGTTATGGACTGGGCTAGTGTATGGACTGATATTGTATTAGGTTTACTTATTGCAGGTGCTATTGCTGCTTGGGTGCCGGCCAGCTTTTTTGAAAAGTTTTTCTTTAGCTCTCACCCGCTTGTTTCGGCAATCTGGGGACCGATTGTAGGACCATTAATAGCCGTCATCTCGTTTGTTTGTAGCGTGGGTAACGTGCCGCTGGCAGCAGTCTTATGGAACGGTGGCATTAGCTTTGGCGGTGTCATTAGTTTTATATTTGCCGATCTTATAGTTTTTCCAATTTTACGGATATATAAAAAATATTACGGCTTTAAAATGGCAGCCTTCCTGTTCGGTACGTTCTATCTTGCTATGGTTATTGCCGGCTACTTAGTAGAAATTATATTTGCCGTCCTACATTTAACGCCGCATACTCGCAACGCCACTGTCTTAGACCCCGGCATTACGCTGAACTATACAAGCGTGCTCAATATCATATTCTTACTGATCGGTACTGCCCTGGTTTGGCGATTCTTGCGCACGGGCGGTCCGATGATGTTGAAGATGATGAACGCTAAACCTCAAGATAAATCACATTAACCTTTACGACTGCATGCTGCTGTTACAGCAGCACAGCGTGTTGCATGTATAATACAATCTAATGAAAGTGACGATTGTTGGGACAGGTTATGTTGGTTTGGTAACTGGCTGCTGTTTAGCCGACAGAGGTCATGATGTGATCTGTGTCGATAACAACGAACAGAAAGTCTCTGGTCTGAGCAAAGGAATGGTGCCAATCTATGAACCGGGGCTTGATGGAATTATGGAACGTGGCTTGGAGAATGGCCGGTTATCATTTACAACCAACCTGGCCAAAGGCGTGGCAGAAGCAGAAGCCATATTCCTGGCACTGCCGACACCATCACTGGAGGACGGTTCAGCTGATTTATCGGCCATACTGGCGGTGGCCGGCGAGCTCGGTGGGTGTCTGCCAAAGCATTACTGCGTCATTATCAACAAAAGCACTGTGCCGGTCGGTACTGCCGAGGCTGTACACGAAGCTATAGGTGACAGAGCAACCAGCTCGTTTGATGTGGTATCTAATCCGGAGTTTTTACGAGAAGGCCATGCCGCCCAGGACTTTATGGAGCCGGAGCGCGTAGTCGTGGGCGTAAGTTCTAAAGCCGCCGAAGCCGTAATGCGCGAGCTATACGTTTCATTTACAGATGATGAGCGGCCGCTTTATATCACAGACCCCCGCACTGCCGAATTAACCAAATATGCGGCTAACACCTTCTTAGTCACCAAAATCAGCTTCATAAATGAAATCGCCCAGCTCTGCGAACGGATGGGCGCCGATGTGGATATGCTGCGCCAGGCCGTTGGTGCAGACAGTCGCATTGGTCACAAATTTCTCTATCCTGGTATTGGTTGTGGCGGTAGCTGCTTCCCTAAAGATATCCGGGCTCTAAAGTATATGTCGCAGCAACATGACTACGACTTTAAGCTCCTGAGCGCCGCTATGGACATCAACGACCAACAAAAGCATGTATTGGTCCATAAGCTACTAGATCATTTTAATGGCGACATCAGCGGCCAAACTTTCGCGTTGTGGGGGCTGGCCTTCAAACCTAACACCGATGATATTCGTGAAGCACCTGCCCTGGTTATCATCAACGAGCTTATCAAAGCCGGTGCTCATGTAATTGCTTTTGATCCGGAAGCCGGTGATCACGTGCGTCAGCTCTACCAAGACAATAAGCAGATCACGATTGTCTCTGATAAATACAAGGCACTGGAAGGTGCTACAGCCCTATTAATCGCCACCGAGTGGCCGGAATTCGCCGCCAGTGATCCGGAGCAGATAGCTAAGCTATTACGAGAGCCGGTGATATTTGACGGCCGTAATATCTTTCAGCCCGCAGCCATGCAAGCCGCCGGTTTTACCTACTACAGCATCGGCCGCCGCCCGGTTATGGCAGTCTCCAAACAGTGAAACATCGCATCATATTAATAATTATTTCTGTGGTTTTAGTATTTTTACTGTTTGTATTGGTTGAATTTTTGATCGTCAAGTTTAACGGCTCCGCTGTACCGTCACCAAAAATACAGCGCGGGTTGACTGTGCTTGGTTCGGGACCCAAGTTAACCTACGTTGTCATGGGTGACAGTACTGCGATTGGCCAAGGCACGGATTATGAACATAGCTATGCTGTAGCCAGTGCTAAACACTTAGCTCAGAAATACCTTGTAAACTTCGTGAATGTCGGAGTATCGGGAGCGGTAGCTAAAACTGTATTGGATGCCCAACTCCGCCAAGCGCTCATGTATAAACCGGATGTTGTGCTACTAGCCGTAGGTGCCAATGATGCTACGCATCTCACCAGCGGTAAGACCATTCAAACCTCTATTAAACAAATAGTCGACAGCTTAAAAAAAGCCAATAGCCAGGTCCGCATCGTCGTCACCGGTTCGCCAGCCATAGATTCTGTCAGCCGCTTCCCCTGGCCTGTCAAACAATTAATGGGCCTCCGAACACGGCAGGTTAATTCTGCGCTCACAACAGTAATCAAACAAAGTCATTTGACGTTCGCGCCGATTGCCGATAAGACGCGGGCCGCTTTCCTGGCTGATCCCACGCTGTTCGCCGCCGATAAATTTCATCCCAATGCCCGCGGCTACGCCCTCTGGGCGCCTGTTATCAATGATGCGCTGGACGAAGCCTTACAGATACCAAGTCCGGAAAATGGTCCAAACCCATAATATATAAAGTGTTAAACTAGATAAGTTCTGGGCGCCCGTAGCTCAGCTGGATAGAGCGTTGGTTTCCGGAACCAAAGGCCGGGGGTTCGAATCCCTTCGGGCGCACCAGTTAGTCCTTAGTTGGTGGTTGCTTGGGAGCGGGCGGCGTAGTATTATTTTAGGGTATAACAATTTAAATTCCTGGGGTGGCGTGAAATTCGCCAATCGGACGTATAGCCGTCGACCATTGCTACACAAGCCGTGGATGACCATGTGAAACTCATGGGCCGACCGTATAGTCGGGACCCGCATTTGCGGGAGTTGCTTATAAGGGCAACAGAAAAGGAACCACTTATGAAATATATTAAATATGGGCCACCCGCGCTTATTGTGGCCGCGCTGCTGTTTAGCGTTGACGGCTTACTACGGCGCCATTTATTTACCCTGCCGGCACCGGTTATCGTTTTTTACGAACATTTGTTTGGCTTCCTGCTGCTCCTGCCCATCATACTGACTTCCCTGAAAGCTTTTAAAAAACTGACCCGTAAGCAATGGCTGGCAATTATTGGGGTGTCATTTTTGTCCGGCGCAGTGGGGACAATTCTATATACAGCAGCTCTTGGCAGAATTCAATTCATAAACTTTTCGGTTGTAGTATTATTACAACAGTTGAATCCAATTTTTGCGATTAGCGCCGCTGCTCTGCTGTTAAGGGAGCCGCTAGGTAAGAGGTTTTTTGCTTTATCGGGAGTGGCACTGGTCGCGGCATATTTTGTGTCGTTCCCGCACCTGGCTGTTAACTTATCGACCGGCAAAGGTACACTTGTAGCAGCTCTATTTGCCGTGGGCGCTGCGGCTAGCTGGGGTACATCCACGGCCTTCTCCAAATATGCCTTAAAGGATACTTCTACATTGCATATAACAGCCTTGCGCTTTGGGATTACGCCGATTTTCGCCCTTATGTTTGTCTTATTGTCGGGCAGCACCCATTCTTTGAGTGCCATAACGTTAAGCCAATTCAAATACCTTGTCGCTATTACTTTTTCTACCGGATTAGTCGCCTTACTTATTTATTACTTCGGCTTAAAGCGTGTACTGGCTTCACGAGCGGCAGTTTTAGAGCTAGCCTGGCCGTTGTCGGCAGTAATCGTTGGGTATATCTTTCTGCACCAGGGCCTTACTATTACCCAGGGAATCGGTGCAGTAGTGCTAACCGGTACTATATATCTGATTGCCCGCGACAGTGGCAGAGCCGAAGCAGCGTCAAAAAAGCAAAATACGGCGGAACTTTAGGTTAGAAACCAGTGTGTTCGATTGTTAAATTGCTAACAGCGTACAGCAAGCGGCCTATATACAATATTGCTTGTTAAGGAGATCGAAGAAATGAAAAGTATCAAAGAATTCCAAAACGATATCAAGGAACATCGCCAAGTGAGGCGATTATTGCGCGACGAAACATATAATTTATATTAATTATTAGTTTTTCATTTATACTTAACACCATAATAACTAGGAGGAATATATGTTGACGACGATTGTAGTTGTGCTGGTAGTGTTATGGTTGATAGGCATTTTAGTTCATATAGGCGGAGGGTTTATCCACCTTGTTCTACTAATAGCCCTTATAGTTTTTGTATATGACATGCTCGTAAAACGCCGCAAAACATAGTAGTTTCATATCTTTTAGACTATAGGATTTCTTACAGTCTGCTAGTTAGCTAGGATTAGGACGTAGGTGGCGGTAATAATTTAGTAGGAGTTAGATATTTGGCTTGCAATAAAGCTTGCTGTAGATTGTATATGACTTGCTCGGCCTGCTGGTGGCTCATACCAACGCGTGCCACCGGTGCTACCTGAGATTGGCCAACAACTTGGGTGAAGTTGAGTGTTACACCGGCCGGGCTTACCATTATCTCCAAGCCGTCGCTGTACATAGTGCGTACATCAATAGCGAGTAGCATGACCATTGGTTTACCGGTTTGCTGCACTGGCGGCTTACTGCCATGCCTGATCTCCTCCGGTATATCACTATCATATTCAGCCAGCTCCCAAAGTTGTACGGCCTCGCGGTCCAGGACACCGAAGTGACTGATCAGCAACAGCAGAATATCCTCGGCGGGTCGTTCCAGGCCGGCTTCTATACGCTGTAAATGCTGTTCCTCGATCTCAACGGCACCTGAAACCTCGGCTAGGCTCTGCTTGGACTGCTCACGCACATATCTTAAGTGATTACCTAAGGAAACATAAGGGGCATTTAAATCATTCATATGCTCTCATAATAGTACCATGACCAACCGAGCGCAAGCTTCTGCTGAGAGTCTTCTAAAACGGCATCTTTTAAATTGATAGCCGACCTGACCAGAAGCTATATATAATGAATGCAGTGAATATTTTACACAACGTCAGCCTGGCGAACTATTCCACTATGGGACTGGGTGGCCCGGCAGCCTATATGGCAGAGATAACCGGCCGCACGGAAGTGCTGGAAGCACTAAGTTGGGCCAAGACGCACAAGTTATCGCTGTTAATGATTGGCGGTGGCAGCAATATTGTCTGGCGCGATGAAGGCTACCCGGGTTTAGTAATTGTCAACAAGATACAGGGTTACGAAGTTTCCAATGAAGATGATAGCCATGTTTACATAACGGTTGGAGCCGGCGAGAATTGGGACAATGTGGTAGAGCGCACGGTTCAAGCAGGTTTAACCGGCATTGAGGCGCTCAGCTTGATTCCCGGCACAGCCGGGGCTACACCAATTCAGAATGTCGGTGCTTATGGCCAGGAGATTGCCCAGACGCTTACCACCGTCGAAGCGTTTGACACTCAGGCTGGCGATTTTGTAACTCTCGCCACCAGCGATTGCGGTTTTGCCTATCGAACCAGCCGGTTTAAGACCGCGGACCGCGGCCGTTTCTTCATTACCTCCCTGACCCTACACCTAACCAAAGCTAACCCGGCTCCGCCTTATTACGGTAGCGTCCAGAGTTATTTCGATCAAAATGGCATAACCAGAGTCACCCCGGATTTACTGCGGCAAGCAGTTATAGCTATCCGCCGCGGCAAGCTGCCGGATCTGGCCAAAATCCATAATACTGGCTCCTTTTTCGCTAACCCGATCATTAGTGCCAGCGACCTGGTTCAAATACGGGCTAGCTATCCTGATTTGCCAGCTTGGCCGTTGGCCGACGGTTCTGTCAAAATTCCTGCCGCCTGGTTAATCGAGCAGGCCGGCTTTAAGAACTTCCATGACGCCGCCACCGGCATGGCCACCTGGCCCGCCCAAGCCCTGGTTTTAGTTAACGAAAAGGCTAAAAACACCACCGACCTGCTGGCTTTCAAGCAGAAAATCGTCGATGCCGTAGCTGATAAATTTAATATAAATCTGGTACAGGAACCGGAGCTGCTGCCATGAAACCATTGGCAGGTTAAGAATTAGCTGCTGCCAGCGGGAGTGGGAACGCTAAGGCAAATCGCTTAATCTCATTCCTTAACTTGTTAAGCTTTGCTTCATCCTGATAATTTGTAATGGCAGCATCTATCCATTCCGCTACCTGTTCCATTTCTGCTTCTTTCATGCCACGGGTAGTCAAGGCTGGTGTACCCAAACGAATACCACTGGGGTCAAATGGTGAACGCGGATCAAAAGGTACCGTGTTCTTATTAACTGTAATTCCTGCCGTTTCCAAAGCTTTCTCGGCATCAGCACCTTTAACGTTCTTATTCGTTAAGTCAACAAGTAGCAAATGATTGTCGGTGCCTCCGGTAACAAGCTGGTAATCTTTTTTCATTAACTTTTCAGCCAGCGTTTTAGAATTTTTAACAATCTGCTGGGCATACAATTTAAATTCCGGCTGGGCAGCCTCATGGAGAGCTACAGCTATAGCCGCTGTCTGGTGATTGTGTGGACCCCCTTGTAAGCCAGGTATAATTGCACGGTCAATGAGCGTCGGCAAATTTTCCGGTAAACGTTCAGCCTTTTTCAAAGGCTTTGATGGGTCACCATTACAAAGAATCAACGCGCCCCTTGGACCCCGCAATGTCTTATGTGTAGTCGTCATGATTACATCGGCTATGCCTGACGGTGATGGGTGCTCACCGCCCACAATCAGTCCTGCAATATGCGAAACATCCGCTAGTAGCCAGGCCCCTACACTATCAGCAATTTCGCGCAATCTTTCCCAATCAAAAATCCGCGGGTAGGCAGTTGCGCCGACAATTAATAATTTTGGCTTTTCCTTTTTCGCCATGGTTTGCATGGCATCATAGTCAAGATAACCATCATGGCCCGTCTGGTATTGGACTGAGCGGTACAAAGTGCCCGAAAAGTTAACTTTAAGCCCGTGCGTCAAATGCCCGCCAAAATACATCTCCAGGCCCATTACGGTATCTCCCGGGTCAAGTAAGGCAAAAAACACCGCCTGGTTAGCGGGGGAACCCGAATAACCTTGGACGTTGGCATGGTCAACACCGAACAGGGTTTTAGCACGATCGCGGGCAATATTTTCTACCTGGTCAACAAATTCACAGCCGCCATAATAGCGTTGGCCCGGATAGCCTTCCGAGTACTTATCTGTCAGGCGGGAACCAAGAGCCTGGAGCACGTCATTAGAGGTATGATTTTCACTTGGAATCATTTCCAGACCCTCGGCTTGCCTATTTGTCTCGGCGAGAATTAATTTTTCAATTTCATGGTCGATCACTACTATCTCCCCTCTTAGTTCTCTAAATGCATGCCGGAATCAACCTCCGCAGCTAGATCATATACTTATTGTAACAGATGTGGATTGGAACCAAATTGATCTATATTAGTCAGGTGCTTGGTATTGCAGCGCTAACGTCACGTATGATATTATCTGTGGACTAATGCTATCTACAAATGAAAAAATCGGTCATCTAATTGCTCAGGTAAGACAGGATAAGGGCTTTACCCAGGCTGAATTTGCCCGCCGCCTGAACACTTCCCAATCCGCCGTCAACCGCATGGAGCACGGCCGCCAAAACCTGAGCCTGGAAACAATGGGCCGCATCAGTGATGTATTGAATAAGCAGTTAATAAGCCTGAACCAAGGCGCCATTAATCTTCTAATTGAAGGCGGCCACGAGCTAAAAGGTGAAATTACCCTTAAAACCAGCAAAAACGCGACTGTGGCCCTGCTCTGCGCCAGTTTGCTTAATAAGGGCACTACGCGTCTTAAGAACGTTGCCCGGATAGAGGAAGTCAATCGTCTGATCGAAGTATTGACCAGCATTGGCGTGCAGGTCCGCTGGCTGTCCGATAATGACCTGGAGATTAAACCGCCGTCAGTGCTTGACCTGGAAAGAATGAATAAAGTGGCGGCCCGCAAGACACGCAGCGTTATCATGTTTATCGGGCCGCTTATGCACATGCAGCGCGAGTTCACTATCCCCTACGCCGGCGGTTGTGAACTGGGCCGGCGAACTGTGCTGCCACATTTATATGGCCTGGAAGAGTTTGGCGTCGGCGTTCTGACAAAATCCGGGCGCTACAGAGTCATGTCTACTCCGCAGTTACCAAGCCGCTCGGTCGTACTTTACGAATCCGGCGACACGACTACCGAAAACATTTTGATGGCGGCAGCACGCATACCGGGCGAAACGGTTATCAAAATGGCCAGCGCTAATTATATGGTGCAGGACCTGTGTTTTTTCCTGCAAAGACTGGGCGTGCAGATTGAAGGTATCGGCACCAGTACTTTGCGGGTCCAAGGAGTCAAAGACATTCGCAAAAATATAACCTACGCTCCGGCTGAAGACCCGGTAGAAGCCATGACTTTCATTGCGGCGGCTGTCACTACCGATTCGACGATCAGGATTAAGCGCGCGCCGATTGAATTTCTGGAACTTGAACTCTTAAAGCTGGAAAAAATGGGCTTAAAGTGTGATATAAGCAAAACCTATAAAGCTGAAAATGGCCGGACTGATCTCGTGGACCTGAAAATCCATAAACATAATGGCAAGCTTGTGGCGCCAGTTGAAAAGATTCATCCCAATGTCTTCCCCGGCCTGAACATCGACCACCTGCCTTACTTTGTGCCGATCGTGGCTGTGGCGCACGGCCGGACCATGATTCATGATTGGATATATGAGGACAGGGCGCTTATGTACACCGAGATGAAAAAGATTGGTGTTAATCTGGAATTGGCTGACCCGCACCGCGTTTTTATTGAAGGTCCGACCCGTTTTAAGCCTGCCGACATGGTCTGTCCCAGCGGTATCCGTCCAGCCGTGATGTTACTAATAGGTATGTTAGCTGCTCCAGGCAACTCCATCCTGCGCAATGTCTACACCATCAACCGCGGTTACGAAGATCTGGCTGAGCGCCTTAACAGCTTGGGCGCCCGCATAACCGTCCTGCATGATATCTAATTATGGTGCGGGCGGGGAGAGTCAAACTCCCGTTGCTAGTTTGGAAAACTAGAGTGTTATCGCTACACCACGCCCGCTCAGTCTATTATTATACCTCGATAAGCGCACCACTAATCCAGCCTTTTATACGTCGAAATAAAATAACTCCGTAAGATGAGTCTCCATTTACAAGTTTGGTTGATCAATTCGATACAAACCTTTAATCTTCATGCTAAGATTGGCTTCATGGCAAGAAAACGAATCGGCACAATCATCGTACCACCCGGTGTTTTTATTGCAATTCATGAAAAGGTCGCGGTTGACTTTTTGGCTGCCAAGCTTGGTTACGATGTGACATTTTTGCTACCTGATCGTCGTAAAGGCAGGAAGACTCCAGACATAGAAATGAGGGGTTTGCTATGGGAAATCAAGAGTCCTAAGGGAAAGAGCTCGCGCACTATCGAGAATAACTTGAGATTGGCATTGCAGCAGTCACCGAATATCATATTTGATTTACGCCGAATGGACGGCCGCATCCCTACTAAGAAATTATTGAGTGAAGTTGAACGGCAATTTAGTCTCGCAAAGTCGATAAAACGTCTTATCGTCATTACTCGACAAGATGAGCATATTGACTTTGAGCGCTAACGAGTGTATATTTGAACTAGAATGCGGGACGCCGACACTGGATAGAGTCGGCCAGCCCGCTTTCTTTTTAGTTTATAGCGCCGGTACAGCAACATGATGACAACGGACTGTAGTTATAACTTTGGTCATCGTGCTGCACCATTTTTGTGTAACATAGAAATTGAGACCTCCGAAAGAGAGTCATTTGTTTTAATTCTCACTGCTGACCCTGTGCGCTGCACTGCGGCACTAAGATTTATCGGCTCGTAGTAATTGCACGTAATCAGAGCGGGCATACAGAATTCGCACAATCTGCACCTCTCTAGGAGTCACCTTATAGACGATCAAGTAGTTGCCTGCCACTAGGTAGCGATAGCCGTCAAGCCTAGGATCAATAGTAGTAAGGTTTGCCCCCATTTCAGGAAAATCTGCGAGAGTTTGAGCACGTTTCAATATTTTTGTGGCTGTGTTGCGTGCCGCGACCTCGTTCTTAAGATTATGTTTGATGTAAGAGAACAAACCACCTAAATCATGTTCAGCTGCTGGCGAAAACGCCACCCTCATAACTGTATATCGAGATCCTTTGCAATCTTGTCAATCGACACCATCTTACCCTTTTCGGCAGATACCTCACCTTTTTTAATTTCTTTAAGAAAGTCTTCAACTGTTGTCTCGCGATCGTAATCGTCAAGTTTAGAAATTACGTACGTACCTCGACCATTTCGAGTCAAATATACCGGCTTATTTACATCAACGCGATTTAAAACGTCCGTATAGTGTCGCAGTTCGGATATAGGTAAAATAGTAGGCATTATGCCTCCTTTCATTACAATTGTAGCAAATATGCAGGTTAATTCAACAGCAAATAATCAATTCCTTGTCTGTTATAATACCGTCGGTACAGCGACTTGGTGACTACGGAGTACCGTTATAACTTTGCTCATCGTGCTGCACCACGCAATTATGACCAGAATTCAAAGGTAGTAAAAAGAGAGACGGGGGTGATCCGTCTCTCTTGGCTTTAAAGTTGGTTAGTTTTAGCTATTTTGTATTTCGACGTTAGTGTTACTATCCGAGCTATTCATAGCTGAACCGGAGTTGGCACTACCACCATAGGTGTTGCCATTACTGCTGGCGTTACCGCTGTGGGCAGTTTGCGAACTGCTGTTGTTAGTATTTACATGGGTGTTATTGGTTTGGCTGGAGCTGCTTCGATAGGAAGAATCTATATTGTTCCTTGATCCTGGGCCCGTATTGCTAATGGAGCCGCCTCCGGCACTGCTCGAGCCATTACCGGTGCTTCCACTGCCACTGCTATTATTTGTAACCTGCACGCTGGCTTGGCTACTGGCCTGGTTGTTGGCACTACCTGAGCTTGCGCTGCCACCATAGGTATTACCACTACTGCTGGCGTTACCGCTGCTGGCTGACTGGGAGTTAGTACTGCTCATGCTAACGTTAGTGCTATTGTTAGTGCTCCGAGAGTTCTCATTGCTACTATTAATTTCATTCGTGGAGCCGGGGCCGGTGTTATTGATGCTGCCGGAGGTGCCACCAGAGCCACCGCTATTGGAGCCATTGCCGGTGCCGTTTGTAACGCCCGCGTTAGTATTATTGCTATTGGAATTATTAGCATTGCCGGCATTATTCCAATTGTGCATCCAGCTATTGTAGTTGCCGGTTAGGTACTTAAGCATCCGGCTGTGCCAATTTCCATAGCTTTGACCGTTAGACTGCCAAGTGGACGGATTCCAGTTAGACCATGTACTCTGCCAGCTATTGCCAGATGGTGTCCAGCTGGAATTTCCATTATTACCATGTGACCAGCCATTAGAGTTGGATTGGCTCATCTGACGGTTCATATGGCTCCACCAGCTACTGAAACTCTGGCCGTTATTTTGCCAGGTACTTGGGTTCATGTTATCCCAGTTAACATTACTCATGCCTGACCATCCGGAACCATAGCCGCCATTACTGTTAGAGTAACTGCTGCTAACAGCATTATAGGAACCTGGTCCTGTGGTACTGATAGTGGCTGCCGAGGCAAGCCCGCTGATGCCTATACAGCCCGATGTGGCAAGTGATGCACTTATAGCGCTTAAGCGTGTTAATTTGTTCATAATTTTACCCTCCAATTGATAGTGAATCAATCATTTACTTAAGTACCTTAATTAGTACTCAGAATTATTTATTGTAACCATTAAGGTAATAGCCGCCTATGAAATAATCGTTTGACTTGCCTGGTATAATAAATTTAGTTAATTTACAAAAGATAGAACTAAGTAACATTTGTCCGCACATATCACAGAGGTATTTACTTCCATTGCCAGCCTGCTTCCAGGATGTTTAAATCCGCAGTCCGGCTATTAATAGCGTGGACGAGGATAAAAACATTGCTGGCGTTATCTTCTTTATGCAGAACAGCAGCTTCGATAACCGCCACGCCTTGAGCTTTGTTAAAGACATTTACCATATAGGCCGGGCTGCCGGCGAACGATGCTACCCGCTCCGTAGTAATACTAAAATTAGGCAAACTATCTTTGACGTCCTTATCCAGAGCCTGTTTGGCAATTCCAGTAAATGCATCGGCATCAGCGATGGTGGATTTATTAACATAGATTTTATAGGCATCAGTTGAAGTGGCGATCTCCGGCCCATTAAAGGCCTGCATATCACAACTTTCAGAGCTGTTACTAACATTGAGTTTGTCGATAAAGCCCACCGAATAACAGGGGGTAGAGAGATCAGCCGTCAGAACCGAAGGAGCCGTACTTTGGGCCCGGTGCAGAGGTGTTCCAGGAGAAATTTGATTCAAAGACGTGTTTTGCTTAAGGGCATGGGTCCAGGTAGCCAGACCTGCCAATATAGCTACACTCGACAAGACAAGTCCGGCCGTGCTAAGACCCCGCTTGTTGCTGGAACGTGACATGGTGCCCATAACCATGCCGGAGATGCCCAGAACCAGACCAATCAGCGCCATAAATAGAGCACCGATGATACCCGTAATGCCAAACAGTAAGGCCAGCAACGCTTTGACTTCATCTTTGGGCTGACCCGACGCAGTAAGAGCGCTGAGACCCTTGTTTTGATCCTGCCTGTTGGCTAACAAAAACAATACGAACAATCCGGAACTCATGCCCAGTGTTATCAGCAAAGAGCCGGCCGCGTACAGCCCTGAGCCGGATAACAACCCGAAGTCATATAACCCGTGCAATATCATAGCAGCGGCTAGCGGTAGCCAGACACCAAACGGCGACTGGTGGGCAACTTTGCGTTTGGCCAGAAAGTAACCAACCATAGCGGTTATTGCAGCGTGGAATATAGGTGTCAGGAACACACGGAGCAGGCCGGCCCTGGAACCAAAGTGCAGTGTGTAAAGAATATTTTCCGTTAGCCCAAAGCTCAGGCCGGTCAACGCAAAGTATATGACCCCGTCGGTGTGCTCATTAAAATACCGCCGTTTAAAGATCACAAGGGACAATGGCACAAATTTACAGGCTTCTTCAATTATGCCGACGCCCAGAGCCGCCATCAGCAACGTGGTACGGGGTGTCCCAGGCAAGAGACGGTCTGGCGAAAGCATCAAACCCTCCAGCAAACCGGCTAGCAAGCCGCCGGCTAAGCCAAAGGCAGACGCTACCCAAAGCATGGCTATGGGCTCCTTTTCACCGTGGTCATGAGATATTAAAAACCAGGCCAGGCCCGCGGCAAGGCCTATAAAAATTAGTAATAAGACAAAGACCAACATCTGCTAACCGTTTTTATTTTTTAGTATACCTCTATAGTATACACTAATGATGCGTGCCCTGGTAGCTCAGCTGGATAGAGCAGAGGACTTCTAAGCCTAAGGTCGTAGGTTCGAATCCTACCCGGGGCACCACGCTTAAACTATGGAAGCAGTAGCCTCTTTTTTCATCTGTTGAAGCAAGTTTTGAACCGTATCATATTATTCTTCAGGTTTTGAGTATTGGATCAAAACTGAAGTTAAGGCAGTTTTATGTCACTAGGCTTTTGGCTGGCTTGTGCCAACAATGCTGGACTTTACATCATTAACCTGAGTCTTGACCTCTTGGCGCAAGTCACCGGCTGCCGAAGCGCTCTTTTTGAGTTCTTTAAATGATTCGCCTAAGCTGCGTGATAGCTCGGGCAGCTTTTTGCCGCCGAAGAGCAGCAAGACTATCGCCAGAATGATCATCAGTTCAGGGGCGCTGAAGTCCAATATTGCAAAATTGTTTAACATAACTTTTTCCTCACTTGTTTTAATTTCTATTTAATTTTAGCTTATCGTTCCTGCATCGTACCATAAGCATAATATACTGCGCAAGTAGAAAATAACAAACTAGTAGAATCTAACAAGCTAACTTAAAAGGCCCATCCTCATCCTAGAAGGTTACCCTTCAACGGCATGAAGCCGACTTTCAAATGGGACAGGCCTAACATTTATAGTCTACTTTCTCTACAGTCTCTTGGTCAAACTTTGATATCTGAAACTGTGTATAACTCCATAACCTTAAGAGTTTGAATTGGCTTACAAATAGCTAATTATGGTTGCTGGCGTTTTTAAGCCCAATGCTTATGGTATTATTGAGACAAAGTTCGTGACAAATGGGGACATTTTAAAGAGGCTATACACAAAAGTAATTATGAATTATTTGCCACAGACAACCAAAAGAGAGTTTAAGCTCTCATGACCGCTCGCCTCCCAAGTCCCGGCAGTGATGATGGCACTTGGGGCACCATCCTCAATGACTTCCTAAACCAGGCCCACAACCCAGACGGTACTATTAAAGATGTCGGTGTAGTTGCCGCTAAAGCCGATGACAACACCGTTATCCATAATGCTGGTAATGAAACGATTGCTGGCACTAAAACTTTTAACTCCTCCCCGGTAGTCCCAACACCAACTCTTGGTTCTCAGTCAGCTAATAAGACTTATGTAGATAGTACTGTTTCGTCTGGGGCACCTGATGCCACCACAACTACCAAAGGCATCGTCCAACTAACTAATGATTTGGGCGGCACCGCTACGGCCCCTACCGTACCAGGGCTAGCTACTAAAGCCGACGATAGTGCAGTCGTCCATAAAGCTAATGCCGAGACCATTGCCGGAGTCAAGACCTTTAGCTCAGCTCCTATAGTACCCACGCCAACCGTTTCCACAGAGACAGCCAACAAAGGCTATGTAGACGGTGTAGCCAGTTCCGGCTCTACGCCTGACGCTGATGCTACTACCAAAGGTAAACTACAGCTGGCTGGGGATCTTAGTGGCACAGCCACTAGCCCCACAGTTGCTAAGGTTAACGGTGTCACGCTCCCCGGCACTGCCCCTAGTGCTGCTGGTCAGGTACTAACCGCAACTAGTGCCAGCGCTACCAGCTGGGCTACTCCCGCAGCTGGCGTCATGCTCGACAGCACCTCCGCAGACATTGCTCCACTAGGCACTCAAGCCGCTGGATCTACCGGTAAAGCCGCTGATGCCGGGCACGTCCATACCATGCCCAGACTGGATCAAGCGGCTACCCCCACGTCAGATATCTCCTTTAACTCCCATAAAGCCATTAATGTAGCTGACCCTACCATTGCCCAGGACGCTGCTACCAAAGCCTATGTAGACAACCAGGTTACTAGTATTGCACCCCCCCCGATGCTACAACCACTACAAAGGGCATAGTCCAGTTAGCAGGTGATCTAGCCGGCACAGCAGCCCTGCCGACTGTGCCGGGATTAGCTGGTAAAGTAAACACCACCCGCACCATTAACACCCATCCCCTAAGTGCTGATGTGATCGTAACTAAAGGTGATGTAGGGCTTAGTAATGTAGACAATACTTCCGATACCAGTAAGCCTGTCTCAACCGCACAGCAGACAGCCCTAAACACTAAACAAGACTCACTTGGCTACACAGCAGAGAACATAGCCAATAAAGACACTGATGGTACTCTAGCTGCTAACTCTGATGTTAAGTATCCTAGCCAGAAAGCTACTAAGACCTATGTAGATACCCAAGTCACTAGCACCAGTACACCTGATGCTACTACTACCACTAAGGGTAAGCTACAACTGGCTGGAGACCTGGGTGGTACGGCCACCCTGCCGACCGTTCCCGGTCTCACCAGTAAAGCCCCTACCAGCAGACAGATCAATAGCGGCACCGGTCTTACTGGCGGGGGAGACCTGACGGTTGATAGAACTCTAGCTGTAACCTACGGCACCACTGCTGGTACTGCTACCCAGGGCAATGACAGCCGTATCACTGGTGGCCTGCAAGCAGCTAATAATCTCTCTGATGTTAGTAACGCTGGTACCTCCAGACTCAACTTGCGTGTACCAATGCTGGTCAATGCCAAAGTAGTCTCGACAGCTAATGTCGCTCTTACAGGACTGCAAACCATTGATACCTATACATTGGTTGATGGCGATGAAGTCCTCCTTACCGGACAGACTACTACCAGCCAGAACGGACCTTGGATAGCTCACTCCGGCGCTTGGACTAGGCCGACTGACTTTGCTTCAGGCTTCGTGATGAACTATGGAAGAACCATCCTAGTCGTTGGCGGTTCAGCTGCTAATACTGGAACGCTATGGTCCATGACCGGGACATTACCTTGTACGATTGATACTACGGGGCA
>JBBRXZ010000016.1:0-18628 GCA_038238095.1 Saccharimonadales bacterium (SeqCode)
GATAAAAATATGGTAATCCTGGACCTTGGTTTCCCTCAGGCATAACCTTGCCCCCTTCACTTTAAATAAGCGTTGTGGCGGTAAATATACATTATTATTAATAAATTGTCAATATTATTGTTTAAATGTAAAACTTATGCTTAGGAGTAGATACCTGGTTTTCAGCTGTTTATAGTGCCATAATGAGCAAACCAGACGGGCGGTATCCAATCAATACAGCTCGTCGCGTTTTTCGTTTAAGAAGCGGATCCATTGCCGGACTAAACGCAGGATTGCCTTCAGCGGTAATTCGATAGCAATGTCCAGGAAACGGGCTACCAGGTTCAGTTTGCTGTATTTTCTAGACAGCCATTGTCCGGATAGTATGAAAGGCAGATAGAAGAAATCGCGCAGCGAAGCTAGAAGGCCGGTTTGCCGGCTGGTAAGCTCCAGTTCGCGCACCATAGTGCTCAGGCGGAAGCCCAGGAAACTGGCGGTTGAGAAAAATATAAAGAAAATGATCATCTGCACGAAGTTGAAGCCTATTTTTTGTAGCAGAAGAACACTCAAGACTACTGGAATAAAAAAGAAAATGGCATACAGAAAACGTGTAGCCGGAGATTCTTGCCTTTTTTCGGCCGCATAAATCTGTATGTCGCCGTCGCCATATAACAGGGTCTCCATGTAATTGTAGAGTGTCTGCGCATTGGACGCCGAGGGTGGTTTAAGGCTGAGCTGGAGGCTCGCCATGTATAAAGGTGGAAAGAGTAGGTTAACGCTAAGCGGTAAGATTACCACGCTGCCGTGCACTAAAATATCATAAGGCACCTCGATTGCGAGGCCGATAATTACCTTAGTGATAATAATAAAAACAATACTCTTAACCAATCCCCGATCGAGCCGCCGACGGACCTGTTTATACTCGTGATTAATCTGCACCCGGTAGGCATCCATAAATAATTGCTTGTCTTGCAGAAGCTCAGGTGTATTGGACCGGTCATCAATCAAGCTTTTGAGCACCCGAAACGGCGCGCCGTAACGGCTGATGATACGTTTGAGCCGAGCAGTTAGCTCGCTCGTATAAAGCTTGTCTATCTGTTCGTTAAAAGCTTTAAAGCCATGAATATCCTGAGCAGACATTTGATACAGGCCGAATAGTTCATGCCTTACAATGTCGGCATCTGACTTTAATAGCGCCTGATGCACCGCGATATACATGCATAGCTCATAACTGTTGCTCTCCGGCAAGTGTGTAAATTGGTCCTTGGCGATCGTCTGCAAGAAGTGCTGATAGGCGAAATAGACCGTTACCTGTTGTTGGGAATGCGGGTTAAGTAGGTTCTCTATCTCAACCGAAATAAATGCCAACACCCAACCCATGGCTATCTCACGGTCCACGCGGGCTTGCCGCAAGTGACCGTAAGTTTCCATATACTCTTTAATCACCTGGTTCAGCCGGCCGGCGGTTTCGGTACCAACGCGCCCGTTTTGCAGGTAGCCAGCTTGTACTAGCTCGACGATTAACTCCCGGCCTAGCACATCGGCGTGTTGTTTGGCCAGGAACAGATTACGTTTGCAGAAGCGTTTGATGGCCCGCTGCAGCAACAGATGTTCTTCGGCATATTCAGCCGCGTTCCGCAGTTGCTCGTAGGCACTCGACAGCACAGTACCGGTGACCGGAACTTCCACGCCCACACCTTTAGCATTATTTTCGTTGGCCTGCTGATCGCGCTGGCGCGCTAGCACCAACTGATCTATAAGTAGCTTGTTTAAAGAAGAGGACTGTTCAGGCATTACCGCCCATTATAGGGCTTTTAGTGAGAAAAGCGCCAGATTAAATCTCTGTAAACCCAAGGACCAGCTGTCTAAATAAGAGTTTCTTACTTTCTGTAATGCCAAGGTAGCATTTTTCGTTCGATAAGCCCGACTAAACCAAATAACATTAGACTGACGATGGCCGTAACGAAAATTGCCGCAAACACTAGCGGAATAGCATGAGCGTTGGCGGATGTTTGTATAAAGATACCCAGCCCTTTGTAAGCACCGACGTATTCCCCGACGATTGCGCCAATCATACTATAGGTCACGGCAATTTTTAGTCCCGAAAAAAATGACGGCATGGCTGATGGAATTTTTACCAGTCTGAGTATTTGTAAGTTAGAGGCCCGCATACTGCGAAAAAGGTTGATCTGCTGGGAATCTACGGCAGCCAGCCCGCCGGCCATGGCTATGGTTATGGGGAAGAAGCAATATAATGTGACGATAATTACTTTTGGCAACAAGCCATAACCTATCCAAATCAGTAATAGCGGGCTCAAAGCGATTATGGGAATCGTCTGTGAGGATACGAGTAAGGGATACAGGGCTTTTCGAACTGATGCCGAAGCATCAAGCGCTATGGCAGTGATCACACCAAAGCCAATTGCTGCCAGAAGACCGAGTATGGCTTCCAGCATTGTCTGCAAAGCATGACCTAGTAGCTCCTTCCAATACGGAACCGAAAACGTGATGATTAGGCTTGGGGCCGGCAGGATGTTATCGCTGACACCTGCCACCCGGACACCTATTTCCCAAACCGCGACAAAGGTTAGGAGTATCATAAATGCCGGAAAATAATTTAATAACTTTTTGAATTTCATAGCCGTAACAATATATTTTCCAGTTCTGCCTCTAAAAGTATCGAATCTTTCCTGCTTAAGAAGTCACGCCGGCGCGGCCTGGGAAGATTAACAGAGACCTCTTTAATAACTTTAGCCGGTCGGTTACCTAAAACGTATATTCTGTCTGAAAGCAGGATAGCCTCACGAATATCATGTGTGATAAACAGCACAGTCGAGCGAACTTCGTTCCAGACATCCAATAACCACATTTGCATGTCCAAACGGGTGATAGCATCAAGTGCACCGAAAGGTTCGTCCATTAATAAAAAGCTTTTATTGAATAATATTGTTCTTAGCAGCGCGACTTTCTGGGCCATACCGCCAGACAATATATCCGGGTATTGATCGGCGAAATCCAGGAGTCCGAATTTTTCCAGCAGAGTGTCGGCTTGCTCTTGGGCGCGATTGATTGGTTCATGCCGTAATAAAAGCCCAAGCATAACGTTGCCTCGAACCGTTTTCCAGGGGAGGAGTAGGGGATTTTGGGGCATATAACCGGATTTACCAAGTCGATCCGCTTTTGCTTTGCTGTCTATGGCTACGGTACCGGCTGTTTGGTCGGCAACGCCGGCTATTATGTTAAACAACGTGCTTTTGCCGCAGCCACTGGGGCCGATAATACTTACGAACTCTCCCCGGTTTACATGCATGGTAATTGACTCCAGGACTTCTAGGTTCCCGTCTTTGCTGGAAAATGTTTTGGCGAGATTTTTAACAGAGAGTTTTATTGCACCCATAGAGCGTGTCTGACTATTACCCTCATTTATTGCACGAACTGATTGGTAAATAATTGATCATATTTTAAGGTTTGCACGGGTTTGCCTGACTTGTCAGCAACCACGCCGGCGTCCAACATGAACTTTGGGTAGTCATGCCAGGACTTCCGGTCCTGAACGCCCCATTTCCTACCGTTATCGGCATAGTGGCTACTCAGGAATGTCTGGCTGTCAAAGACCAGACTGGGATCGGGGAAGGTGGCTTTTGATGTGGTACTAATGAGTAATTGTGCGGACTCTTTGGGGTAGCGGCGGGCATACTCGTAACCTTGGGCGGTAGCTGCCATAAAACGTTTCAAAATATCCGGTTGCTGTTTAATCTGTCCCGGTGTGGCCGCATAAGCTAAATTAGGTCCGTCAGGAATACCATACGAGGTTATCGGGAAAAACTTAGTGGCCACACCGTCGTGTTTGGCCTCTATAACTTCCCAACCCTCAAAAGCCCAGACAAAATCAATTTTTTTGCTTTCCAGGGCCTGCATGGCTTCGACATTTAAGGTGACATTCTTAAAATCACCTGTGCCGCCGTCTTTTTTGATAACTTCGCTTACCACGGCATTTTCCGATAACGAACCGTAACCGCCGTATACTTTACCGTCTAAATCCTTCGGGCTGTTGATGCCTGAATCGGACCGCACTATAAAACCCGACGTATTATGTTGAACTATGGCGCCTAGCGCCACCAGCGGCTGCTTTTTTGCGTTGTAGGCGACTATATCTTCCGTAGTGCTGATGCCCACATCAGCTTTACCGCTTAGCACAAGACTACTCGAAGAAACATTGGCCGAGTATGGCAGGATTTCCAGATTAATACCCTGGCTTTTATACCAGCCTTTGGCCTTAGCTACATACATTCCGGTGTGATTGGTATTTGGTGTCCAGTCCATTGCTACCCTGACTTTAGTGAGCGAACTGTCTACCTTGGTCGGATGGTTGTGCCAGGTAGCCACGCCCACACCTAATGCTATGACTATTACCACAACTATGGGCACTGCTATTTTTGTGAATTTCATCATGCTCTCCACTTTTACGGTTGATGATTATAAAAAAACCGGACAGATAATGCCCGGACATAAAACAATTGAATGATTCAATTCCCTACGCCGGCATTATCCGAACAGGTTATATGGGTCGATGACTGTAGTCATCCTCTCAGCCCGGATTACGAGCTCCCCTAACGGTCTTCCTTATGATAGAAGCTTGTTTGGGGAGTTGTCAACGGGAAACTGCAGTATGGACAAACAGCAACGTACCGCTTGCAAACGCGACACTGGCCTGTGGCTGGGTTAAAACGTTGCTGATACCACGGGCTTGCTGCTGGTAAAGAGTCTCACCACGCAAGGTGTATCTGAGATGGCTTGTCTCAACTTTGGTGACCTCGCTGGTTAGAGGAATAAGCGAGAGCTGATCCGAACTATTACCGTCTACGCTGACATTGGCCGGGCCTTTGGCTATCCAGGCTTCAACCGGTCCATTAACAAATTTTATTGGGATTTCGGCGTCCATTACTGAAAATACATTGGCCAATATATGGTCTAACCGATCACCCTCGATACCGCCGATAATGGTAAGGTGGCTGGCCTGATGGTCGATGGCGTAGCGCACAGCTAACTCGGTGTCAGTCTGGTCTTTGGCGCTGCTGTGGACAATAAATTGGCAACCTTTTTTTTCCAAAACAGCTTTGCTGCCGCGGTCCAGCGAATCAAAATCTCCGATAACCAGCGAGGGGAAAACTCCAACGTCCATGGCTGCACGCGCGCCGCTATCGGCAGCCATGATAATATCGGCGCCGGCAATGGCCTGCTGTGTGAACTTTCCCTGACGCACCGTACCGCCGGTGAAAATAATTGCTCGCATTCTTTAGATCTGCGGGGTTTTATCGGCTAAATTATCCAGGCACTGATTGAGGGCGGACATCAATTCTTGCAGCGGGACTGGTATAGTTCCCCAGCTATGTTCGTCAATGGACTTGAGCGGTATGATTTTAGACGAGGTACTGGTCAGGAAGGCGCCGTCGTAACCGGCAATATCATCGAGCTTGATAGCCTGCTCGGTGATCTTAAAATCGTTTTGCCTGGCGACGCCTAATACGACTTCCCGCATCACACCCGGCAAGATATCAGCTTCCGGCGGCGATACGATCAGCCGGTCCTTTATAGCAAAGAAATTGGTGCGGGTGCCTTCTGTGATGCAGTCTTGGCGATTGACCAGCAGGGCATCATAGGCGCCGGCTGTCCGGGCCTGGCGGTAGGCCAGATAGCTGGGCAGCATGTTGAGCGTTTTAGCGTGCGGAAATTCGCGTTCGTAGCGATGTGTAATGCCGGCGGCGCCATTTTTATAAAGTTGGCGCTCGGGAAACAACGGGTTCAGACATAACAGGTATAGGTCGGCCGTTTCGGGCGAGGAGCCGCCAATGAGCAGTATTTTTAAATTGCAGGTTTCGGCTTTGGTTTTTTCAATAAGCTCGCGGGCGGCAGTTTGCACGAATTCAATTGAGAAATTATGAGGCAGCGTAATAATCTTGGCAGAGTCCATCAGCCGTCTTATGTGCTGGTCCAGGAAGTAAATAGTGCCCCGGGAGACACGAATGGTTTCATAAACGCCAAAACCATAGGAGTATTCAATGCTGTTAAGCGGTACAACTGCCTGCTCGATCGGTTTAATCGTACCGTTGTGTGAAAAGTATTGATATGCCATAGCTTATTACTACCTATCATACGTTATAATATCCCTGTTAAGCTATGGCGCCTTGGCGGAGTAGTTACGCAGCGGTCTGCAAAACCGCGTACACGGGTGCAAATCCCGTAGGTGCCTCCAATTAATTTCGTATTAGATTTCGGTATACGAGTCCATAGTGCTACTACTTTGCCCAAATTGTCATAGCCTTCAACCTACTCATCGTGGTAAAAATAAGAGGGTATATCTTGCGCGGGTGATGGAATAGGTAGACATGCGACACTTAAAATGTCGTGCCTACAAGGCGTGCGGGTTCAAGTCCCGCCCCGCGCACCAGTTTTGATAAATAACGCAGCTTCTGTATAATTAAGCTTCAGTAAATAAAAACAAAAATGCTGCCAAGGAGCAACTATCCATCATGGAAATAAAAAACCTTAATATCGATGACGAAGAACCAGTTGCCCCGGCTCAGCCAAGCCAGGTTATTCAACCCCAAAATTCAACGTCTTCTAAAAATACATCTCAGCCGTCATTAAATTCTTCGCAGAGCGGGTCATCACAGACCCTAGATCCCGCAAGTTCATCCCAGACATCTATAGGTCTTCCACCAGTTGAACCATCACAAACTTCTGTTCCTGAATATGCACCGTCAATTATCTCACCTATCTCTTCAGCCACGACTACAAATCCTAGTGAATCGTTTACACCAGAGACTCCATCATCAGTTGTAAGTGGAAATTTCGCCACCCCTACACCACCTAACCCACCGGTTAATCCTGTAATGAGCGACGGTGAAACTGTTCCTCTACCAGTACCAGCTACTAGCTCTAATAAGCGGTCACTCAAGACCGCCCTTATAGCCTTGGCCGTGGTCCTGGTTATCGGTGGTGTCTCGGCAGCAGCCTATGTTGGCGTGGTTGTACCTAACAAGCCCGAGAGCATACTTAAATCAGCCATAAATAATACCTTACAACAGAAACAGGTTAGTTTTAACGGCAAAGTGGACGTAGAGCCCACTGGTAATGATGGCGGACTAGCCGCTAAAGTCAATTTTAAGGGTGACAGTGACATGGTTACTAAAACTGCAGGTACACAATTAGATGTTACTGTGAGCGGTGTAAATGTAGGGCTGGAGGCACGGTATATAAATCAGGACCTATACTTTAAGGCCAAAGATTTAACACCGCTGGCCGGTCTAGCCGGCACTTTCAGTCCCCAACTAGCTCCAATAGCTCAAGCTACGGCTAAAGAGCTGTCCAACCAGTGGATTGTTGTTGATAGTACGTTGCTTAAGCAGAGTGGTGGCGATTGTATACTCAATGCGGATTGGAAGCTGACTAAAGCCGATTTGAAGTTGCTGGACGATCAGTATGGGAAAAATCCTTTCACCACTATTAAAAGTACGAGTAGTGATACAGTTAGTGGTAAAAAAGTAACAAAGTTTGAACTTAGCCTGGATGACGATAAAATGTCAGCCTTCGGTAAAAACCTAAAAGATTTGTCCCTCGTAAAAGCAATGAAATCTTGCGATATCGGTAAAGGCATCCCTAAAGGTGCCTCTGACTCAATCAGTAACGATGGCTTAGCCGATCATGACCATACCCCACTCACAGTATGGGTTGACAAAAGCTCTAAGCAGATAGTCCAAATTGGTGCGCACAGTACTGCCAAGGATGAGAAGAAAGATCATACTAAAGGTAGTCTTACTGTCGGCTTAAGCTACGGCAAAGTTGTTGTTACAAAGCCGGAAGGCGCCAAGCCTGTTATGCAGGTCTTCACCGAACTCCAACAATCCCTGAAAGGTACGACAGTGGATCTGAACAGCCTTTTTGGCGGCAGTAGTAGTGGCGGTGGTGCCTCATTGTTTCAATAAAGCTGGTTAATAACTACGCTGTATAATAGCAACATGCAAATTGTTGTTGACGGACTACTTACACATTACCAATTGCAAGGTAACGGCAGGCTTATATTAATGCTACACGGCTGGGGTGATAGCAGTAAGGGCTTGAGCAATCTGCAATCCAATCTAGCCGGGGAGTACAAAGTCTTAATAGTTGACCTGCCTGGCTTTGGAGGTAGCCAAGCACCACAGGCGGTTTGGGATTTGGACAATTATGCACATTTCCTTCGGGCATTACTTGAAAAACTGGAGTTTAAGCAACCCTATGCTCTAATTGGTCATAGTAATGGCGGAGCTCTGGCAATCCGGGCTGTTTCGCTCGGGCTTATTAAGCCGAAGAGGCTAATATTACTGGCTGCTTCAGGCATTAGGAGTGACAAAAAAGTTAAAAGGTTAGCCCTGAAAATTATCGCTAAAAGCGGGGATGTTGCTACTATCTGGATGCCAGAGCGTTATCGCCAGGCTTTGCGCAAAAGCTTGTACGGCGTGGCCGGCTCGGATATGTTAGTAATGCCCCAGCTGAAAGAAACCTTTAAAAAAACTGTGCGACAGGACGTGCAGACCGATGCTGCGAAAATCACCCTACCGACATTACTAATTTATGCCGATAAAGACAAAGCCGTGCCTGTTGATCATGGCCACAGATATCAGCATCTAATTAAAGGTTCGCGTTTAGAAGTTATAAATGATTCTGAGCATTTCGTGCATCTGGACCAGCCGCAAAGGGTTCAAGAATTAATCACGGGATTTCTAAAAAATGATACTTAACTTCCTAAGTTTATACACATTTCATTACGCTGGAACACTGGTATATATGTTACAAAGTACAGAATACAAGGTTTCTCCATACCTAGAATGGTACTGGCGTACCTATAATTTCTCAAAAGTTATGCAACGCCGGACCTTAGATCGGACTATGGCCGCCCGCTTGTTACTGATGGCGCTGAGAATAGGCATGAGTCTTCAAATCCTGATTGGGCTTACGCTTATTTATCTAGGTATCTGGCATGACTTGACGGGTGGTATAGCTTTTGGCGCTGCCCTGATAGTAGCCTATCCGGTTGTCTGGGCGCATTTGCTGGTTATTCCTTTGCTACTGGGGCGCTGGTTTGTCAGCCAGCCGGCTGAACAGCGTTTAATTGAGCACTCAGCAAAGATCTTCGCCAGTCATCCAGGAGTTAAGATCGCCATAGCCGGCAGCTACGGCAAAACGACAATGAAAGAATTATTAGCTACCGTCCTTAGTGAAGGCTTAAAGGTAGTTGCCACACCGGCCAATAAAAACGTTAGCATCAGTCATGCTCAGTTTGCAAAATCACTTAATGGCAGTGAAGACGTGCTGATCATTGAATACGGTGAGGGTGCGCCTGGCGACGTCGCTAAATTTACTAGTGTTACCCAGCCAACTCACGCTATAATCACCGGATTGGCGCCGGCTCACCTGGATCAGTACAAGACACTTCAGGCCGCCGGCGAAGATATTTTCTCGGTTGCTGAACAGGTGGATCACAAACGAGTTTACGTGAATAATGAATCATCAAGCGTTAAACCGTTCCTGAAAGATTACCAGTTGTTTGATAAAAATGGTGCGCTGGGCTGGAAAACAGATAAGATAAAAATTGAACTGACCGGCATTAGTTTTATACTCAAAAAAGGCAAGAAAGAGCTCAAGTTACAGAGTAGGTTAGTTGGTAAGCACCAAGTTGGTTACCTGGCATTGGTAGCGGCTTTAGTGCTGGAGTTGGGGCTTAGTGACAAACAAGTTGTGGATGGCATTGCTAAGACAGCACCGTTTGAACACCGTATGCAGCCCTACGCTCTCGGCGGTGCCTGGATTGTTGACGACACTTATAACGGAAATCTTGAAGGCATCCGAGCCGGTACTCAGCTGCTCAAAGATCTTAAAGCCAGGCGCAAAATCTATGTTACGCCTGGCCTGGTTGACCAAGGCGAGGAGACCGAACGTGTCCACATAGAGATTGGTAGACTGATCGCTGATGCTCAGCCAGACCTGGTGGTGCTCATGAAGAATTCCGCCACCGATTATATAAGAGAAGGCCTGGAAAAGAACAAATTCAAGGGTGAATTACACGTAGAAACCAATCCTCTGGAGTTCTACACCAACCTGACCCATTTTGTAGCCACTGGCGACCTAGTCGTCATGCAAAACGACTGGACCGATAACTATATCTAAACCAATTGCATATTGTAATTGTAGGTATTAATTGTAATAATGGCGCTTATGGAAACAGTTGCTGTAATTTTTGGCGGACGGTCGGCCGAACACGATGTATCAATCGTGACCGCCTTAAGCAGTATCGTTAAACCGCTTGAATTAACTAAAAAATATCGAGTGGAGGCAGTTTATGTCGCTAAGAACGGTGCTTGGTACTGGGACGACAAACTCAAAGATATTAACATATTTAGCTCTGGAGGGATCCGGGATTATATACATCATATCCAGCCCACCAGCGTGCAGTTTGACGGGGGAATGACGCTCGTTAAGGCTAGCGGCATTGCCGGACGCAAGCAATCTCGCAAAATCGATATTGTTTTTCCGGCCATGCACGGTACTTATGGCGAGGACGGTGCACTTATGGGATTGCTTGATATGACCGGAATTGCTTATGTCGGCTGCGGTGTGGCGGCGTCCGCAGTAGCCATGGACAAAGTGCTGTCTAAGGAGATAGCAGTCGCTAACAATATTCCGGTATCAAAATTCCTGAATTTTACCAAAGCTGATCTGGAGCGGGAGCCGGGCAAGGCTGTTCAGTCTATTACAAAGGTCTTGTCATACCCTCTGTTTGTGAAGCCAGCCCATCTGGGTTCCAGCATCGGTATCAACCGGACGAGTAATGATACGGAGCTGCGCAATGCCTTGGAAGTCGCGGCTCATTATGATGATAAAGTCATTGTTGAAGAAGCTGTGCCCAACCTGCTTGAAGTCACCTTGCCGATCATGGGTAATGATCATCCACAGCCGGCATTACTGGAGCGTCCGTTGACTGAAGCTGAAGACTTCTTTGATTTTGACACTAAATATATCGGCAATGGCAAAGGCGGCGGTAAAAAAGGCGGTATCAAAGGCTCTCAAGGCTACAGTGAAATACCCGCTAAGCTCGATCCAACTCTATACAGTAAAGCGCAGGCACTAGCCTTGGATGTTTATAAGACACTGGGTTGCAGCGGTCTGGCCCGCGTTGACATGCTGATAGACAAAAAAACCGGACAGATCTATTTTAATGAAGTTAACCCTCTGCCCGGCAGCCTTTACGCCCATAACTGGAACCGGGCCGGTATCAGCAATGTCGAGCTCGTACAGAAGCTAGTGGCCTATGCCAAAGACCGTCACAGCCGGCGCCAGGCCTTGAATACCACTTTTAGCACTAACTTTCTACAGCAGTTTTAGGTGCAAGCTTAATGAGGCTTAACATTGTACATCCCGGGGCCGGCGAACTGCATTATGAAATCCGGGGAATTGTGGAATTTGCCGAGAAGCTGGCTGGGACTGGGATACCTATTACCTGGGAAAACATTGGTGACCCGGTTGCTAAAGGGGAGCAAATCCCGCAGTGGATCCGCGACATCGTGGCTGATGAGGTTAAACAAAATGTGGATTCGTATGCCTACTCGCCAACAAAGGGTTTGGATACGGCCAGGAACTTTTTGTCACAGCAGCGTAGCCAGGAAGGCAAGGCTCAACTCTATGCTGAGCATATTCTGTTTTTCAATGGATTGGGTGATGCGATCAATAAAGTTTATACCTGGCTTAATCCTCAGGCCCGCGTGCTGGGGCCTAATCCGGCCTACCCAACGCATTCGGCGCTGGAAGCCGCGCATGGCCACGGCCCCCCACTAACATATTGTCTTGATCCTGATAATGGCTGGCTTCCGGACGTGGCTGATATACGTCGGCAGGTGGATAATAACCCGGACATCGCCGGCCTACTGATCATTAATCCGGATAACCCTACCGGCATGGTCTACCCGCGCCATATTCTGGAAGAATTTGTGGCCATTGCGCGGCAGTACAAGTTATTCTTGATAGCTGATGAAATATATTCCAACCTAACCTATAATTCTCAGGATTTTACGCCGCTAGCCGAGCTAGCCGATGGCGTGCCCGCCATTATAATGCGCGGCCTGTCCAAAGAAATCCCATGGCCCGGCAGCCGTTGCGGCTGGGCTGAATTTTATAACGTCCACGCCGACCCTGGCTTTGCTCGTTATATCCGTTCGATTGTGGAGGCTAAGATGACCGAAGTATGTTCGACTACTTTGCCGCAATCAGTCTTACCGGCCCTATTTGGTGATGACCGCTACGCTGGACACCTAGCCAGCCGACGCGCCAAGTATAAAACCCGGGCAGGGCAGGCAATGAAAATATTGGGCGACAGTCTCTACCTAAAGGTTGTGAAGCCAAAAGGTGCGTTTTACCTATCGGTTACGTTCAGCCGGGATTTTGTGAAGAAAAAAAATGTCAAGCCAGCCGCTAATCGTAAGGCGCAAAAACTACTGGATACCATACTCAAGGATACCGCCTCAAATGCCTTTGATAAACGGTTTTGCTATGAGCTGATGGCGGCTACCGGCATCTGTGTCGTACCGCTTACTACCGGTTTCAATAGTTCTGTCCAGGGATTTCGCATGACGCTGCTGGAGCCGAATGATGATATCTTCACGAATACGTTGCAAACTATTAAAGATTATTGCTCCTGATAAACTGTCGATTGAACTGATTTAACAGATCAATTCCGTGCTATAATATAGGTAATGCCCGATCGTGTCGCCATACTTGATGCCGGGGGTCAATATATTGACCTGGTACGTAAAGCGGTCGAACGCCAAGGTTTACCGGCCGATGTCTTGCCGCTTGATACGCGTAGGGAAAAAATCGAGGGAAAGTATGGCGCAATTATTATTTCCGGCAGTCCGGCTAACCCTCACGCGGGCTCTGCGCCTCAACCGGATAGAAGTATTTGGCAAAGTACATTACCCATCTTAGGTATCTGTTACGGTATGCAAGCCATGGTAGTGTCGCATGGCGGCCAGGTAGCCAAAAACGCCATTCGCGAAGACGGGCGGATTACTACGCAGGTGGATACCTTACACCCTATCTTTCGGGGTATCAAAAAACATTTCACGGGTCTTTTCACACATGGTGACTTTGTAAAAACCATTCCGGCTGACTTTGCCATGCTGGGATCGCATTCCCTGAGTGATGGATCAATCTCCTATTCGGCAATAGCAAAAGACAACAAAATCGGCGTGCAGTTTCATCCCGAAGTCTTTGACGATACTCCCGAAGGCTACCAATTGTTTAAAAACTTTCTGGAATTAATTGCCGATTTGCAACCAGACGAAACCTTTCAGGAAAAGCGACTGAAGCAAATTATTAAGACAAAACAAAAGCAGATAGTAGAGCTGGCCAGTGACCGCCATATAATTGCCTTCGTCAGCGGGGGGGTGGATTCCAGTGTCACTGCTACTTTGGCTGCAGGTGCCATTCCGGCAAAAAAGCTACACGCTTTTTTCATTGATAACGGTTTCATGCGCGATGAAGACGAAATGGTTATAGAAGCTCTGCAGGCTGCCGGCATACCGGTCAAGAAGGTTGATGCCGTGACTGACTTTGAGCAAGCCACCACTAAGATTGATGGGAAAACCTATGGACCGTTGACTACTATCACCGATCCGGAAATCAAGCGTAAAATAATCGGCAAAGCTTTTATAGAAATTCAAAACCACATTATTACAGATCTGAAACTAACTGAGGCCATGCTGTTGCAAGGTACTAATGCCGCTGATCGCATTGAGAGTGGCTATAGTACCGGCGACAGCCACACTATGACGATCAAGACCCATCATAACCAAGTACGGGAGATCCAGGAATTAAAAGCCCGCGGTCTATTGATTGAACCACTTGACGATTTATTCAAAGATGAAGTCCGTGAATTAGGTCGCCAGCTGGGTTTACCCGATGAACTCGTGGAGCGCCAGCCGTTTCCCGGCCCGGGCCTGGCGATCCGCATAATTGCTACCGCTGAGTCCGTAGCCAATCTTCAACCTTTGCCAGAGGAACAAGAAATCCAAGCCCACTTAGATAAGCATATCCAGAAAGTAAAAGCTCACCTGCTGCCCATCCGCAGCGTAGGCGTGGGGGGGGATGAACGCTCGCATTTGTCGGTGGTAGCTTTGGAGCACGGTAAATTAAACGCTGAGGAATTAGCCAAACTAGGTAACAACCTGCCAGCCCATTTCCGTGAAACCGTCAACCGTGTCATTTACGCTCTCGGCCCGCAACCATTAAGTAACTGTTCCCAAATCAAGACTTTGTTAACGGCCGACGTTCGCGCCCAACTACGTCTGGCCGACCGCATCGTTTTTGAAGAAATGCGCGCCGCCGATTTACTTGGAAAAATCAAACAATTTCCGGTAGTTCTCTTGCCGCTCTCATTCGGCGAAACCGGGCAGCGTTCAATCGTCCTGCGCCCGGTTACTACCAGTACTTTCATGACGGTGCAGGCTATGCTTCCAAACCGCGATTTACCGGAAGAGTTCTTCCAAAAAGTCACTGACCGAATCCTAGCCGAAGACCCCAACATCTCCCAGGTCTTCCTAGACCTAACCAACAAACCCCCCGCCACCACCGAATGGGAATAAACACAACTAGTATTTCCCGCAATTAGGCTTATATATCGTATAATAATGACTGCTATGTCACGTCGTATATACTTTGTTATAGCTTGTCTGGTTTTAGGCGCTCTATTCTTTAATGGGTGGGTATTTGGACTGCTCGGTCATGGTAGTGCTGGTTATTTTCAGCTGTCTATTAGTGAGTTAGAAGTTTCAACTCAACCATGGCACTGGCTGTTTCGGAGTCTTGACGAACTGAGTGGTCTGCTTCTTGTTATAGGCGGTGTGGGAATCTTCATGATCCATAAAATAGCCGGTAGTGGTTGGCTGAAACTAGTGGCCATCCTTATTGCTGCTCTTGGCCTATTAACCTTAGTGGATGTTGCTCATCCGCTTGACTGCGTGCGCTATCAAAACCCAGCTTGTGTAGCCAATATCGCCGCCCATCACCTCAGTCATACTAATGAGCTGCACGAGAGTGAGAGCCGTATCACTGCTTATGCAAGTGGCTTTCTGGCGCTCTTGGCTGTAATATGGGCTTTTCGTGCGAACCACTCTAAGGCTTTTACCGGCTTACTCGTTGTTCTACTAGCCTTGATAATAGTTACCCTCCAAGTTGAAGATCATGCTGGCAGTGTAGTCACTGATGCCATCGCTCAAAGATTATGGAATCTACTCGTCACGAGCGATCTAATCCTGTTGGCGTCAGGCATAACTAAATTGTTAAAAGAACCAAAGTAACCAGCCTGCTCTGTAATGGGACAACCCTGTGCGGTGGTTCATATGTGCTACGGACAAAGAACGCAAATTCGTTAATGAGATACCGCTGTGACTTCAACGGAATGAATTCCAGGGCTTCCAGATTATCGAACTTAAGATCACCAGGATATTTTATGGATCGGGAAAGACCTGGCCAAAGTCAGCTATGCAGTTGAAGGGGTAAACTGATAGGATTAAGACAAGGAGAAGACATGAATAATCAACTGGTCACACATAAATTTGTAGCGGTTTTGAATAAGAAAATTCCTGTTGGTGGGGCCATGAATGCTTTGGCGCACATGACGGCCGGTTTGAGTGCAGGTTATGATGATCTTGAAGCCATGCGCTTTGATGATTACCATGATAAAGATGGTAGCGTTCATTCGCACATTTCAGATAATCCCTTCATCGTACTGAGAGCAGACAATTCCAGCAAACTTCGCACTTTGCGCCAAGAACTGCTAGCAGCTGATATTCACTTCACAGACTTTACAAGCACGATGACTGTAGGCACTCATATTGAGCAGAAGGAGCGGACATGTCAGACAAGCGAAGCGGATCTGGAGTATTATGGAGTCTGCATGTTTGGCGAGATTGAAGCTCTTAACGAGTTCACTAAAAAGTTTTCTCTGTGGAGAGATTAGAATTTTATGCAACGCTACAACCCGAAAGATATTGAGCCTAAGTGGCAGAAAGTCTGGCAGGACCGGCAGTTGTATAAGGCTATTGATTTTGACAAGCGGCCCAAATACGTCATGTTGACGGAGTTTCCGTATCCTTCCGGTGATGGGCTGCATTTGGGCCATATCCGTGAGTATACATATGGCGATATCATGGCCCGCCAGAAGCGTATGCAGGGCTATAACGTGCTGTACCCGATGGGTTACGATGCTTTTGGCTTGCCAACCGAAAATTACGCCATAAAAAACAAGGTTACTCCGCAGGCTGCCACTGACCAAAATATAGCTACCTTTCAAAAACAATTTGAGAGCCTGGGTTTTAGCTTTGATTGGGAGCGGTCTTTTCGCACCAGCGATCCGGACTATTACAAATGGACCCAATGGCTCTTCTTGCAATTTTTTAAAGCCGGCTTGGCCTATCAGGACGAAATTGCCATTAATTGGTGTCCGCATTGTAAGACAGGTCTCTCCAACGAGGAAGTCGTCAATGGCCGGCACGAGCGCTGCGATACTTTAGTCGAAAAAAAGATCCTAAAACAATGGTTGCTGAAAATTACCGACTATGCCGATAAGCTGCTTGATGGCCTGAAAAATGTCGACTATCCTAGCCGAATCGCCGACCAACAGATCAACTGGATCGGCCGCAGCAGCGGTGCCAACATCCGCTTTAATATAGAAAATTCCACCGAAAATATTGAGGTGTTTACAACTGCCCATGACACGATTTTTGGCGTGACATTTATGGTTTTAGCACCAGAACATAAACTGGTAGCAAAAATAACTACCGATGAACATAAGGCGGCTGCAAATAGTTATGTCAAAACTGCGCAAGCAAAGAACGAAATTGAGCGACAAGACGAGGGCCATGAAAAGACCGGCGTCTTCACCGGTGCTTATGCGATTAATCCGCTGAATAATGAAAAAATCCCTATTTGGATTGCTGACTATGTTCTAGCCGGATATGGTACTGGCGCCATTATGGCCGTACCCGGTGAAGATGCGCGAGATTATGAATTTGCTAAAAAATATGAACTACCGATTGTTTACACTACCGAACAGCAGGAGTTTGTAAACTACCAGACTGAGCTTAAGCTTAAACGTTCAGAGTACAAGCTGACTAATTCTGGTGAATTTAATGGCCTCGATTTTAATGAAGGCCGCCAAAAAATTCTGGAAAAATTAATAGAACTTAAGTTTGGTAAAGAAGAAATTCAATACAGATTGCGGGACTGGATATTTAGCCGGCAACACTATTGGGGTGAGCCGATTCCGATTATACATTGCGAAGAGCATGGTACCGTGGCGGTACCGGAAGACCAATTGCCTGTAGAATTACCTGAAGTCGAAAATTATGAGCCGACTGATAACGGTGAAAGTCCATTGGCTGTTATTAAGGATTGGGTCAACGTCAAATGTCCAATTTGCGATAAGCCGGCCAAGCGCGAGACAGATACTATGCCCAATTGGGCGGGTAGCAGCTGGTACTATCTGCGGTACTATGACGCGCACAATGATACAGTCTTTGCTGATCCCAATAAGCTGGATTATTGGGGCGCTGTCGATATGTATTTGGGCGGCATGGAACACACTACGCTTCATTTATTATATTCGCGTTTCTGGCACCAGTTTTTATATGATCAAAAGTTAGTGCCTACACCTGAACCATACATGGCGCGGCGCGGACAAGGAATCATTCTGGCAGCCGATAATACCAAGATGAGCAAAAGCAAGGGTAATATTGTAAACCCCACCGATATTATTGAGAGCGGTTACGGCGCCGATGCATTAAGGCTGGCAATCTCGTTTCTGGCCCCATATGATCAGACAACAATCTGGAGCCCCGAAGCCGTCGCCGGCACCCACCGCTTCCTGCAACGTGTGTGGACCTTGGTACAGGAGTTTTTGATGGCTACTGAGAGTGTTTCCGTGGGCCACCCGGATTTAACGAGAGCTGTTCACCGTGCCACTAAGAAAATTTCCACTGACCTTGAAAGCATGAACTTTAATACGGCAATCGCTGCCATGATGGATCTGGCCAATAAATTGTACTCGGCTAAGGCACAACTTGGTTTTGCTGGCGATGAGTGGCAATGGGCGTTGGAAACACTCCTGCAATTAATTGCTCCGTTCGCGCCCCATATAACTGAAGAATTATGGCAGCAACTAGGCCATAAAGAATCAATACACAACAGCTCGTGGCCAAAATACGATGATAAATATCTGATTGAAGATACTATGACCATAGTTGTTCAGGTCAATGGTAAACTACGTGGCGAAGTCCAAGTCGCTAGCGACGCCAATGAATCAACGGTAGTAGACGCCTCAAAGGCTAATGATAAGGTAACCACCTTTCTAAAAGACAAAACTATTAGCAAAACCATCTACGTACCAGGTAAACTAGTTAACTTCGTTACCACTCCCTGCGTATTAGATAGTAAGTAAAGGTTACCGTATCTGTTTATGGTAACCCAGCTGTTAGTAATGGTATCCCAGCTCTCGCTGAACCCTTTCTAACTTACTTGTTAATACTAATACTCTATCCCGTAAGACCTTGGGATTCAA
>JBBRXZ010000017.1:0-18581 GCA_038238095.1 Saccharimonadales bacterium (SeqCode)
CCCTATGGCTACAGAAACATTAACCGATCTGATGGCAAGAAATGGATTGAGCCAGACAAGTTAGAAACTCAAGTTGTTCAGACAACCTACAAACAGTATGCAACTGGCGTCAGTTCGCTACAGCTAATCCGCAAACACATTAAAAGCGAGTTCGGCGTAAAACTAGCCGCTGCCCAAATCCACCGGATTTTGCATAACCCATTCTACAAAGGCGAAATGCGAGTTGAGGGTAAACTCTACCCGCACCACTACGAGCCTATTATTACAGAAAAACTGTATAACAAAGTTGAAGATGTACGAGCAGACTTCCACATAAAGCCAACCATTTACGCCGGTTTACCGTACCCCTACCGAGGCCTGATTGTCTGTGCCGACTGCGGTCGCCGTATAACCTTTGAGAAAAAGAAAGACAAGTATATTTACGGTCACTGCACCCAAACAAATGGCAAACACGGTGCGTCATATGTCAATGAGAACGAACTAACCAAGCAACTTAAAGAAACCATCCGCCGTATAACTGTTCCCGAACAGGTCTACATTGAAGTTAGCCAAAAGCTCAAAGCCCTACACAAGCAAGACACCCAAACCCATGCCGAAAAACTAGCTACCTTAGACACCGAGATTAAGAAATACGAGCTACGCTTAGAAAGCATGTATGACGACAAACTAGACGGCCAAATCTCGCCGGAATTATATGCTAAAAAGCACAAGGAATTTAGCAAAGCCATGACAGCCCTGCAAAAGCGTAGAAATAAATTCGAACTTATGGCGAAAGATAATTTATCTAGCGTGCTTCATCTATTAAAGCTGGCCAGACATGCACCGAAACTATTTGAAAAAGGCAAACTTGAGCGAAAACGAGCACTCATCAAATTAACACATTCGAACTTGGAACTGGCTGGCAAGTTACTTCGGTCAAAATTGCGAAAACCATTCGATACTATAGCGCTTTGTAACGAAACGGGAAATTGGCTGGGGCGGAGGGATTCGAACCCCCGAATGCCAGTACCAAAAACTGGTGCCTTACCACTTGGCCACGCCCCAACGAACAGATTGAATTTTAACGTACTTATCGTTTCTATACAAATACTACACCGGTGTAAGTAAGTTGAAGAAACTGGGACATCCTGTTACAATTACTTATAATTATTGAGGTTATAATGCCCAAAAAAGCGCCTAAAAATCCTGCTGATTATATATTGCCGCTGAATATCAATGGCTTGGACGGCCGTATGTTGCATATACCCGCCCCTGAGGACAAAAATCTGGAGATTCTCTTCGTGTATGGGCATCACTCCAGTCTGGAACGTTGGTGGGGGCTGATGCAGGTGCTTAACCGTTATGGCGGGGTTACCATGCCTGACCTGCCCGGGTTTGGCGGTATGGACAGCTACTATAAAATCGGTAAAAAGCCGACAATTGATAATCTGGCGGGCTACCTGGCGGCTTTTATAAAATTGCGTTTTAAACGAAAGAAAATAATCATAGCCGGTATGAGCTTCGGCTTCGTCGTGGCGACGCGCATGCTGCAACTATACCCGGAGCTGACAAAAAAAGTCACCTTGCTGGTTAGCATTGTAGGTTTTGCCCATAAGGATGACTTCACTTTTAGTAAAAGCCGTTTTAATTTTTACCTGAATGCCAGCCGTCTGCTGTCGCTAAGGCTGCCGGCTGTAATTTTCCGCTATATGGCTTTGCAGCCCGTAGTTCTTAGGAATTTTTATGGGTACAGCTACAACGCCAAACATAAGTTTGCCCAAGCTAAAGATCAGGATGAGCGAAGGCTGTTACAGGACGTAGAGATCGGTCTGTGGCATAACAACGATGTCCGGACCTGGGCCTACACCAGCACCCAGTTCTTAACCTTCGATAACTGCCAGGTACGGGTTAACCTGCCGCTATGGCATATAACAACCAAAGCCGACCATTATTTTGATAACCATATAGTAGAGCAACACTTGCGGGTTATTTTCAGTGATTTTCATACCGCCGAGATCAATACCACGACGCATGCGCCGAGCGTCACAGCGGACGAGAAAGCCGCTGCACCGATAGTTCCCCCCAAACTGCGCCGTGTCCTTAGCAGGCTCGCTTAAATGATATACTTAGTACTAAGATGAAAATCGGGTTGGTCTGTCCATACAGCGTCAATAAGCATGGAGGGGTGCTGGAAGTGGTGTTGGCTCTTCAAGTTGGACTTACGCAGCGCGGACACGATGTTAAGATCATCACGCCCCTGCCCAATGGCAATGGCCCTATAGAGCAGGCAGACGTTATATATATCGGCAGTTCGACTGACTTTCGTTCACCAACGCGCACTACCTCGCAGGTTTCCACTACGGCGGACAGCGAAGAAGTCGATGCCATGTTAAGCCGTGAAAAGTTCGACATCCTGCATTTCCATGAACCATGGATACCCTTCCTCAGCCGACAGTTGTTACAGCGGTCAGGCAGTGTCAATATCGCGACATTTCATGCGAAGATACCAGAGACTATGATGAGCCGTACGGTCATAAAAGTAGTAACACCATATCTGAAGTCCGTAATGAAGTACCTTCATGAATTAACGGCCGTATCATACGCGGGGGCCGAGTATGCCGCGTCTTTGACAGACCAGCCGATTACGATTATTCCAAACGGTATTGACCTGGAAAAGTATCAGAAAGTTCGTGCCGCAAAAAAAAATGAAGATAAGACTATTTTATACATCGGCCGATTGGAGCGCCGTAAAGGAGTTAAATATTTATTGCAGGCTTATCAACTGCTCACCCAGGCTAGTCCGAACGTGAAGCTATTAATTGCCGGGGATGGCCCGGACCGCGAAAAATTGGAGCTGCTGGCTGATGATTTAAAACTCAAAAACGTTAGTTTTTTAGGCTTTATCAGCGAAGAACTCAAGCTGGAATTACTGGCTAGTGCCGACCTGTTCTGCTCCCCGGCAGTGTTTGGCGAAAGCTTTGGCATCGTACTGTTGGAAGCCATGGCTACCGGCACTGTGTGTGTGGCCGGTAATAATTCGGGCTATGTAGATGTTATGCAGGATCTTGGGGCCATTTCTATTGTAAACCCGCATGATACCGAGGAATTTGCCCGCCGCTTAGACGTTTTGCTGCACGAGGTACCCTTGCGTAAATTGTGGCAGAAATGGGCAGACGACTATGTTAAGCAGTATAGTTACCCTTATATAGTCGATCGTTATGAAAAGCTCTATGACGAGGCCTTGAAGCAGCATGGCCGACGCCGCTAAAAGATTACCAACAAAGAAAAGCTTAAAGGTCGGCCTGGTGCTGGATGATGGTCTTGATAAGCCCGGCGGCGTCCAAGAGTATATATTAGCCATCGGTGAGTGGCTGCGGCATGAGGGCCATGACGTACATTATCTGGTTGGCGAAACTAAACGCCAGGATATTAGTGGAGTGCACAGTCTTGCACGTAATGTCAGGGTACGTTTCAATGGCAATAGCTTATCGATCCCCTTGCCTACAAGCCGGCGCAAGCTCAGCGACTTTTTAAAAGCTGAAAATTTTGACATTCTGCACGTCCAGATTCCGTATAGTCCGTTTATGGGCCAGCGTGTTGTGCTGGCAGCCAGCAAGCACACGGCTGTAATCGGCACTTTTCACATTCTGCCCTACGGCAGGCTGCCGGTTTTGGGCAACAAAGCCCTGGGCGTCTGGCTGAAACCGTCGTTAAGGCGCTTTGACCAAATATTTAGCGTTTCTCAGGCGGCAGCCGACTTTGCATGTACTAGCTTCGGCATAACCAGTGTTATCCTGCCTAACGTTATTGACTACCAACGATTTCACAATGCCAAACCGATGCCGGGTATGGATGATGCCGGGCCTACAATTCTATTCTTGGGACGGCTGGTGCCCCGCAAAGGTTGCCAGCTGCTGCTGGAGGCGTTGGTACGGGTTGTTCAGGATAAGCAGGCTCCGGCATTTAGGGTGCTGATCTGTGGCAGTGGTCCGCTGGAAGCCAAACTGCGGCAATTTGTCGAGCGTAATGGCCTGCAAGACATAGTTGAATTCGTCGGTTTTGTCACCGAAGCCGACAAGCCGCGTTTTTATGCTTCAGCCGACATTGCCGTTTTTCCTAGCAGCAGCGGTGAAAGCTTTGGCATTGTCCTATTGGAAGCCATGGCCAGCGGTAAGGCGGCTGTATTAGCCGGCGATAACCCCGGCTACCGCTCAGTTATGTCACCTCAACCTAATCTGTTATTTGATCCGAAAGATGCTTCTGTTTTAGCGGAAAAAATGGTGCGATATCTAAGAAACTCCAGACTCCGTCAAGATATGAGCCGCTGGGGTGAAACGTACGCTAAAGGCTTTGATGTTAATGTTGTTGGCCTGAGGCTGCTGGATGTTTACTACAAAGCATTGCTTAAAAGACATCATTTATAGATAATGATAAGCATGCTTCATTTCCGCAAAACCGATAAAATATCCGAGGTGACTGTTACGGTCTCAACTGAAACCTTTGTGCGGTTAGCATTTTTGACTGTTATAACTCTGGTGCTGTTACTTGCCGCACGCAAGGCTTCGCATGCTTTGCTACTTATATTCACGGCCTTTTTCTTGACACTGGCCTTGAACGCGCCTGTAAACCTGCTCAGTAGACACTTACCGGGTAAGCGCCGAAATAGCCGTACCTTGGCCACCAGCCTTTCTTTTTTGATTGTCGTGCTGCTTCTGGGCGGCTTTATTGCCAGCATGGTGCCGCCGCTGGTGCGTCAAACTGAGAGTTTTGCCAGTGCTGCACCGCGGCTTATAAGAGATTTTCGTAGCCAGGATAGCCAGACCGGCCGTTTTATCCGGGAACATCACCTTGAGAAGCAAGTCGATACAGTTTCCAAGCAATTGTCGGAGCGTTTAAGGCATCTTGGGGGCTCGGCCTTTTCAAGCCTGCAACGTATTGGCAACAGCGTGTTTTCTTTGCTGACCATACTGGTACTGACCTTTATGATGCTGGTTGAAGGACCCCGTTGGGTAGCATTTGTCCGCGAACTAATACCTGACCGCCGCCAAAAGAAAGCCGATCGGCTGGCGCGGGAAATGTATAAAGTCATAAAAGGCTTCGTCAACGGCCAAGTGACTTTGGCGGCGTTAGCGGCCGTGCTGATCATGCCGGCCGTGCTGCTTTTGCATATTAGTTATCCCATAGCGCTAATGGTTATAATATTTATCTGTGGTTTGATTCCTTTGGTCGGCCATACCATTGGAGCGATTATCATTACCCTGGTTGCTTTATTCCACTCTACCAGCGCAGCCATTATTATTCTGTCTTACTATATCTTTTATCAGCAGGTAGAAAATTACCTGGTGCAGCCGCGCATCCAGGCCAATAGCACTAATATGTCGCCGCTGGTAGTGTTTATGTCTGTTATAATCGGCGTCAGCTTCGGCGGTTTATTCGGCGGCTTGCTGGCTATACCGATAGCCGGCTGTATACGCATTGCCTTACTTGAATACCTGCGCAGCAAAAAAATTATAGATACTGCCGAATTCAAAGAAGCTACAACCGAAACCAAATAGGCCCTTGGGCGGTGTCCCGCAAACCAATCCCTTCTTTCGCCAATTGATCCCGTAGCTTATCAGACTTTACCCAATCCTTATCAGCTCTGGACGTTTCCCTTTCTGCGATAATGCTTTTTTGTGCCCCGGTAATATCTGGGCGGTCACTTAGACCTATGCCAAGCAGCCCTTCAATAATTGGGACTGTTTTAGATATTGCAACCGAGTCAGCACCTAAATCTTCAATACGATTAGTCATGTCACTGAATATTGTCAGCGCGACAGGTGTCTTAAGGTCATCGCTCATTGCCTCCTTAAACGCTATCAGTGCTTCATCGTAGTTTGTCGTAAGCTTCTGCGAACTAAGTGATTGAAATTGAAGGTCTGCCCAGGCATAGAAATTCTTCAGTGTATTTTGGCTGGCTTCCAGGTTTTCCCAGTTGAACATGGATTGGCTCCGGTAGTGGGATTCCAGCACGTGCAAGCGGACGGCCATTGGCGAAATTCCCCTGTCAGTTACCTCCTTTAGCCGTATGCTATTATCAAGGCTTTTTGATATCTTCCGGCCGTTTACCATGATGTGGTTGCTATGCATCCAATGATTCGCAAACCGCTTGCCGGTGGCGGCCTCACTTTGGGCAATTTCATTCGTATGGTGGACCGGGATGTGGTCGATGCCGCCGGTGTGGATGTCCAGTGTTTCGCCAAGGTATTTCATGCTCATGGCCGAACATTCTATATGCCAACCCGGAAAACCCTTGCCCCAGGGGCTATCCCACTCCATGTCCCGCTGACTGTCTTGAGGTGAAAACTTCCAGAGCGCAAAATCTGTTGGACTATGCTTTTGAGGATTAATGGCCAGACGAGCGCCGGCCTCTTGCCCGTCAAGATCTAACTGCGCAAAGGCGGCATAGCCTTCAAACTTACTCGTTTCGTAGTAGACGCCGTCGCTGATAATGTAAGTAAAGCCTTTTTCTTCCAGGCGCTTAATAAGCTCTACCTGCTCAGGGATATGATCGGTAGCTTTGACGATGTGGTTCGGTTCCAGCATATTAAGCTGTTTCATGCCATCTAAAAAGTCTTTGGTGTAGAAATCCGCAATTTCCCAGGCTGTCTTACCTTCGCGTTTGGCGCCCTTTTCCAGCTTGTCTTCGCCCTCATCAGCATCACTTGTCAGATGCCCGACGTCGGTGATATTCATGACCCACTTAGTATTAAAATCATTGGCCTTCAGTGTCCGGATCAATGTATCCATCCGTACGTAATTAAACCAGTGCCCGATGTGTGCGTAATCATAAACTGTCGGTCCGCAAGTGTAGATAGTTATCTGCGGCGGGTTCAGCGGCTCAATCTCATCAATTTGCTTGGTCAGGGTATTGTAAAGTTTCATTCCGGGATATCTTTTTTCAGCTTATTAAGCAGCTTAGTGGCCTGCTCCAGACTTTCAGCTTTGACGTCGTTGTAAGATCGGCCGCTAGTGATTTTGAAGCCGCTGGCGAAGGCATGGCCGCCGCCGCCGAAGTGTTCTGCCAGTTCAGCGGCGATACCTGACGCCGGGTTGCAGCGGATAGCAGCGGTGATTTTGCCGTCATCGTAGCGTTTAAAAACAATAGCTACCTCGACGCCGGCAGTGCTAAGCATGTCGGTTTGAATAAGCGGTCCGGGGTTATACAAGGGGCTGTATTGGTTTATTTCCAGTTGGGGAACCATGACAATGGCGATTTTACCATCGCCGCTGAATTCGGTGTGAGATATAAGGGCTGCTTTGTATTTAAAAATTTCCGGAGGCATTTTGCTAAGTTGGCGGCGCTGTTCCTCGAGCTTGGGCCGATTGACGCCGGCTTCAATCATATCGGCCATAATCCTGTAAGTCTCCACGGTCGCTAACTGGTTGCTAAGCCCCTGAGTATCACCCAGAATCGATAAGGTTATAAATTCCTGAGCGGCCACAGACAACGGCCAGCCGAGTTGTTTGGCAATCAGGTAAATCAATTCTCCGGTTGAGGCGCGCGTATGATCGTTAATCGTAATCTTAGCAAAAGGCACCGCATTGGCTACCACCTGGTGATGATCAAGTATAATGCAGGGCTTGGCTGCCAGCCATCCTTGTTGGCCGGACTGGCTTAAACGTTCAAACAAGGTCATAGTCGAGGCATCAACAATTATGCTTAAGTCAAATTTAGGAGGTAAGTCTTTGCTGATACGGTCCCAGCCGGCCATATAGCGCAAGTAGGTTGGAATATCAACGGCGCAGTACAGATATGGCTGTTTGCCGAGGTCACCCAGAATATGCTCAAGGGCTAAAGCACTACCCAGACTATCGCCGTCCGGGTTCTCGGCTTGAACGATGACGATTTTCTGAGCACTATTTACCAGGCTTTTGATCTCTTCAGCTTCGGAGTACATGTCTTATAATTGTAGATTCTTTAGGTCGGATTCCCAAATTAGATAGCCTGGCGGCCTTCCAGAGCGCGGCCAAGTGTCAGTTGATCGGCATATTCCAGGTCCACGCCAACGGACAAACCGCGGGCCAACCGCGATACCTTAACTTTACGCTCACCAATCTGTTGTTTGATGTAGAGCGCCGTCGATTCACCTTCTACGCTGGCATTGGTGGCCAGGATAACCTCTTCGACCTTGTCTTCATCAATACGGGCCACTAATTCTTTTATATGTAGCTGTTCCGGGCCAACGCCATCAATAGGTGACACCAAGCCGCCGAGCACGTGGTAGGTGCCGTGAAACTGTCCGGTTTTCTCTAAAGCCACCAGATCAAAGGGCTCGGCTACCACAGCGACTATAGTCTTATCGCGCCGCGGATCGGTGTATAGATCAGATAACTCCTGTCCGGCCGGTACCAGCGCAAATGTCCTGGAGCAATAGCCGATTCCTTCGCTTAAAGATTGTAGAGCGGCTGCCAGTTTCTGAGGTGAATCGCTGGAGTGCCTTAACAGGTAGTAAGCATAGCGTTCAGCCGTCCGGGGCCCAACTCCGGGCAGGAGGCCAAAAGCCTCAATCAAATCACTCAATGTGGGCGGTAAGATTTGCATTAGATAGGCGTTGGCTTACAATTTCTTGCTTACAGTCCCAGGTTGCCCAGAGCACCCATCATGGGCTGCATCTTTTCGGCGGCAACCCGCTGGCTCTCACTTATAGCTTCTTTAACGGCGTCTTCAATCCAGCGCTCCAACTGTCCGATGTCTTCCAGGTCAATGTAGTCCGGGTCAATATGTACCTTTTTGAGTTTTTGTTCGCCGGTAATCTCAACCTTAACTGCGCCATCGCCCTTTTCAACGGTAATGACTAGTTTTTGTAATTCCCCTTGAATTTTCTTGACGCGCATCAGCATCTTAGCTTTATCAAATCGACTCATAATCCCTCCTTTTTCATTTACTAGTATATAGCACGTGTGTCATAAAATCTTTTTTTGAAGACTACCCTTTCGGCACTTACTATATTTCCTTTAATTATATCAGCGCTAAAGCCGGTAATGAAAGGTGGTCCTGGTAGCCTGGTTATGCGGCCAGGCAATAAAGTAGGCTCGCAGATTATAGACACAACTAAGGCTGACAGCCAGGCTGACTAAACCGACACCCAAGCCTCTGGCCAGGGGGTTGAACGGAAAAACATGCAGCCAGTCATGTAACAGGTAGGCAATACCTGCGGCTGCCGCCATGTATAGAATGGGCACTAGCAAGCTCAAACTGACAGGCCCACCCAGGCCCACTAGCACAATCCCTAAACCAAAAAACATCCCTAACCGTCGGCTACGGGCAGCGTGGGAATGCCGGGCATAAAAATATATACCGATGAAACACACTAACAGTGTAAAAATATCAAGAATAGGTAAATTATTCAGCCAGATTTCCGGATAACGCGGCCCGCGAACGAATAAGTGTACCGGTACTGCCACAAATTGTTTTAAGAGCGTGGTAGGACCGGCCAAATGCGTCGGAAAGCCGAGCCACTGCAAAAATTGGCCGGGGCGGCTAAGATCAAGGATTAATAATGGCAGCCAGATCAGACCAGCCAATACGTATATTATTCGCTGCCATGGCAGCTTAAAGTGTTTCCAGGCGCCTGTAAGCAGCTTTCTTTGTAAATAAGCATCGAGGGCGACAAACCATATCAGACCCGGGATATACAGAATCAATCCTGTAATTAGAATACTACCGTACCATATGAAAACTCGGTGACCCCTTTTTTGTAGTTGTGAATGTGCTAACAGCAATGTCGGCAGAGCCCATAAGTACTCCACGTCAAAACTAGCCAGGCGGCTAACATGCAGTACCCAGGCGCTGGTTGCAAATAATAAGCTAGTCAGGACTGCTGTGCGTGTGTTGTGCCAGGAACGTATCAACCAGGCGAAAGTAACTATACTTAAGCTGCCAAAAATAGCATTGGGTAAGCGGCTTAGCAACTGGCCGTGATCCGGGAACAAGTAAAATATTGTGGAGCGCACCAGCTTTAGCGGCAAATCCAAGGGATGATTATAAATGCCATGCCAGCCCAGCGGCGTCGAAGCGGCGATAAGTTCCCCGGCACTTAAACCGCCGGTTAGGTTTGCCAGCTTGTGAAGCAGCAGCCACACTAAGCCACTCCCGGCTAATGCTACTGCCAGCACTGTACCTTTATGGCCGCGCACAGAGACCCAAAAACTTCTCATGCTTTTATTATATAGCTTCACGCCTGGCCAGCATATTACTTAATGGAAGGCTGGCGAGGGTTTGGCATATAATTATCCTTTATCTGGCGGATTATATCCTGTAGCCAGTATTTACTCTAGTCGGTGAAAGGGTCCTTATGGCGGCTGTCGACTGAATGGAAGCGTTGCTTTTCGTACTCGAAATAAAGTTCAACACCACCCGTAGGACCGTTACGGTGCTTTTTGATAAAAATGTCAGTTAGTTTTTTACGGTCCGTGTCAGGATTGTAGTAATCTTCGCGGTAGATAAAGGCTACAACATCGGCGTCCTGTTCAATCGAGCCGGATTCACGCAAGTCGGCCAGCTGCGGGATTTGGGGGCTACGGCTTTCGACGGAACGGCTCAACTGACTAAGTGCCAGTACCGGCACATTTAACTCCCTGGCTACGCCTTTGAGGCCACGGGAAATCTCTGATATTTCCTGTACGCGGTTAAACTCACTGCCAAAACGGCTGCCGCCGCTCATCAGCTGAAGGTAGTCAACGATAATTAACCCCAGTGGACGTTGATGGGCCTCGCGCCGGGCTTTGGTACGGAGGTCGCTGATAGTGATACTGGGACTGTCATCTATGAAGATCTGAGCCTCGCTTAGCGTGCCCATGGCCTGGCCAATCTTCTCAAAATCTGCATCTGTTAAGTTGCCGGTCCGTAGCGCCCACGCGTCAACACCGGACTCCATAGACAATAAGCGGTCAACCAGTTGTTCTTTACTCATTTCCAAGCTGAAAATAAGCACCGGTTGATTAGATTGTACAGCGATATTGTGCGCGAAATTGAGTGCTAAGGCGGTCTTGCCCATAGATGGCCGGGCAGCCAGGACAACCAAATCGGAGCGCTGAAAGCCGGCCAAAGTGTTATCGAGGTCTTTAAAGCCGGTCGGGATGCCGCGGATTTTCTGCTTATCTTTGTGCAGGTCATCCAGCCTGTCAAAACTTTCGGCCAAAATTGCTTCCAGGCTTATGACATTCTGTTTAATGTGCTGCTGGCTGACCTCAAACAGGCGGGTTTCAGCTTCTTCGACCAGCTCGCGTAGTTGTTTCGACTCATCATAACCCAGGCCGCCGATGTGTTTAGAGGCTACTATCAGGCGACGGCGCATGGCTTTTTGAGCGACAATGTCGGCATACTGTTCGACGTGGGCAGCGGTTGGTACGAAGTTGGTTAGTTCTGTCAGGTATGAAGGTCCGCCGACACTATCGAGGTAGCCATTATTTTTTAAGCGGTCCGCTAGCGTAAGTACATCGATCGCCTGGTGCTGTTCGTATAATTGAGTGACGGCTTCGTATATCCGCTGGTGCTTGGTATCAAAAAAATCGAGTATATTCAAACTGTCAGCAATTTTAACAATAGCGTCACTGTCTATTAATAGAGCACCGAGTAGACTGGCCTCAGCATCGGCGTTTTGCGGTAGTTGTCCGGTAGTCCCGGAAATGGCTGGTTCCATAGTATTGCTCCCCCAAGCTGTCCCTCTTATGGCGTACTTATGATTCTAACAGCTCGGCATCGCCAAATATATTGCTTATGGATGATAAGTCGCTGGTCAGCGGCTTGGCTTTAGATCGCCCGGCAGTTACTTTATCCGGGGTGTCAGCTGTTCTAAATGGATTGGCGGTCTTGTCGGTCACTGCCTCAATAGTCACTGTCTGCCCGGTTATTTCATGGATTATGTTAGCCAGCTTCTGCTGGTTACTGTTTTCTTTAATGCGTTTCTGGTGAAAAGCGAAAGCAAACGCCAATTTGAGTGTATCCGACCCCGAAAATTCCGGTTGGGCCATACGTACCACGCTGTAAAGCGTATTGTGGCGAAGTTTTAAAGCCTGTAAAACCTCAGGCCAGATAGTGGGGTCGAGTAAAGCACTATTAGACGCGCCTTTAGGTTTGTCTTTTGAAGTAGACTTCACCGGGACTTCGGTAGACTCCGAGACTGGCTCAGACTCTTGAACTGTCTCGGGCTCGGCCACTACCGACGGCCGATGGACATGAGTCTTGTAAGTGTGGGGATTGGCACGCAGTAAGACTATTTCCAGAAACCGTTCCGGATCATGCGAGACCGGCACTTCAATCAATTGGCCTAGGAGCCTAAAGGCGCTTTCGGACTCCATCGTAGCCACGCCTTCAATCACTTGGGCGCGCAGCATCTGTCCCAGTCGTTTAGCAATCGCTGCGGCCTGATAGCCCTGATCATATAGGGACCTTATTGTCCCCATAAGTGCTGCCGGCCCTGAGTTATTGGTTATAATTGCCATCAACTCTTGAAGAGCTTCGTCAGGCGGTATACCGAGCAGACGGGCCACATCAGCGCCTTCTATTTTACTTCCCTGATTTCTGGCCTGGTCCAGCAGACTGACGCTGTCGCGAAAACTACCTTCACCGTGCTCGGCTAGTAATTCTAAGGCTTCATCGTTAACCCTCAAGCCTTCAGACTTGGCTATAGTCCGCAGCAGAGCCGTCACCTTGTCTTTTTCAGCCGGCTTAAAAGTGAAACGCTGCGTGCGGCTAATAATGGTATCGGGCAGTTTGTGGACATCGGTGGTAGCCAGGATAAAGACCACATGAGCTGGCGGCTCTTCAAGTGTCTTTAGCAAAGCATTGAAAGCTTCCCGCGTCAGCATGTGTACTTCATCGATAATATATACCTTGTACTTGGCGCTGACGGGCGCCATATAGACTTTGTCGCGCAGCTCCCTAATTTCATCAATCCGCCGATTGCTGGCAGCATCTATTTCTATAATGTCCAGGTGGGCGCTGTCATCGGTATAAGGCAAGCTATTAATCTCGTGCGCCCAGATGCGGGCAATGGAAGTCTTGCCCACGCCGCGGGGCCCTGTAAACAGATAGGCGTGGCTGATTCGGCCCTGTTTCAACGCCTGCTCCAAAGTCTGGGTGATATGCTCCTGCCCGATAATCTCAGCCAGAGACTTCGAACGATACTTTCTATATAAAGCCTGCCCCATAGTCTTAGTATTATACTAGCTTTATCGGCGGGTGCCTGTTGTGCTTATTGCTGCTAGTGCTATTGTTCTGCTATTACTAGAGGGCGGCTTCCAGGGCGGCCCATTCGGCCGTGGAGTCATCTTCCGGGACATTGATGCTGACCTGATCGCCCGGTTTGGCCTTGAAATAAGTTACGCTGGCGAGCAGCACACGGAGTTTTTTGCCGTTTACCTCGACAAAGTAATGGCCGTTTTCCAGTATGAGAGTACCGACTACTTGCTTGCGCGGAATGGGGCCAATCTGCTTATAAAGGAAGGCGCCATCTTCGGCGATGGTCAGCTTGAGGATGTCGCCCTGAACCAGCTTGGACTTACTGGCGTAGTTAGCCGGTACCGGGTACATTTTACCGTCAGAGCCGACCATGTTTTGGCCATCAAAAACACCTTCAATAACTTTGCCGAGAGTATCTTCCCTGGCAACCGGCGCAACTTTGTCATCATCGCCTACCAGGCTGATCAATAGCTCAGTAGCCGCGGCCAGGCTGGTTGAGGCCTCTTGTATCAAAGCCCTCAGGCGTTTTACTTGTTTGTCTGGAACATCTGCCATATCTTTTTTGAAGTCTCTCATGAGAAGTGTTTATTGTCACACTTTCCTCTTAAAAATACCACGAACTTTAAATCAAGTCAAAAAATCCATTTTTGCTGTGGATAAGTGAACAAAGATCCACTCTTTATTATGATGAGTCTTTAAATTAACTATAGCTAGGGCTTAAGCGAGCTCTACCGTAGCACCGGCAGCTTCCAGGGTTGTCTTGGCGCTTTCGGCATCTTCTTTTTTAGCCTTCTCCAGGACGGGCTTAGGGACGCCGTCAACAATAGCCTTGGCTTCGCCCAGGCCTAAACCTGTCAGGTCCTTCACGGCTTTAATGACGGCGACCTTTTGAGCACCGGCGTCTTTTAGGATAACGTCGTATTCGCTCTTTTCGTCCGCTGCCGGTGCAGCTTCACCGCCGGCTGGCGCGGCCGCCACGGCTACAGCTGCAGCGGCCGGTTCAATACCGTATTCGTCTTTTAAGATAGTACCTAACTCGTTGACCTCTAAAACTGTCAAACTAACGAGTTGCTCTGCAATTTTCTTTAAACCTGCCATTATGTTATTTCTCCTTATTCGTTAATTAATTAGTTGCTTTGGCTTCCAAACCCTGTAAAAGGCCATGAAGATTACCGGCTAAGCCGCTCATGACACCATTGACCGGCGCATTAAGGGTATTGATCAGTCCGGCAATAAGCTGGTGTTTGCCAGGTAGTATGGCTAGTGACTTGACGCTTGCAGCGTCCATAAACTGTCCATCGGCGTCAATAGCGCCAACAAATTCCAGCGTAGGATTCTGTTTGGCAAAATTGTTAAGTGCCTGGGCGGCGGCGATCTCATCCTCGCCGTTGAAGGCGTAAAGCAGCATGCCTTGTAAAGCAGCGATATCGGTAGCCTTAAAAGTATCGCTGGCTTTGAGGGCTTGTATGACCAGGCGGTTTTTTACCACTTTTACTTTTGTACCGTTTGATTTGGCATCACGGCGCAGCGCCTGCAAAGCCTTCACGGATGTGCCTTGATATTTGGCAACTACGGTCATTTTAGATGACTTCAGCAGTTCAGTGACTTCAGCAATCACCTCCTGCTTTTGATTTTTGGCTAAAGCCATGTAATTTCTCCTAAACTATATGGTTATAAGCAGCAATATCGACCGAGTGAACTGCTTAGTTGCCAAACAAAACGCCTATGGCTGTTAAAAACCAGAGGCGTGCAAACTATCAAATAGAATGAATGTTTGTACCTCGGCGACATTATCAAGGCTTATCAGCCCGTCGCTGTCTCTGGCAACTTAGCCTTAATTTTATCAGCTTACTTACAGACGGTCAATATGTCTAGTATCGGCGTCGGTTTCAGCCATGAGTAGCATCGCTAATCGTCTTTTCTCCATATCCTCGTATTCTCCAATTAATCGGCCGGTCATAGCCTCACTCACCACCTGTTGCAGCCCAGTAGGATGCTCAGGCGTAGCAGTGGCAGAATCAAAACTCCTTACAATCAATCTCATTATGGTTAGGCTTTTGAAATGCTTGACAGCACTTACGAGAATCCCGTCATCAAATGGTGGGCGTTCGGATTGATGATTTACGCCGAGTAATCGTTCCTTCATAACTATAGAAAAAGATTTAAGGCTTTAGACTCGACCATCTGATAATTATAACCAGCCCGATACAGATTTTGTTCCAGTTTGGCAATATCTTTGGCTTCAAAGCCAATTAGCACATTGCCTTGATCGCCCCCTTGACCGCGATAATGAAACAGGCTAATATTCCATTCTTTGCCCACTTTTTGCAAAAAATTATTCAGGGCGCGCGGTCTTTCAGGAAATTCTATAACATATATACGCTCATTTTCAGCCTCAGTGCTGGGCCCCCCAATCATATGCCTAATATGCTCTTTGGCTAAATCATCATGTGTCAGATCTACGTAGATATACTCATACCTCTTCAAATTATTGATAAAGGTCTCTTTACTATTAGTAATGCTGACAGCTATGCCTGCTAATATGTAAGCCTCTCTTCGGCTGTTTAAGCGATAGTTAAATTCAGTAATTGGAAATCCATTTACTACAGTTTCACAGAATTTGCGAAGAGCACCCGGCTTTTCGTGCAAACGTATGGCAAACAGGGCCTCCTGGCCACTGCCGAGTAGTGTTCTTTCGGCTACAAACTGTAGCCTTTCAAATGTCATGTTCGCGCCCGAACAAATGGCAGCTACCACTGCATTTGATTGCAAGACACCGCTATCGGCTAAAGACTTGGCGCCGGCAACGGCTAAAGCCCCAGCGGGTTCGACAATACTGCGGGTGTCCTCAAAAATATCCTTGATGGCAGCACAAATTTGATCATTATCGACAGTAATAACCTGGTCTACATATTGCTGGGCCAGTGCAAAAGTATGGCGGCCGACTTGTTTGACAGCCACGCCATCAGCAAAAATACCTACGTGCTTTAAACTCACGCGTTTGTTAGCGGCTAATGAATTGTGCATAGCAGCGCTATCAGCCGGCTCTACACCTATGACTTGTACATCTGGTTTAAGGGCTTTTATGTACTGGGCTACCCCTGCCAGTAAACCTCCGCCGCCGACAGGCACGAAGACATGCGTAACATTAGATGCCTGGTCAAGGATTTCACGGCCTATAGTACCTTGACCGGCAATAACCAGGGGGTCATCGAAAGGATGGATAAACATTCGCCCGGTTTCTTTAGTAAGAGAGCGGCAATACTCATAAGCTTCAGAATAGTTATCACCGCTTAGCACAACTTCTGCCCCATAACTCTTGGCTGCTTCAATCTTAATGCCGGGAGTAGTTTGTGGCATTACAATGAGGGCTGAAATATTTAATTTTTGGGCGCTAAGCGCTACTCCCTGGGCATGGTTGCCGGCGCTGGCAGCAATAATACCTTTCTTTTTTTGCTGATTGCTCAGTTGGACTATCTTGTTATATGCCCCGCGTAATTTAAAAGAGTGGACCGGCTGCAGATCCTCGCGCTTTAGCAGCACCTGGCAACCCATTTTTTTGCTTAATTTAGGCGCTTGACCCAACGGCGATTCGATCGCCACTTCATACACTCTTGCCAGAAGAGTCTTTTTTACACCTTGATTCACTACTTACGCTCCTTCATGGCAACTGCCTCAATCTCTATCAATAATGCGTGATCGCCAACCTTTGGCAGTGCCGAAACTGCCACGCAGGACCGAGCCGGACGCGGTTCCGCAAAATGTTTCATATAAATTTCATTCACTACCTGATAATCATCAATGTCCTTCAAGAAAATAGTTGTCTTAACGATTGAGTCGAGATTTAAGCCAACCGAATCCAAAACACCCTGAATATTCTTTAGTACTTGCTCTGCTTGTGCCTGAATGCTCTTATCTGCCTGCTTAGTAATTGGGTCTATACCCACTTGCCCGGAAATAAAATAGAACTCGCCTGCTTGATAAACGGGACTGTAAGGCCCAAACGTCGCCATCTAAAAATTATTCCCTTTCCTTTAGTCTATGTAATATAGCAAACTTCGGTTGAAGCCTGTTTTGCTTTTTTAGGGGCTGTGCTAAGCGCTAACTACGCGAGGCTCCAACCATGTTGAAGCACAGCCCCTTCGGGCTAATAATAATTAGCTGCTGCGCTAATTGGTTAAAGTTCATACGTCTTATTACTTTCCTAAATTATATAACTATTAACCTTAAGCAGCCTCAGCACCTCTAATTAACGTTAATGCCGCTCTTCCTGCCGATTGCGCAGGCGTTTGTATCTCGGTTGTAGGCTTTTTTGTAGATTCTGGAGAGTCAAAGCCTTCTTTTACACCTTCAGGTGTCGGGGGCACCTCACTATACATAATAGAGGATGTTCTACCTACAGTACTTCGTGGATCGAGGTTTCCGTCCCTATACATAAACCTTTTCTCTCCAGTCTCGTCATCTGTAATTATAGGTAAATGTCCATTAGATGGTGAGCGGGCTAACGGTGGCGTAAATACTTGAGCTATTGCTTCCTGTTTTCGTCTTGGATTTTCTTCAGGCCACCATAGGTATCCAGACTTTTCTTTCGCTTGTTTTGCACGGGCAAATAGGTCTTCAGCGTCTGGTGATTCAGCCGACTGTGCACTTCTTGCTTGCTCTTCAAGTTCATCAGCCGCAATTGCCCACTGAATATCTTTCCTTCCCATATAATCGGACATGGGGTCACCAACATCTGTCGGATTACCAACCCGGAGTTCCGGTGTTATTGAAGCGTACGGAGTCGTTGCAGGAGCTTCACCAGAATCAATATAGGGTTCATAAGTTGAAGGATCTGTGATTTGTTCTGCCATTATTTTCTCCTTTAATCGCTTTCACCGTGAGGGTATGTTATATCAAGCATGGCTTCCCGGCTAAGAAGTTCTACTTGTGTGGAAGTAGCCATCTCTCCCGCATTTGCGACGAGTTCCGGACGAGCTTGTTCCGGAGCAGCCGTTCCCTCACTTGCATTTCTTGCCTCACCTGGATCTATTCTTTTTTCTGCCCCACTTTGACCTACCATCACTTCTCCCTTTATATTTAAAAAGCTCCCGGTTTGGCGGGAGCTGTTTGGCTTTATTATGTATGCAAAAAGCTGACCCGCTAGAAGGGGGTGAGAATGACCACTTCGACAATCATCTGTTTGCACATGTCTTTAATACTTGCATATTAAAATCAGCCTGTCAAGTTTTTTGTTAGTAACTATCCACTGACTTGAAAGTTCAATTTGTATTGTCTATGCTTTAAGTTGAAGTATTCACTAACAAAAATACAAACACTATGTCAGGACACGCTAACAAGTTTTACGAACCACTGTATCGCCAGCTCAGTAAAGAGC
>JBBRXZ010000018.1:0-17243 GCA_038238095.1 Saccharimonadales bacterium (SeqCode)
GCTAAAAATACTGCTGCTAAAAATACTGCAGCTGCACCTTCTAAGAATGCCCCTGCAGTTACAGAACCTAAAGTAAAAGCAGCTCGTCAACCTCGTGCACCGAAAGCAGGGATGTAATGGCTAAAGACACTCGTAAAGTTGAGGGTGAAGATCCAAACTACAGAGCTAATGTAAATAAGGCGCAGAAAGAAAAAGATTTAAGAGAGATTGGTTCTGAGGCTGCCGGTATAAAATACAAGGCAAGCATGGAAGAAATCCCTGTTGTGGGTGTTGCGCCTAAAAACGATACTAAGATTTCTACGAATGATCGTAAACTTACGCCTAAACCAAAAGAAACTAAACAAACTAAGGGTCAAGAAGCACGCTCTGCATTTAATTCACTACCTATTGGTAGGCGTCCAAGAACTGGTACTTTTACTTTTGATTCACCTAAAAGACCTGCCGGTTCAGTTAGACCTGCTGGCTATAACGTAAATGAAGATACCGACACAGCTGAAAATAACATTGCTCGTTTAAAAAAGGGCATGGGTATTGCAGGAGATGAAGACGGTACTTTAGCCGTTGCACACCAACTTCATTCAAGAGACCTTGAAATTGCAAACCGTACAAAAGAAACTGTAAACGAAGTTGAGCCTGGAGACCCAAAGCATGGCGGGTCAATTGGTCTTCATGGCGGACATCACCACGCAATTGCAAAAATTATGAACATTTTAAATGTTGACGAAAGTCATATTCAAAATTATGCAAGAGCTGCAGGGTCTCGTATAGGACCAGCAGTAAGAGAACTGCACGACACCGCACAACGGTACGCAGATTCTCACAGAATGACGCCTATGGATAGAAAACCAGATGCTTTGTGGGAACACCCAGATACTAAAGAGCTTCATACTTTTGATCACCCTGATGCACCATCTCTTCTTAGATCAAAACAACCTGCAATAACTGTAGAACGAAATCGCTCTACTGGTGAACTAGGTATTAACCCTCCAACACATGTTGGGTGGTCTTCAGTAACTGTTCAAGGAAACAAACAAGTTTGGCGACATACTAATCGTCCTGCTGGACTAGACGTTGCCGAGCACACTAAAGCAACAATGCTTGAAGAGCACGGCCCCTCTAAAACTTCTCGTACAAAGCACGCAAGTATTGCAAAATCTATTGCTGATCAGATGGGCGCTCCACAGGGTACGCGATTAGTACCTGGAGCTACAAGACAACGAGGTCGTGCAGTTGTAGTAGATACGGAAGTTACTTCTAGACCAAAAGCAGCTACACGCCCGCACGGCTCTAGCACACAGCCTGCAGATATGACATACAGAATAAACCCTGTTCAAGCATCTCTTGAAGAAAAAATGTATCTACCTAAACCTGAACAAAACAACGGACCAAGGGGAACTGGACCTTTCCCAATTAAAGCAAGCACCGGTAAGGTAAACGTAAATACACAACTACCTATGGGTAAAAAAGATCCAGTTGTCGTACCTTCTCCGCCCAAAAAGACACCCAAAAAAGCAAAGTCTGAGAGTTCCCAAAAAATTGCTGCAACAGCTGTTGCAGAGGGTGAAAAACATGACCTTAAACTTGCTACACAAGGAAAAACAAAAGAACAGCTTGTTGCTAAAGCAAAAACGTTTAAACAAAGTTTCGTACCACCTCCTACTCAATTTAAGCTTCCAGGGCTTAAAAACTTTGGCGGAGCAGATAGAACTCTGCGAGAAGGCAACCCTGTTGTGGAAACTAAGTGGAAAGAAGGCCCTTTACCTAAAAGTGTTGAAGGTGCGGATAACCCACGTGGCAAAGCAGGTTTACTAGAGGAAACTGTTGAACATAAGGGATTGCCAGCTCGAACGCTAACAACTGGTCGTTCTGACCCTAGAACTCTGCGTTTACTAGTTGAAGCGGGGGGTATTACTACTCCTCGTGAAACTACGGGCTTAGAAGACGTTAAAAACGCGGCATCAGCCGGACTTATAAACAAAAGCCCTAGCCGAGAAATAGAGTTGTCCCCTAAATCAGGAAGATCAAAAGCAATTAAAGAAGCTAAAAAAGCTCTCCCTATGGTTCAACCCACATTCCCAGGAATGGCAACCAGCCGTCAGTTTAGTAAGTTCCCAGGTAGAGTAGAAGAAACTAGCGAAGCAACTAAAAAGTTAAGTGATTCTCTTCGTCCAAATACAACTTTAAATACCTGAAAGGTACCTCGTGGCTAGAAAAACCAGCTTTGTACATGATGTTGGCAAACCTGTTGTGCGCAAATCTTTGCGCCATAACGCAAGGGATGCCGCTGAGTACTTAACTGGTCGCCCTTACAAGCAGCCTGAATCGCCTAGCTTTAGAGTTTACACAAAGCCTGGACGTGGAGCTAGCGGAGAGTCTAGTAACTAGTGGGGCGCAAGAAGAACATTCATTACGGTACTAAATCTACTCGCATGTCTATCTCTGATAGAAGTTCATCAGCTGCACGCCCGTGGAATGATCCAGAAGTTGTATTAGCGTCAACTACCTATGGAGTACCTTTTCCTAGCTTTAAAGGCGTTCACCTTTACGAGAACAGATTAGAATCTACAGGTAGTTTAGAATCAAACGAAAGAATGACTTGCGGTCCTTGTGGCCGATTTAAATCTAGTTGCAAATGCGGGGGAGAATAAGATGGCTAAAACAGCAGCGTGGACACGCAAAGAGGGTAAAAACCCTGAAGGTGGTCTTAATGCTAAAGGTCGTGCATCAGCTAAAGCGCAAGGACACAATTTAAAACCTCCAGTGTCCTCTGCACAGGCAAAAAAATCTCCTAAGTCTGCAGCACGTCGTAAGTCTTTCTGCGCCCGTATGGGTGGCATGGAAGGCCCTATGAAGGACAAGAATGGTAAGCCAACACGTAAGGCCTTAGCTCTACGTAAATGGGATTGCTGATGGCTGAAACAAAAAAGTTTGGTCCTTACAAAGGATCTAAAGAAAATGGCGGACGCCCTATCTACGTTTATAAGACTAAAGGCGCTGACGGTAAGTGGCACACCACTTCTAAGAATAAAGCTAGAGCCGACTATGAAGATAAAAACGGCAAAATTAAATCTAAGAATACTACTGTGGACCATAAAGATAATAACCACAGCAATGACAAGAGCAGCAATCTTCGAGCTATCTCACGCAGTAAGAACACCGCTAAAGAGAATAAGCGCAGAGCTGGTAAAAAAGAGAACGAAAAGTAAAAAAGGCCCGGTCTCCCGGGCCTTTCTTATTTACTTTGGAAAGTCATCCAACCATCTGGTGACTGCTTCTTCTGTAGGGGTTCCGTCATAAGCGTTAGGTCCAAGGCCCCATGAGCTCCAGTCCGTTCCTCTAGCGGTCATATAGAACGCTGCTTTGGCGTTTGTAACGGGATCCAACAGTTCAGCGTCTTTTACGATGCCAAATTTTTCTCGTCTTACCTCACCCAGGTATCCAATCATATTGATCTGGAATAGCCCGTAGGAGTTGTCTCCTGTGGCAGAGGTTTTGTTGTGGGACGTTGGGTGCCCACGAGATTCTCGCATAACTATCGCCCACGCTATACGTAAGCTTTTGCCCTCAAACCCCACTAGGGATAAAAGATCAACTAACTTCGTATTGCTGAGCTCTGTAGCCCCCCTGTATTTATCTAGGGGGTCAATCTGTTTTTCTACTACCGTTGTAACTGTAGCCTCATCAGAGTTGTCTGAAGCCATGGCCACAGGTATTCCGACGATGCATAGTACGTAGGTTAGTAGAACTGCTATTTGTTGTTTTTTCTCATTAATAATCACACTATCTCCTAGGCTAGAAGACCAGTTCTGACTTTACGTGGCTGTCACACATATAAAGCAATTCAGCCTATGTCTGCCGAATTCGTACTGCAGTCCCTTTGTTACGTAGTTAGTGATGGCCCAATTGCTTGGGCCATGGATATACCGTAGCAGTAACTACAGGGTGTCAACAACCACGAACCCCGTGTAGAATAACTTTTCTATACGAGAGGAATATCATATGCCTAATTGGTCAGCACCCTGGAATGCAACACAATCTGTAGATTTGCCAACAATTGAAGAAACGTTTGTATCTAAAGTTGTAGCAGAGCCAGTAGTTGAAACACTGGTAGTTGAAGAAGTAAAGAAGTCAACTAAGAAGACAGACGCAGCACCAACTGAATAATGAGAATTGAGCGCATAGTTACGCGTCAGGGACACCCTGTACCAGAAACAGCGCATCACCCTAAAGGGCCCTTCCCACCGGAGTTGTTTGAAACAGCTCCGGTTGTAAGTGATTACATTCCACAACCAGATGGCGGAGTAGAAGTTCCTATTGGTGGTACGGCACAAAATAACTTTCAACCTATTAAGTGGTTTCGTTGCAGGCTCTGTGATGAGCACATACGTGAACCAGAGGTAATGGACCATAACTGTGAGGATTAAAATTGGCAAACCCAAGAAGCTTTGGAAAAACTTATTGGCACCCATTGGTGTATCCGGTAAAACCACCCGTATTATGGGAAAGAGCTGAGACGCAGGAGATACAACTTCCTTTTAGAGGTGGTGTAGGTATAGCAATCCGCCTACCTTTTACTAGACTAAGTTTAGTTATTGGTAGGTGGGTATCCACGTACGTTGAGAGCCAAGCACTAACAAACGCTATCCACGGTAGACCTTTATCAGAAGAAGAAGTAGACTGGGATTTTGTTAGATTCGGTGCAGAGGAGTTGGGATCATGATGCGTAGAAAATCTAAAGAAGTGCGTGAACTTACACGTATTGAGAGGCGGGTAGAGTCTTTACCCACAGGTGAGCTAATCCCTTGGACAGAACAAGCTCTGTACACAATTGGTAGAAACCTATCTACTTGGCAAAAAACAAAAGACTTTGCTTCTTTAGAAGAAGCTAGAGTTGGGGCAGAAGCCCTCCACGTTATTTTAGAAAGCTTAACAAAGAGAAACACTAATGGATGATCTAAAGTACAACGAAGATCAGTTTGAAGAAATAGACCCAGATATAGTTCTTGATGAAGAAGATGATGAGTTTTTAGAAGAACCAGAAGAAGAGTTAGACGAGCTCTCTAGAGAGTTTGTAAAGGCTCTCATAGACAAGATCATGGCTTTTATGGAGATGCTAGTAGGTTACGAACTTCACCCATATCAAAAGCCCCTTGCACGTCGCATTATTGAGTCAATAATTATTAACGATGGGGAAGAAGTAACAGCTCTTGCCTCACGTCAGTCAGGCAAGTCAGAAACAATTGCTAACACCGTAGCTACTTTGATGGTTATCCTCCCACGTCTAGCCAGAATGTACCCAGACTTGCTTGGCAAGTTTGGTGATGGCATTTGGGTTGGGATGTTTGCCCCTATCCAATCGCAAGTTGAAACACTGTACGGACGTACTGTTTCTCGTTTAACAAGTGAAAGGGCGCTAGAAATACTTGGTGATCCTGAGATTGACGATATGGCTACCAAAACCCCAGGAGTTGTACGAAACATTAAACTTAAGAACTCTGGCTCTACGCTTATGATGATGACAGCTAACCCTCGTGCAAAGATTGAATCTAAGTCTTTCCACCTAATTATTATCGACGAGTGTCAAGAAGCTGATGACTTTGTTGTTGCCAAGTCTATTTCTCCTATGGGTGCGTACTATAACGCCACGATTGTTAAAACCGGAACACCCACCACGTCAAAGAATAACTTTTATCGAGCAATACAGCTAAACAAGCGACGCCAGTCAGGCGGACGTAATGCAAAACAGAACCACTTCCAGTGGGACTGGAAAGACGTAGCCAAGTTCAACGCTAACTACGAGAAGTTCATTAAAAAAGAAATGCTAAGAGTGGGAGAAGATTCAGATGAGTTTCAGCTTTCGTACAACTGTAAATGGCTTTTGGAGAGAGGTATGTTCATCACTTCTTCTATTATGGATGATTTGGGAGATACGTCGCAAGAAATTGTTAAGAGCTACCATAGGTCTCCCGTCGTCGTTGGCATTGACCCCGCTAGAAAAATGGATAGCACGGTTGTTACTGTTGTTTGGGTTGACTGGGATCGTCCTGATGAGTTTGGTTATTACGATCATCGTGTTTTAAATTGGCTTGAAATTCAAGGAGATGATTGGGAAGAGCAATACTTTCAGATTGTTAACTTCCTAAGTAATTACGACGTTTTAGCTATTGGGGTTGACTCTAACGGTGTGGGAGATGCTGTAGCTGGACGCTTGAAAGTACTTATGCCTCGAGCAGAGGTAGTCCCTATTACATCTAGCCCTACAGAACAATCTAAGCGATGGAAACATTTGCAAGCTTTAATTCAACGTCAAATGGTTTCCTGGCCAGCACATGCAAAAACTAGACGTTTACGTCTTTGGAAGAAGTTTTATCAACAAATGACAGATGCTGAAGTAAAGTACAAAGGCCCTAACTTTATGGTGGCCGCACCCGATGAAGCCCACGCCCACGACGACTTTGTGGACTCTTTAGCTATTGCCTGCGCCATGACTCAAGACATGGTTATGCCTACAGTTGAAGTTAGTGCTTCTCCATTTTTTTCTTAATTTAGCATTTAAAAAGTAGGGCTAGGGTAGAGACTTATACCTGAGGACCCTCAATCCCTATGCATAAGGAGTAATAATGGCAGTAGAAAACATCGCCCCAACGCCTCAGTTCCCTGAGAAGGTTGGCGCAACATACGAACGTAAGATGGCAGAATCAATGCCGGGCAACCGTGGACCCCTTCGTTTTGAAGAGGGCATTGCAACTGACACAGATGTACCAAGTGATTTTCAACTTGGCTTAGATCAGGGTTATGACACCCCAGCTGGTCGTCCTAACCACAACACGAATGTGTTTGAAAAGTATGCTGATGAAACAATGAAGCAACGCGCCCATGTGGGTTCAGCTTCTTGGGTAGAAGCACCAGCTTTTGTCGAAGAATTTTCACAAGGTAACTTCGGAGATCACTCTCAGATTGTTATTGAAGAAGTTGTTCGCTCAGGTGCTCGTCAACAGCGCATGAATCCTGCTCAAGTAGCAGACTAAATACAGTAGACTATAAACGCTTCCAGCCTCGTACCCCTTCTCCGGGGCTGGAAGTTTTTATACAAGGAGGAATACTAAATGGCAGACGTACCAGAAAACCCAAAACTTTGGAATTTGTTAAAAGGTCAAGCTAAAGCCAAGTATCCTTCGCACGGAAAAAATTTAGGTTTTCCAGCATCTAAATGGTTGGGAGATGAATATGCTCGTCAAGGGGGAAAGTTTGTTGGGTCAAAGAAAGAAGTTGATCCAAAGTTACGTGATACAAAGCAAGATGTTGTTGACGCTAAGAAACGTAAAGAAGCAGAAAAGAAAAAGCTCGATAAAAAACGAGGTTTTAAAAATTAAAATGGGGAGTGGTAAATAATGGCTGGTGGCATTGATTTCTCACCTCCCAGTTATAGGGCGGCGTCAAGCGACTTAACTATCTCAATTTCTCCGTTAGGTCTTGTAGAGCTAGCCGATGAAGAGTTTGAAGTACACGGTCCTAGACTAAACCGCTACTCACTCAACTGGGCAATGTATCTTGGACATCACTGGTCTTATCGCCGCGAAATAGGCGAAGCACAGATGGTTTACAACTATTACAGAGCTTTTACAGATTACATTATTAACTTTACATTTAGTCGCGGAGCATCTTTTCGTAGCCCAACACAAACAGAAGCAATCGTCCCAGACATCCTAAAACGGGTATGGGAAGTAGATAATGATAAGTACTCTGTTATGTGGGAAATGGGGCAGCAAGGCGGAGTATCCGGAGATTGTTTTGTAAAAGTTGCGTATGAAGAAGGTTATGAAGACTCTGTAGGCAGGTTACACCCAGGTCGTGTACGTGTTCTTCCGCTTAACTCTTCTTTTTGTTTTCCAGAGTTTCACCCACATGATCGTTCACGCTTAATTCGTTTTAAGCTTAAGTACCGTTTCTGGGGTACATCAATAGAAGGTACACGCCAGGTGTACACCTATACCGAAATTCTTACAGATGATCGTATTGAAGAATACATTAACGATGAGCTTATTGACTCTCGTGAAAATCCTATTGGTGTGGTTCCAATTATCCACATTGCTAACGTACGTGTTTCTGGGTCTCCTTGGGGATTATCTGATTGCCATGACATCATTGTCTTGAACCGCAACTACAACGAAGTCGCTACAGACATCGCAGATATTATTAACTACCATGCGGCACCAGTTACAGTAATCACAGGTGCTAAGGCCTCGTCCCTGGAAAAGGGACCTAAGAAGGTCTGGGGCGGGCTACCAAAAGACGCTCAAGTATTCAACCTCGAAGGTGGCGGTCAAGGCCTCACTGGAGCAATGGAATACCTAAAGATTATTAAAACAGCTATGCACGAAATGGTTGGCGTACCTGAGACTGCACTAGGTCAAGTACAACCAATTTCTAACACTTCAGGTGTTGCATTAGCTATTCAATACCAACCATTGATGAATCGTTACCAACAAAAAATGGGACAGTACGGTGAAGGTATTCAACGTATAAATGAACTTATATTGCGCACCTTGGCGTTTAAAGAAATAGAAGTATTTACGTGGTCACAACAAGTTAACGGCCCTATTAAAGCTCATCAACTTCCACAGTTAGACCCAAATGACCCATTGACTTACGAGTCAACGGTGCACTTCCCACCTCCACTACCTTTAGACAAGCTTATTATTCTGAATGAAATTCAAACTAAGATGACTATGGGCCTTGAGAGTCGTGAGGGTGCACTTCGTCAATTAGGCGAAGAATTTCCAGATGAAAAACTTGAAGAAATTCGTGCAGAGCTTATTGCCGACGCAAAGGCAGATGGAGCTTTACAGCTGGTTAAAAATCAAATTTCAGCATCTATTGTTTCTCTTACAGGAATGCTGCCAGATGGCACACTTCCTGAAGGACAACAAGCTGGGCAGGGCGTTGGTCCTGGACCTGGCGGTCAAGCGGGAGTTATCTCTCCAATTGAAGAAGGGGTATTGCAAGAACTACAGCAAACCCAAGTTGACATTGTTACTGAGGCTTACGGAACAAAGATTCCTCAACGGAGGACTCCGGATCCTGATAAACCTGAATAACAAGTTTAGGCAGACAAAGTGGTAATACTTTGCCAGCCTAAGACCACTACCAAACCGTAGGTCATCGTGACACTAATTCGGACAACGACCTCTTAAACCTAAGGACAACGCATGTCAGAAACAACTAACATCATAGATACGCCTGAAGCAATGGCTGCATTTAATGCCGATGTTCCAGGAACAACAGAAACACTAATTACGCCCGTTAAGGAGCAAGTCTTGTCAGACAAGTCCTATAACGAAGAGGATTTAAAAAAGGTAAGAGAGCAAGAGAAATCAAAGCTTTACCCTCAGATAGATTCATTAAAAGAAGAACTCAATATCCTCAAGAAAGAACGCGATGAGCGTCTAGCTGAGTCTGCACTACGTGCAGCAGAAGCTGAAGCAGAAGCCAAGAAAAAGGTTGAAGCGGAGATGGATGTACGTCAGCTCCTTGAGGCAAAAGAACTAGAGTGGGCTCAGAAGTTGGAAGTCGAACGCAGTGAGCGTGAACGAGCTTTCACTCTTCTAGAGCGTGAGCGTCAGTATGCGGAACTCACAGAGTTTCGTACCCGCCGCTTAGAAGATGAGCGTGACAACATCATGCCTGAGCTCGTAGATCTAATTTCAGGAAATACTCCTGAAGAAATCGAACAAAGTATTACAGGACTTAGAGAGCGATCTTCAAGAATCTTGGAATCGGCGCAGTCTGCAATGCAGAATGCACGTAAAGAAATGACTGGGAGTCGTGTAACAGCGCCTCCTTCTGGACCAATGGACACTAATATGGAGCAACAACAGTTCACTGCGGATCAAATTGCCGCAATGTCGGTTACCGAATACGCAAAATACCGTGGGAAGTTGTTGGGTAAATCCGCATCTGAACGTGGTAAGGGAATCTTCGGGTAAGCAGTTACCTACCAAATTATAAACACTAACTAAGGAGTAAAACCGACATGGCATCAGCCGTAACAGGTACCGGCAATTTAGCCGCAGCACCTACAGCATACTCTGGCTCCAATAGCCAGCTAACACAAGCAATTCAGACCATCTGGTCGAAGGAAATCCTTTTCCAGTCAATGCCGATTCTACGCTTCGAACAGTTCGCTGTTAAGAAGACAGAACTAGGAGTTGCACCTGGTCTCCAGATCAACTTCATGCGTTATAACAACCTAGGCTTCGCGGGTTCACTCGTTGAAGGCGTACGTATGTCAACAAACGCACTAACAGCGCAGCAGTTCTCAATCACAGTTGCAGAGCATGGCTACGCAATTGCTGTTTCAGAGCTACTACTTAACGCATCATTCGATGACGTTATGGCTTCAGCTTCACGTCTTCTTGGACGTAACATGGCTCTCTACCTTGATGGCCAGGCACGTGACACACTTATGGCAGCTTCGTCTGTTGTATACGGTTACGACCGCTCAGCTTCTAACGCAGTTAACAACTGGTATGACTACGGTACAAAGGGCACAACACGTGCATCAATGACCGGTTCATTCGACCTAACAACAGCAGTTGTTAAGGACGCAGTTGAAACTCTAGCAACAAAGAACATCCCTCGTTTGGGCGAGACATACGTTTCATTCGTGCACCCACACCAGAGCCGTAAGCTTCGTGACAACCCAGAGTTCATCGAAGTAACAAAGTACGCAGCTCCAGGTAACTTCATGCTAGGTGAGATTGGTCGTCTATACGACACAGTATTCATCGAGACAACACAGATCGAAAAGGTTGTTGGTGGAGCTGGTGCAGGCTACACAACTGATACAGCTGTTGCAGCTGGATCAATCGTTTACCCAACTGGCGGTGGATACACATCTCCTGCTACAAAGACAGGTAACGGAGCTAAGGATCGCTACTCAGCAATCTTTATTGGCGACAATGCATTCGGTCACGCAATTTCACTTCCTGTAGAACTTCGTGATGGTGGTATTCTAGACTTCGGTCGTGAGCACGCACTTGCATGGTACGCAATTTATGGTCTCGGCCTAATTACAGATCAGTCTGTAGTATTGGCAGAAACTAACTAATTTAACTAGTTAAGGGGCGGGGTTAAGCCCGAGCTGAAATAAGCTCACACTCCCGCCCCTCAACACAAACATTGGAGAATAATAATCGTGTCAAAAGCAAAAGTAACAGACGTCACAGGACGTCAGCGTGAAGCCCAAGTTAAGGCACACGCAGAGGAGCTAGCAGAACGTGCTGGTTCAATCTCAATGGCTACTGCAACCGCAGCAGCTAAGCTAGAAACAGAAATTGTAGATCTTACAATTCCGGACAATCCAACAGTTATCGACGAAGTTGAAACCGTGGGCGTGAGTCTTGCAGACGATAGTCAAGTTATTCGTGTTGCTGAAGACCTAGATTTTGTAACTATCGGCGTAGGAAATCACTATTCCTTCAAAGCCGGACAGAAGTATAAAGTAGCTAAGCATGTTGCAGCTCATCTGCAAGAAAAAGGCTACTTGTACGACAGGCTCTAAGAGCCACTAATCTAGAATGCCCTTATGGACAAAGCCGCCCTTCGTTCATGAGGGCATTCTTTTGTACTGACTTCTACCAATAATTGCGAGATTATTAAAACATTAACTTGGTCGGAGGAATTAGTGGCAACACTTGCAGGACTTTCTGAACGTCTTAGATTCGAACTTGGTGATCAAGGCAAATCCTTCGTTGAAACCTTTAAAGGTGACGGGGTACAAACTCGTTTTAATTTAACAGTAGCCCCAGTAGACGGCGGAACAATGACCGTCCGTGTGGGTAGTACCAACGTATCAGGGACCACATCCGTAGAAGAGCGCACAGGTTTAATCGTCCTGTCAGTGCCTCCGGCTGATGACGCAGTTGTAACTGTTTCAGGAACTAATTTTAAATACTTTACTACTGCGGAAATTGAACAGTATGTAAACACCGCTTTTGGTGAGCACGCAAGAAGCACTACAGACTCCAACGGTAGCCGTGCAACTATGGGCACACTTCCCCCAATAGAGGACTACCCACTTATCCTTCTAGCTACTTCTATGGCTCTCTACACCCTAGCTACAGATGCCTCATTTGATATCGACATCATTTCTCCAGATGGCGTATCTATCCCACGAACAGAGCGCTTTCGTCAGCTAACTGATATTATTCAACAGCGTAAAGAACAATACCGTGAGTTGTGCAACCTTCTTGGTATTGGTCTGTATAAGATTGAAGTATTCAACCTACGTAGAATTAGTCGCTTGACTAACAGACTTGTACCTATGTACAGACCACAGGAGATAGACGATGCTTCTCTTCCACAACGAGTACGACTGTCAATACCTGCTTATGGAGATGTCACTCCCGAAGGCGATGTTATTACCCGAGATCTCTCTATGTATGCAGGAGACGACTTTGCTATCAAACTTAAGTTCTCAATGGACTTGGCTACCTACACCCCGAAGTCTCAACTACGCCTATTCAACACTGGAGGCCGTGCGCAAGTAGGTCCTGTAATTGTTGGAGAGTTTACAATTGTAAAGAGTGCTTCTGTAAACGGTGGAGTTTTAGATACTATTCAACTTTCACTTCCAGGATCTGTTACAGAAAAACTTCCATACGCTTGCTACTACGACGTGCAGTTAACAAATAGCGCCGATGGAAAAACAAAAACGTTTATGACTGGAAAGGCCTTTACTGAAAAACAGGTAACTCTCTAATGACTACCCCAGAGATTATTGAAATAACTGAACAACCAATTACAGTAATTACTATTGGCGCAGATCAGACCGGAGCTGTAGGTCCGCAAGGACCTTTAGGGCCTACCGGTCCAACAGGGGCAGTTGGCGCAACTGGTAGTACTGGAGCAATTGGTAGTACTGGTGCAACAGGTTTGACGGGTGCTACAGGCCCGGCATCTACTATTACTGGCCCAACGGGTTCACGAGGCTTAGACGGCCCCACAGGACCAACTGGTGCCCAAGGAGATGCTTCTAACGTACCTGGACCAACTGGACCAATCGGTCACACAGGCCCCGCAGGTGTACAAGGACCTACCGGTTCAATTGGTGCAACAGGACAGACTGGTTCTACTGGCGCAACTGGTTCACAAGGTACAACTGGTACACAAGGTGCAACAGGTTCTATTGGACCTATTGGATTAACTGGCACTACAGGCGCAACTGGAGCAACCGGTCCACAAGGTTTGCAAGGAACATCAATAGATTTTAAAGGCGCAATATCTTCTTTTAGTTCTTTACCATCAGTAGGCAACAACATAAATGATGCTTATCTTGTTGAAGACGAGGGCGATCTTTATGTTTGGAGTGGTTCGGCTTGGAGTAACGTTGGTCAGATTGTTGGTCCAGCGGGAGCAACAGGCCCTAGAGGATTTGATGGACCTACTGGTCCAACAGGTTCTGTTGGATCACAAGGTGTTGCAGGAGCCACAGGTGCGGCATCAACAATTACCGGACCAACTGGTCCTCAAGGCGTAACAGGTCCTCGTGGTTTACAAGGTGAAGTTGGACCAACTGGATCAATTGGTACTCAAGGTGTAACTGGACCAACTGGTACACAAGGTTCTCTTGGACCTACTGGAACAATAGGACAAACTGGACCAACAGGTTCACAAGGTATTCAAGGTCCGACTGGACCGACTGGATCAACAGGTGCAGCTAGCACAGTGCCCGGCCCAACTGGAGCAACAGGGCCTACAGGTTTACAAGGATTAACTGGTGCTGCAGGTAATACAATACTTAACGTAGACGCCGGAACTCCAACTACTGTATACGGCGGTTCAGATTCAATTGATTGCGGAGGAGTTACCGGCTAATGGCTGTAAAAGTTCAATTTAGACGAGGCACTGCTTCCGAGTGGTCTGCTGCAAACCCAATACTTTCACAAGGTGAAGCTGGTTATGAATTTGATACCGGTAAGTTTAAAATTGGTAATGGTGCTCTTGCGTGGAACTCTCTTTCATATTCTTCTGGAGTACAAGGACCAACTGGTCCCGCAGGAGTTTCAGGACCTACAGGTCCCGCATCCCAAGTAACAGGTCCAACTGGTTCACTTGGACCAACGGGTGCAACTGGTCCGCAAGGAACAAACATCAATGTTCGTGGGACAGTGGCCGCAGTTGGAAATCTTCCCACATCAGGAAATACTATTAATGATGCGTATATCGTTACCGCAGATGGTGACCTCTACGTATGGGGCGGATCATCTTGGTCTAACGTAGGACAAATTGTTGGGCCAATGGGACCTACTGGTTCACAGGGGCCAACAGGCCCAACTGGTGCTGCTGGTTATATTGGTTTAGATGGTGCAACGGGTCCAACTGGACCTACTGGAAATACTGGGCCAACAGGCGCAGCATCTAACGTTACAGGTCCAACCGGACCGTTAGGGCCAACTGGTCCACAAGGTTTGCAAGGTTCTCTTGGACCTACTGGATCAACCGGAGCTGCGTCTACAGTCACAGGTCCAACTGGTTCACTTGGTTTTGTAGGACCTACAGGTCCCGCAGGTAAATTTACAGCCAGCCCTACAGCACCAGAGATTTCATTAGCTGCTGCAGGAGATGGTTGGTTTAACACAGAAAACACAAAGACTTACGTTTTCTTTAATAACGTTTGGACAGAAGTTGGTTCCGGAAACGTAGGCCCTACTGGACCTATTGGTATCCCAGGTCCGCTTCAAATAAGCACTATGTGGTGGTTTGGAGTTTAAATTTATTTAGGTATAGCGCCTAAAAAGTAGTAATAGCAAGTATCTTTTCTATATTGCGTGTTAAGGAAGGTATAAATCAATGCCAGGTTTTCTAGGCGGTAGTTCAGGCAGTGGCACAGGTGGAGAGATTCGTTTTCCAGCGGAGCTCATTGACCCGGTAACTAAACTTCGCGTCTCTAATCCTCAGACGTTGATTGATACTGACTTTGAATATGGCCTTCAGCCTACAAAGTGGGAAACAGTTGAGCTTATCAACAACACCCCGTCCTTCTTTTCTAAGGGTGGCGATACAACTATCCCCAATATTTCTGCAGTTACAACCACAGAAACTTCTCGTGAAATTAAAGTAATAACCTCTCTTGCACACGGTCTTGCAGTAGGTATTCCAATTAACGTAACAGGTACAAAATCTATTACTGCAGACGGTGCTTACATTATTAACTCGGTACCTGATGCGTTTACCTTTACCTACCTTTGCCGACAGAATCAACCTACTACAGCATCTATTGAAGATCTTTACACATCTATTATTACAGGTGAGTTTTTTCAAGGCTCTCAAATTCGTATTTCAGATTCAGACGGTTTAGTTACAGACGGTGCTGGACAATCTGTTCTTACTGTAAAAACAGAGTCTCCACACGGTTTTGGTGTTAATACTCCGTTTTATTTCTTAAATCTTAACTCTACAGTCTCTCAAGAGTTTGACTCTTCCAACACAAGCTCAAAAGCTTTTGATTCAAGCAACAGCTCAACAGCTCAAACTTTTGATGGTTCAAATACTCTTACCTCATATCGTCTTGATTTAGACAACAATGCGGTATCTGGTGGGGCAGTGAGTTCAATTTCAAACGGAAATTTAACAACTAACGCCATTACCGTTACACACACCACAGAAAACTTTATTAATAAAGCGGTTGGTACTCCCCTGTACCATAACGTATCTTCTGCTAGCGGTTATTTTTCTGCAAACCCTAGAGGAGTTGTTTTCTTAAAAGATCTAAACACCGCTACAACTAACGGCTCAATATTTACGGTAAGTCTAGTACCTAACGGATCAGCAATATCTATTTCTAGTTCAGTTACTGGAACTTTTCAATTAGCAAATGAAGCACGCACATTTGCGGGAAACAATATTGACGTTACTACTGAAACCACTATTAACTTAGTTGATGACACTGCAAAAACGTTTAATGGTGCTAATTTAGGTGGATTGTTTGTTACAAATGCTTCTTTTAGTGGTTCTCAAATATCGGGTGCAAGCGGAAGTGGTTTAGCTAACATAACCTGGTATCAGGGAGCAATGCTTAAGTATGAAACTACGGGCACACCACCAACAATTAACAGTGGCGGAGACGCCACTGCTGGTGGCTCTACTACTTCTTTAGTAAACGGCCGCACATACTTTGTTGATTCCTTTTTTCAACAAGGAAGCACTATTAACTACAGCTTTACACTTAAAGAATTTCCAACTAGCTCAACTACAATAAATACAACTTCTTCTGGTTCCGGTACTCATACTTTTACTCAAATTGGCTTAGCAGTAGATAAAGATATCTTTCACCTTAAAGACCATGGATACGCAATAAATGACATGCTCAGGTACTCTTATCCTGGTGGGGGTAGGTTTGGTGTTGCTTCCCCTTCAACTGAAGAAAAAGATTTTTACTTTGTGCAACAACTTTACGGAACACACAACTTTACAGTTAACTGGACTATAGGAGAATTAACTCCAAAAACACAAGAATTTATTGGTTTAACCGCCACGCAATCATCAATTACAACACAGTCTAACCCGCAAGGTTGGACTGCCCCAATTACTTTTGCAGTAACAAGTGGAACGCTTCCTGCAGGTCTTACGTTAAATACCACAACTGGAGTTATTACTGGAACACCTTCAACCTTTAACGGCTATCCTCAAGCCACTGTTAGGGTAACATTAACTGATTCAAGCGGTGGATCAGATTTTATGGACATAACTTTTCAAATTAATTCAGCTCCATTCCTGTACAGCTTCACCTCTTCAACATTTACTACAGGCGGTCAGGCTGGCAGAAACGGCCCAGATATTTCACAGGCAAGAAGTGGTGTAGGAAACCCCTCTTGGGCAAGCACCTACTTAAACATGACTAACACTGGAATACAAAAATGGACTGTGCCTCAAACAGCCACTTACTCTTTTACTGTTGCGGGCGCACGTGGCGGTGACCCAGGCGGGTCTGGCAGAATCATTAATGGCACCGCTTCCCTTACTCAGGGTGAGATTCTAAACATAGTTGTGGGGCAAGTGGGGCTAAATTCTAATGGGTCAGGTGGCGGTGGTGGCGGGGGGTCATTCGTTTATACTGGCAATTCTACTTCCTATTCGCTTTCAGATTTTATATTTGGAGCGGGAGGCGGCAGTGGGGCCGTAAATAATCAGGGCTTCTCTGGGCACACGGCCCCTGCGTCGCAAGCAGCAGGTGCAGGTAC
>JBBRXZ010000019.1:0-17020 GCA_038238095.1 Saccharimonadales bacterium (SeqCode)
CGGCGCCGCAAAGCCGCCGATGCTTGGATTAAAGCTTAGCTGACCTTTGTCTTTTTTGACACTGATCGGCAACCGATTGGAAACAATGATAACCTGGGACATATGAGGCTTGACCCCTATCATAACAGATTGTGACTATAATCACTGTAGGAATTGATATAATTCTACCTATGATTATCACACTGTCCGGAGAAAATAGTTTTGGGTTGCAACGTGAACTTCGGCAACTTATCGATGTCTTTGTTAAGGAACATGGTGGCCTGGCCTTGGAACAGCTGGACGGCGAGGAGACAAGTTTTGCCCGCTTGCAGGAAAGTTTAGACAGTCTGCCTTTCCTGGCCAGCAAGAAATTGGTTGCGCTGCGAACGCCGGGTAAACAAAAGCAGTTTGTCGAAAAGTTTGATCAACTTCTAGACGGCTTACCTGACACAACCGAGCTGATAATTGTTGAGCCCAAACTTGATAAGCGCCTTAGTTACTATAAGTATTTAAAGTTAAAGACCGATTTCCGTGAATTTCCGGAGCTTGACCAGAACAGTTTAGCCCGGTGGTTAACTATGGCGGCTAAAGGGCAGAGTGGATCACTTAGCTCCTATGATGCCCGCTATCTTATCGAACGAGTCGGTGGCTCGCAACAATTGTTATCCAATGAACTCGACAAGTTACTGCTGTATGATCCAAAAATTACGCGCCGTACAATCGATTTACTCACCGAACCAATGCCGGGCAGTACTATCTTTCAGTTGCTCGAAGCCGCTTTTGCCGGCAACAGTAAACGCGCCCTCGAGTTTTATGCCGAACAGCGCCTGCTCAAAGTCGAGCCGCCTCAGATCATTGCCATGCTGGCCTGGCAACTCCACGTTCTGGCTATTATTAAAACTGCTGGCGACCGTTCGACTGACGTCATAGCCAAAGAAGCCAAACTCAATCCCTTCGTCGTCCGCAAAAGCCAGTCCATCGCCCGCAATCTCAGCCTGGCCGAACTCAAAAAACTAGTCAACGACCTCTTAAATATCGATAGAAAAACTAAACGCACTAACATAGACCCCGACGAAGCCCTGCAGCACTACCTCCTAAAACTGGCAAATAATTGATTATTTTTTCTTAGCGGCGGTTTTTTTGATGGCGGCTGACTTTGGGACAGCTTTTTTGGCTGGTGCGGGCTTCTTGGCGGCTTTCGTAGGCTTTATACCGGCGGCTTTGGCTTTGGCAGAAGCTTGCTTCTTCAGGCGAGCGGCTTTGTTCTTGTGGATTACACCTTTTTTGACAGACTTATCGAGTTTACTCTGAGCGCTGCTATGCGACTTGGCCGAGGGGCTAACACCGAAGACTTTTAAGGCGCTGCGCAGGCTGCGCCTGGTTTTGCTGTTACGCACAGCGGCTTTTCTGGCAGTCCGGACGCGTTTTTTGGCTGATTTTATAATTGGCACGATAGTTCCTTTTATTAATTCAATGTAGTTCGAGAGTGACTATAACAGATGATCAGCCGGCTTGTAAAGCACAGCGGAACGGGGGCAGATAACAGAATAATGCCAATGCGGAATCGTTTCTTAAAAAAGGATAGAAAAATGATGGACAAGTACAGGGTTTTTATGTTAATCTCAAAAGTGAAAATATCGATAAAACAAAAAACTGGAAAATAGCTCATGGATGATGCTAAACAGCAGCTTGCTAACAAGCTCAAAAGTGCTAACAATATTCTTGTAACCGTAAGCCGGGACCCGTCGGTCGACCAACTGGCTGGCTGTATCGGGCTGACGTTGCTACTAAACAAGCAGGGCAAGCACACCGCCGCGGTTTTTAGCGGTGAAGTACCCTCGACGTTAGAGTTTCTGAAGCCGGAAGACACTTTGGAGAAAAACACTAATTCACTCCGTGATTTTATAATTGCTCTGGACAAGTCCAAAGCTGATAAACTGCGTTACAAAGTCGAAGACAACACAGTACGGATCTTCATCACCCCTTATAAAACCTCGATCAGCCAAGCAGATTTGGATTTTAGCGAAGGTGACTTTAATGTGGACGTGGTTGTCGCCCTGGGTGTGGCGCAGCAGGAAGACCTAGACGAAGCCATCACTGCTCATGGGCGGATTTTGCACGACGCTACCGTGACCAGTATAAATATTTCACCGGACGGGGGCTTAGGTAGTATAAATTGGAATGATCCGCAAGCCAGCAGCCTAAGCGAGCTAGTCACTGAACTGGCTCAACACTTAGGCTCTAACCTCTTAGATGCTCAAGTTGCCACGGCGCTGCTTACCGGTATAGTGTCGGAGACTGACCGTTTCAGCAACGATAAGACCAGCTCGCAAACTATGAGTATTAGTGCCGCCTTAATGGCAGCCGGCGCCAATCAGCAATTGGTAGCCAGCAAGCTGGAAGAATCTAGTCCAGCCGTCTTATCCGATCACCCAAATGAGGATAATAACAGTCCTGATAAAGACCCGTCTGGCGATATGCCTTCAGATAAGCCATCAGACGGAACAATCGTTCTTAAGCACGATGAGCAAGCGGAAGTATCCGACCAAAACTTTGAACAGCCGCCTCCCGGTAATATGTCAGCAGACGACAAAACATCCTTCTCTGAAGATACGTCAGATGATATCCCTGCTTCTTCAGAAAAGGCCAAGCCGGGCAAGAAAAAGAAAAAGACTTCCAAACCGGCTGCTTCTGACGTTGATAGCTCACCACCCGAAGTGGACAAAACGCCAATTGCGGCCGATCCCAACGATTCAAACAGTGGCATGTCGCCAGGCCCAAAACTGGTTACTGAGCCGCCAAGCATGGGCGGAACGTTAACTGCCAATAGTGCCCAGGAAAAGTTAGACCCGGTAACCGACCCTTTCAGTGTGCCAAGTTCCGAGCACCCTAAGCTGTTTGAACGTAAAAATGATACATTGTCCACGACAAACCCACCGGAGTCTCCACACTCTGAACCTAAAGGTAAGTCTTCGTCACCAGCCTCGACTTCTCCTGTAATAACACCAACCCCGATTTTGACGTCAACTCCGGTTGATGCACAAGACTTTTCTTCAACGGATCAGCCTATAAATACCCCTGAGCCAAGCTTGATTGAGCTCGAGGAATCAGCAAAAAGTCCGACTGCCAAGCCGGCAGACCTGGAGAGCGTGCGTGATGATATTGACCGGGCTTTATCCACCTCGGCGGCGACAGAACACGAGCAACCCGAACCGATAGATGCCCTGAATGCCCAGCCGCTCGGTGATGATTTACACCCATATGAAGCCGCATCAGTGTCAACTACGGAACCGGCATCTACACCAGCTCCAGGCTTAGGCCCTGCACCGGCAGATGATCAGTCAGCCGCTACCAGCTCCGGCCCAAAGGTAGATGACCCTAACGCACCACCTCCCGTGCCGCCGCCGATTCCCTTCCAGTTTGGCGCCCCGCCGCCGCCGCAGTAGCTAGTCTTAAATTAGCCTTTGACTTTTTACGTTACACTGATGCTATGCAAGGGCTCCTTTTAGTAGATAAACCGGCCGGCTGGACTAGCTTTGATGTTGTGAATTATATACGTAGAATTGTGGCTAATGCTGAGGGAAAGAAACCTAAAACAGTCAAAGTCGGCCATACCGGCACGCTTGATCCCTTCGCCACCGGCTTATTAGTGCTGCTAATCGGCAAAGAATATACCCGCCGGGCAGGTGAGTTCAGCAAACTGGATAAAACCTATGAAGTCATCATGAAACTAGGCGAAACCAGCACCACCGGCGATCCGGAAGGCGAAATTACAGCCGTATCAGACATTACTCCAACCTTGCAGGCCCTTCAAAGGGCTGTAGAATGTTTTAGGGGCCAAATAGAGCAGGTGCCCCCAGCCTACTCCGCTATTAAAATCGGCGGCCACCGAGCCTATAAACTAGCCCGGGCAGGCAAAGAAGTGGTCATAGAACCGCGCACTGTCACTGTTAACAGTTTAGAGATCATTAATTACACCTACCCAGAGGTTAAGCTTCTCGCCGACGTTTCTTCCGGCACCTACATCCGTACACTCGTATCAGAAATAGGCCAGGTCCTAGGCACCGGCGCCTACACCACAGCCCTTTGCCGCACTAAAGTTGGTAATTTTGTGCTTGATGATAGCCTAAATGTTAGGGCTGTCGCCTCTAGCATTGAGAACAGGCTTTTAGATGCCTGAATCGGGGACCAGTAAAATAGAGTACCAATGGAGTATAATTGTACTCTTAACATAATAGGGGATAGAAAGAGATCCATGGACGAACAAATTAAATTGCAGGTCCGTATGAATAAAAACGTATATGAAAGCTTGAGCCAACGTGCTAATGATTTGGGATTTGATTCTGTCGCGGCCTATGTGCGGTTTTGGGCTAAGGCGGAAAGTCAACAGCACGGGGATACAACGTACCCCCACCTTAGCCAGCCCAGTATGCAGGCTCTCAGATACATCGAACTCTTACTAGCAATCGACGGCACGGAACCAACCTCATTAACGGATGCGCTCGACAACATATTGAAAAAACTTAAGCGAACAAAGCAGATCAAATACCTCGATAGCATATTGCAGCGAAGGTCATAAACCCACATTATTAGCTTAAGTAATATTCTAATCACAGTCATAAAAGTTGAGGTTGCACTAGGGGGCGCCATCTGTTAGAATAAGCGGTAGATGATTACAACTGAGAAGAGGTCTGCGGCTATCAAGAGCGCGCAGGTTCACAAGGACGATACTGGTGGCTCGAGTGCGCAAGTCGCTGTTTTGACGGAGCGGATTAAAGAGTTAACTGAGCATCTGAAGATTCATAAGCATGATTTCATGACCCGCCGCGGGCTGCTGCAGATGGTCGGTAAGCGCCGCCGTTTGCTGCGCTATATTGCTAAGCATGACAGCCAGGCATACCTGGATCTTATAAAGAAACTTGGCATCCGCCGCTAAGAGGCTTTTCAGAAATGCACATTTTGCACAAATATTTCCGCTCCAATGCTCACCGTACTTCTACGTACGCTTCCGCTTCGGTGCTCAATCTTTGCACAAACTGTACTATTTCTGCCAAAGCCTCTAGTGCCCAGGCCCGGGGTCTCGAACTATCGAGAAACCAAGCTTGTGCACATTAAATGATCTGGTGATTGAATTCCTCGTCAGAGCTGCAGATATATAGCACCCTAATTACGCACAAGGGGAGCGCCGTATATTTGAACTCTGCCGGGTAACCCTCCAGACAGAAAGGAATGCCGGAGATATGGGACAAACCTTTAATCCTCTAGGTAAAGAAATTATTAAAGTTGAGACCGAGCTTTGCGGCCGTCTGCTCAGTTTAGAGGTGGGGCGGGTTGGGTTTCGCACCAGTGCCAGCGTGCTGGCCCGTTATGGCGACACGGTGGTACTGGGCACAGCTATGGTCAGCCCGCATCGTATCAGCGGCATGGACTACTTTCCTTTGAGTGTTGATTACGAAGAAAAAATGTATGCCGCCGGTAAGGTTAGCGGCAGCCGGTTTATTAAGCGTGAGGGGCGGCCAAGCGATGATGCCATCCTGATCGGCCGCTTGATTGACCGTCCGATCCGCCCGCTGTGGCCGAAAGGTTACAGACATGAGGTACAGGGTGTGACGACCGTGCTCAGCATGGATCCGGATTTTCGGCCGGATATGATTGCCATGATCGCCCTTAGCGCGGCTTTTACTCTTACGGGCGCGCCATTTGACGGGCCGGTGGCCGGTTTACGGGTTGGCCTGGTTGACGGCAAACTTACAGCTTTTGCCACGCCAGAACAAATGAATGATGGTGAGCTCGACCTGGTAGTGGCCGGTACTAAAGACGGTGTGATGATGGTGGAAGCCGGTGCCAACGAAGTTACCGAAGCCCAGGTTGCCGAAGCTATAGAATTTGCTTTTACTGCCATGCAGCCTGCCGTAGCGCTCCAACAACAGTTAGCCGAAAAAATTGGTGTTACCAAGCAGGAATATGAGTTAGATTTGCCCGATGCCGACGTACAGACTGCTGTTAATAAATGGCTTGAAGGAAAACTGGGCGAAGATTTGCGTAAACCATATCCTGAACGTAATGTCTTGGTCCATAACCTGCGCGAGGAAATGCATGAGGCTTTCGCAAAACAGCTTGGTGAAGAAGATCACGCTAACGTGAAAAGTGAATATGATGAAGCCTTTCAGGCAGCTTTGCATAAAGACGTGCGTGACGGAATCGTAAAGGACGGTACCCGCCCGGATGGCCGTAGAACTGATGAAATCCGGCCGCTGAGTAGTGAAATCGGCCTGCTGCCACGTGCCCATGGCTCCAGCATCTTTACGCGGGGCCTCACCCAGGCACTTAATATCGTTACGCTGGCGCCACTTAGCTATGTCCAGCTGGTAGACACTATGGAGAAGGAAGGCGAGCGCCGCTACCTGCACCATTACAATGCCCCTGGCTATACAGTTGGCGAAGTCCGCCGCCTGGGCAGCCCTGGCCGCCGTGAAATCGGCCATGGCTATCTGGCTGAGCGGGCACTGACTGCCGTACTTCCCAGCGAGGCTGAATTTCCCTATATGATACGGTCGGTTACCGAGATTATGTCCCAGAATGGTTCAACTTCTATGGCCGCTACCTGTAGCAGCTGCTTGGCGCTTTTAGACGCTGGTGTGCCGCTTAAAGCCCTTGTAAGCGGTATTGCTATGGGTCTTATGATCGATGGCGACACACCTTATATCCTTAGTGACATCGCCGATGCCGAAGACTTTGCCGGCGACATGGACTTTAAGGTAACCGGTACTTCTAAAGGCATTACGGCGCTGCAGATGGATATGAAAGTCCACGGTTTGCCCGTGACCGTTTTACAAAAGGCGCTGGAACAGGGGCGCGCCGGCCGGGCCCACATCCTGAAGCACATGCAGAGTACTATTTCTAAACCAAACCCCATGAGCCCCCACGCGCCGCGTGTGGAATCGATCCAGATTAATCCTGATAAGATCCGCGAAGTTATAGGTAAGGGCGGGGAAACCATCCAGAAGATTACCGGTGAAACCGGCGCGGACGTCGATATTAAAGACGACGGTACCATTATGATCGCCAGCCCGGACAAGAAATCGATCGACGCTGCCCGCCAGTGGATTGAATCCATTGTGGCAGAGCCGGAAGTCGGCAAAATTTACGTTGATGTGCCGGTAGTAACAGTCATGGACTTCGGTGCCTTTGTGCAGATCATGCCCGGCAAAGACGGCCTGGTGCATGTTAGCGAAATGTCCGAAGAACGCGTCAACCATCCGGGCGATGTCGTTAAAGAAGGTGATAAAGTCACCGTAAAATTAGTAGCCATCGACGACCGCGGCCGCTTACAACTTTCCATGAAAGCCGCCGCCCGCGAACTCAAAGACAAGAAGGGATAATAATGAAGAAAGACCACGAAATATCAACTCTAGGGCTGTGGGTCGGCGCTATATTTAGCTCTATTGTATTCTTAGCAAGTATTGTGGAATTAATCGTCGAGAATAATACTTTTAGTATCTGGCGTCTCTTGTGGGGACTTACAAAACTACTATTTTTTGCTTACTTTAGCGTGCATTTCACAAGACTATTACGTGCTCGATTGGCACAAAAAAAGTAGAAGGTACAATGAAGCAATTAAATAGGTGGCATCAGACAAGATTAGGTTTGCTAGCCTTTGTGCTGGTTGAACTAGCCATTACTTACGGCTTTGCCAGCCTGGCAATCGACCGAGGCACTCTCTGGTGGTATCTATTGGCACTTATTTTCCTGATAGGTACGCTACAAAACATTTTTAAGTTTATAGGAATAATGGTCCACAATGAACAAAAAACAAGCCGAACTTGACGCTATCAAGCAAAAAATCGTTGATGATAAGATTACGCCAGAATTGGCAGAAGGTGCAATGCAATTGGTGTTCGGGGAGGGAAGTCCGGATGCTGAAGTGGTGTTCATCGGCGAGGCGCCGGGTAAGAACGAGGATCTGCAAGGCAAGCCATTTGTCGGGGCAGCCGGGAAGTTTCTTGATGAAATGCTGGAAATGATCGCTCTTAAACGGGAGGATGTTTACATTACTAATATCGTCAAATACCGGCCGCCGAATAACCGTGACCCATTTCCGGAGGAGAAAAAGGCCTTTTTGCCGTATTTACAGAGCCAGCTGGAAGCTATTCAGCCCAAGGTAGTAGTAACTTTGGGGCGACACAGTATGAATTGCTTCTTGCCGGACTTGCAAATCAGCCAGGTCCACGGGCAGCCTAAACGGGTTCGCCTAATGTTTAAGGGCTCGGAATCCGAAACAGGTGGCCTCGGCAGGAGCGCTATGCAAGGCGCAGATGAGCAGCAGACCGGAGCTGTACATAAAGGTACAGCGAAGGGAGCAGCGGAATCTGTAACGCGGCAGAGTGTCCTGTCCGTGGTCATCCTGCCGCTTTTTCATCCGGCCGCGGCGCTGTATAACGGTGCCATGCGCCAGACATTGATCGACGATTTTGCCCTGATCCCAAGCATAATTGCGAAAATTAAATCATCTTAAAGAGTGCAAAGAAAGGAATCTATGCAACCAAATAACAATAATAAATCTAATCGGCCGCCAAAAAATAAAGGCGGTCAGGCTAGCCAGAATAATCCACGCGGTCTTAACACTTCCCGCGGAGAGGCTGTGCGCGCCCAGCGCCGATCCCAGGCGGATGCCCAACGCATTGCTAACCAATACGTGTCGGCCGATAGCGCTAACAAACCGACCCGCGCCAACGTAGTCGATGATAACCCAAGGCTGAAAATAATTGGCCTGGGCGGTATGGACGGCGGCGGCTCTAAAAACATGATCCTGGTGGAATACATCAACGATGCTGTCGTTTTAGACTGCGGTAATGACCTGGGCGTCGATCTGCCCGGCATCAACTATGGCATAGTCGACACTGCATACCTCGAGAGTATTAAGCATAAGCTAAGGGCTTATATAATCACTCATGGTCACCTGGACCACATCGGTGGCTTGCCGCATATTGTGCCTAAGCTGCCGGCACCTATTTATGGCAGCAAATTCAGCATTGGTCGGGTCGAAGAAATCTTTGAAAACTTCGGTTTGCCTATGCCCGAGGGCTTTGAGCTTAAAACTGTCACTATGAATGAAAATACCCACGAGCGGCTTAAAATCGGTGAATTCTTTGTGGAACTGGTGCGGGTCACGCACTCCATTCCGGGCAGTACTATTATCGTACTTGATACACCGGCCGGGCGTATCATAAATACCGGCGACTTCCGGCTTGATCCTAATCCGCTGGACCATGAGCGTACTGATGTGGAGCGCCTAACAGAACTTGGTAATGAAGGCGTGTTGACGCTATTGAGTGAAAGCACGACTACCGAACGTCCGGGTCGAACGCCAAGCGAATCAACCATCGAGCAAAGTTTTAAAGACATCATGAATAATGCTCCGGGCCGCATTTTTGTCGGTCTTTTCAGCACCAACATGAACCGTGTCCAGATGATCATCAACGCCGCCGTCCACAGCGGTAAAAAAGTGGCCATGGACGGCCGCAGCATGGTCAGTACCCTGGAAATGGCTGTCCGCCATGGCTTTGTGCGCATCCCTAAAGGCACGTTTGTGCCGATTGCCTCGGCTTCTACCATGCGGGACACTGACCTGGTAGTGGTTTGTACGGGTTCACAGGGTGAGCCTAGTTCGGCGCTGCAGCGCATGAGTAACGGTGAACATCGCCACGTCAAACTTAAGGAGCAGGACACGGTTATACTTTCCAGCACGCCAATCCCTTACTCCGGTAATGATGCCAAGATCAGGGTCATGGTTGACGACCTCTTTAAAAAAGGTGTCCATGTCTATCGCCACGAGACCCGTGAAGTAGACGGCGTCGGTCCGCTTCACGTCTCCGGTCACGCTTCCAGAGATGAGTATGCCGACATGATCAATATGATTAAGCCAAAGTTTTTTGTGCCGATTTACGGCGACTTCACGGCCAAACGTTATCATATTGATATCGCTATCGAGCAGGGTATCCCCCGTGCCGCTACACTAAATGCGGACAATGGTCAGGTTATTGCCTTAACTCCAGACAAGATGGAATTAGACGGTGAAGTCCCCCATGGCACAGTGCTGGTTGACCAGACAGGGGCGATTGTTACCAATGTGGTCATTAAAGACCGTGTATTACTGAGTGAAGAAGGCTTGGTGGCAGTAGTGCTAACAATCGACAAAAAGAACGGTACCCTGCTTACCAGCCCGGATATCATCAGCCGCGGCTTCATATATATGCGCGATAACGAGGAGATTATGAACGGTCTACGTGTGGAATTAAAACGTGCCGTAGCCCAGCGCTTCAAACGCGTCGACCTTGACCGCTTTAAGATTGAGCTAAAAGAGCACGTTACGCATTACCTGTTCGAGCACACGGGGCGCAGCCCGATTGTCATCCCGGTGATTAATATTATCAGTGGCGCTGGCAAAACGCAGGGGCAAGGGCAGGGCGACCGGAGCAAGCAAGGTTCAAACCAACCCGGGCAGCCTGGACAACCAGCCGACCAAAAACCACCTGAGCAGCCTAAAACTCCCGAAGAACTTGCCGCCGAGCAGCAAAAACGCTTCCAGGAAATGCGCGCCCGCCTCCTCACCCAGGACGCCCGCGTCGATTAACCACTCTCGAGGTGTAAGACGCAATAGTAGGCCTATTATTGTACTTGTACCGACAATAAAAAGCTTATTATTGTTGCTAAGCCAGCAATAATCGGCCTATTATTGACACATTCACTCTCATTCGTTACACTGATCTCATGAAGTACGTACAGCGTGATATTGAAAACCAACTCCGCGATCAACTCGGAAAAAGCAGAGCCATAGTGATTTATGGTCCTAGGCAAGCTGGCAAGACCACCCTGGCTCGTCGCCTCTTAGATAACTATGATGCCAATGATATCGCTTTCTATAGAGCTGATCATGTTGACCAGACGGCTTTGTTTCAGCCAACAACGGACGCTTTACAAAGGATCGTGTCAGGTAAAAAAGTGGTATGCATTGACGAGGCACAGACCATTGAAAATGCCGGACTGGTACTTAAATTGTTAGTGGATAATTTTCCGGAGGTGCAGATAATCGCTACCGGTAGCTCCAGCTTCCAGTTATCTGACAAGATTAAAGAATCGATGGTCGGCAGGGTTCATAGTATAACGTTATTGCCGCTAAGCGTTCAGGAATTAACTGGTGACGATAGTAAGGAACGGCTGCTGTTCAATCTGGAACACTTCATGCAGTTCGGCGGCTACCCGCGCGTTGCTCTTAGTAACGATCTGGAAGCTCGTGAAATCCTAGGCGAGATCGCCGACAGTTACTTATATAAGGATATTTTGGCTTTAACAGAGACGCGTCACCCAGAATTGCTGCGTAAGCTGTTGACGGCCCTGGCACTGCAGGTCGGTCAGGAAGTGTCATATCACGAGCTTGCGACGTTGCTTGAGGTCAATCGCCAGACGATAGAACGGTATCTATACCTGCTTGAACAGTGTTTCGTGATTTTTCGCCTGCACCCATTGAGCAGTAATCCGCGCAAATTACTGGCCAGCCGTAAGCGAAAGGTTTATTTCTATGACCTGGGTATCCGTAATGTCATGGCCGGTCAGTTAGCTCTACCGTTGAATACTAGCCAGCAGCTGGGTGGCCTGTTTGAGAATTTCTGCATCCTGGAACGACTGAAAGCCCGGCTGAACCACCGCTTGTATGGCAATACTTATTACTGGCGCAGCCCCGATTCAGAGGTTGACTATCTGGAGCAATACGACGGCCAGACTCATGCCTATGAGATTAAATGGAATAAGCTGGTAAAAAGGCCGCCGCCCCGTTTCCGCACCCAGTTCCCGGACGCCACTTTCAAGGCCATTACCAAGGACAATTTTTGGGAACTACTCGATAAAAGAGTGGGCTAGGAGAATACCAAGCTACACCGTTATCATGAATAGCAGAGGCTAGATCACCATTCCGGCTGCTATCCGCCGTCAGCTCGGTTCAGACCCGGCATACTATACGGGTTAAATTATAAGGGAATTTAGCAGTAGATTTCGCTGTTAAATCTTAACCTCTGTGTTGCCCGGCATCCGTTTACTCACCCATGTTTTGTATTGATTAAGCGCCGAAAAATTGAGCATTAGTTTAGCCATTACACTTATGCTATATTTATATAGAAATGAATGAAAACCAACAATCATCAATAGCAGAGCAGACCTCGGCTCAAGGTGATATCCAGCCACTTATTAGTAATAACGTAACCAGCAATGAGTATCCCGAGGAGCCTCCACATAGAGACTTATTAAAAAGACGATGGATTTTAGGCGTACTGCTCAGTGCCTTGACCATTACCACTACCCTTGTAGCAGGGATGTGGTTAGTGATTGCTATTCTGGTCCACACCTATGTAGGTTTTGTCGGACTTGGTAACGATGCCACTACAGATATTTTAGTCGGCTATATCATTGTCGGCATATTAGCTTTTGTGATGGGATTAATTTGCTTTAATCGGTACGTAAGCAACGAAAGATCGTTCACTGTTTTTATAGTGCTTCCCTCCATAGTATTTTTATCTGTAGCTCTGAGAATGATACCAGACGACTTAACATTCCGTTTGGGTACATCTCCAAGCCCAATAATATATGGACTTGTGCAGTATATAACTCTTGCTGTGGCCTTTGTCGGTATAGCAGTTATACTACTCAACCTACACTTACTAATATTTAAATTTCTGAAAAGAGTACATAGGTTAGTCGGTCTGGTTGTATGCATTGCGCTTAGTTTTGCTTATTGTTTTCTAGTGCCACATCTACTAAGCACCTACGAAAATAAACACCACCAGCAGGCGAATAAGGAGGCTCAAGCGCAAGAACTACATGGTACACAGAGCCTGCCTTTTGTGCTTTATAAGCCTGCCTATGTACCACAAGGTTATCGAGTTTATGCGAGCCTGCTGGGTGATATTCCTGGGAACCCACCGTATTATAAAATTGCTTATTCACCCGGTAATAACGGCTTGGATACCCCCGGTTCCTACAGCATTAATCAGTTTGCAGTTCCTGCCACATTTAAACCACCCGGTGATTGTGGGCACGAAGCCCCGCTCTCTGATGATCTCTCAGAACCAGGTTCTTCCTGCACCCTTATTGGTCAAACTAAGAGTGGTTATAAGGTCTACTATGCATCGCCAAGTTCAACGCATCAGATATCAACTGCTTACTGTCAATTTAATAAAACTCTGGTGACTTACAGTGCTGCCTTAAGTACAGACAATAGCACCGGTCTGACCGCAGGCTTAGACAAGGCAGAGATACTGAAAATCTTTGATTCCCTAACCCCTTCAACAGCTGCAGAATTACAGAGGCTTAAGCCAAATTAAGGTTAGTCGGTAGAAGTACAGATAGAAAAGTTGACTTTGGTTGTAAAAATTGCTATAATGTGTTGAGATGATAGTTTGAACTGATTACTTAAGTTATTAAACTGATATAATATAAAGTCCAATGGCTAAAAAGAAAAAATCCACCAAGAAGAAAAAAGTTGCCGTCACGCCCAAGGCTGAGCGGTCACCGTTTTGGGCTCAGGCCGGTGCGATCATCCTGATGCTACTCGCAGTGTTTTTGCTGCTTGGCGGCTTTGGCACCGGCGGCCCGTTGCCGGTTAATTTGTTTCATGGAGCCTACTGGACTTTTGGCTGGGTAGCTTACTTCACGCCAGTTGCGCTGGTTTACTGGGGCGTCTACAAATTTACCTCCGAAGACCGGCAAATTCCGCTCAGCAAATTCATCGGCATGTTGGCCGTATTGTTATTTGCCAGTGCTTGGAGCTATGTAGCCTTTGCTGCCAAAAATAAAGCCGGTGATTGGCATGGCGGCCATGGCGGCCAGCTGGGCAGCATGCTCGGAAATATGGTGCTGACGGCTTTGGATAAAATTCCGGCGTCGTTACTTTTTCTAGTACTTACGATGTTAGCAGTCTTCTTTGCCTTTGGTATTTCACCGAAAGTTTTACTGAAGCTCGGCGATTTGTTCAAGCGATCAGATAATGACAAAAGACAGCCGGAATCGGAACTGGCAGCTCTCAAAGCCAAAGCTGCCAGCCAGCCCGGCTTCCAGCTTAATGAAGGCGTGCCGGTGGAACATCATGGCGCCAATGACCAACCGGCCCGCCTATCAACATTGAAGAACACTGCCCAAAAGCTTACTGGTAACGAAAACCACGAAGCCCTAACAACCACTAGCGACCCGAACTGGCAATACCCGAGCATCGACCTGCTAAACCAGAAGCAGGATAAAGCTGACGCCGGTGATGTGAACACCAACGCTCAGATTATTCATGACACCTTCGCTAATTTTAATATTGCAGTGGAGATGGAGGGAGCCAACATCGGCCCGCGGGTAACCCAGTATACTCTCAAGCCTCCAACAGGGGTGAAACTCACCAAAATCACGGCGCTGGAAAATAACTTATCACTTGACTTAGCCGCCCATTCTATACGTATGGAGGCACCTATACCTGGCAAAAGGGCAGTAGGTATTGAGGTGCCAAACTTGAAGTCTGCGACTGTGCGGCTGAGCTCTATCCTGCTGGCCCGCGAGTGGCAGGACATGAACGGCACGCTGAGCTTTGCCATCGGCAAGGATATTTCCGGAACACCAATCGTGGCTGATCTGGCAAAGATGCCACATATCTTAGTGGCCGGCCAGACCGGTTCGGGTAAATCGGTCATGATTAATACCATACTGACCAGCTTGCTGTACCGTAATTCGCCGGCTGATCTTAAACTAATTTTGGTTGACCCTAAAAGAGTTGAACTAAAACCTTATGACGAGATACCACATCTGCTAACGCCAGTGATCACAGAACCCGAAAAGTGCATCAGCGCGCTTAAATGGGCTGTGGCTGAAATGGAGCGGCGTTATCGGGCGTTGTCCGAGGTGAGCAAGCGCAACATTGCCGAGTATAACAATCTGAAAAAAGAAGAGGGCATGCCCTACATTGTCATTGTCATTGATGAACTGGCCGACCTGATGATGATGGCTGCCCGCGACGTAGAAGCATTGGTGGTACGTCTTGCCCAGAAAGCCCGGGCGGTGGGTATACATCTAGTGTTGGCTACGCAGCGACCGTCTGTCGATGTTATTACCGGCCTGATTAAGGCCAACGTACCATCGCGTATTGCTTTCACGACGGCTTCGCAGGTAGACAGCCGGACTATAATCGATCAGGTTGGTGCCGAAAAGTTACTCGGCCAAGGGGATATGCTGTTAACGACAGCCGATGCGCCAAAACCAAAGCGTGTGCAAGGTGCCCTGATAAGTGATGACGAGACCGTAAAAGTTATGGACTTCATCCGTATGCAGCGTCCGCCGCAGTACGATGACGAAGTGGTTTCCCAGCCGGTCCAGTTAAATGGCAAAGGCGGCGTAGTAGCCGATTATGGTGCTAATGACGCCGATGATGACATGTGGCGCGATGCCGTAAGTGTAGTTATAGAAAACCGCAAAGCCAGTACCAGCCTGTTGCAGAGACGCCTGCGCATTGGTTATGGCCGGGCTGCACGTTTGATTGAACAGATGGAAGAGCAGGGCATAATTGGCCAAGCCGACGGCTCCCGTCCCCGCGAAGTCCTGGTCAGCTCGCTGAACGAAGTCTTTGGCGGCAGCGCTGTCAGTATTCCCGACGAAGTGCTAGACGAAAACTTCAAAGACGAATAACCCAAGACCTATCTGGTATTTGACTCACGGATTGTAAGAGGGACGTCCAACCAGCTAGTAAGTGTCTAAGACAAAACTGCCCGTAAGATCTCCTGAATCAACAAATTAGGTGTTTGTGCCTGATCATAATACTCTATCTAGTATGAAAATTGTTGTTTTGGGCTGGGGCCAATTTGGCCAAGCCATTGGATCGCTGCTGACTTATAATAGAGTCGCTTTTACAAGCGCCGATATCGATAGTCCGTTGAAGCACTCAGCTGACTTGCTTTTCCAGATGGTACCCACCCAGTTCATCCGTCCGGCCTTTCAGACAAACCAGCAGTTTATCAAACCGGGCACCACCATCGTTAACGGCGCGAAGGGTATAGAAGAAGACACGCATCAGTTACCGCATCAGATTATCCAAGACCTTGGTCCGTACTCACACTACTATAGTTTGATCGGGCCGTCATTTGCCAGCGGCATAGTGGCTCAGGATCCTACACTGGTATCTCTCGGCTATACATCTGACGAGCACGTGGAGCTTATAAAGGATGTGTTGCAGACTCCCTATTTCAGGATTCAGGAAACCAAAGGGATTGGCTTGCTGGAGCTCTCGAGTGCGCTCAAAAATGTCTATGCCATCTTGTGCGGCTACGCCGAAGGCCGGGGTTTTGGTATGAATACCAGGGCCAAATTAATTGCCCTGGCTCTCCAAGAATTGGCTGAGCTGGGTAAAGCCATGGATATGACCGATATCGAGGTAACAGCGCCCGGTATAGTTGGCGATCTGGTTCTGACTTGTTCCTCGGCTGAAAGCCGCAACTTTCAGTTCGGCCTGTTACTAGCCACCAAAGGCCAGGCAGCCACCACATTTAATCAAGCCAAAACCACTGTAGAAGGCCGCCATACCAGTAAGTCAGCTCAAGCCTTGGCCCACCAGTATCAGGTAGACCTACCGCTGAGTGATTTAACCCACCGTATAATTGAGGACGGCAAAGACGGCGCACAGCATTTCCAAGCATTCGTAGAGTCGTTGTAAACACGAAAAATACAGCAAAGCTGAGCTGTTAGCGACTTATTTATCGGCGACAACGAGGTAGAGTATAAGAAGCCACACCCTGAGATGTTGTTACGTACTCTCAAGGCTCTTTCGGTAGATAAAACTCACGCGGTTATGGTCGGTGATGCGACCTATGACATTGAGATGGGGAAGGCCATAGGGATGGATACTATTGCTGTTACGTGGGGATCACATTCAGAGGAGTTACTAAGGTCAGTAAAACCTACCCACGTTATTCATCAATTTTCGGAGTTACTGGCTTTTGCTGAGTAGGCTTTTAGCTATCGTGAC
>JBBRXZ010000020.1:0-16567 GCA_038238095.1 Saccharimonadales bacterium (SeqCode)
GGATTTATGACAAGAATAGCCACAAAGTTGACTGCTCACTCCGTTGGCATGATGGTAAACATCATCCACGGGAGGCCAGCCTTACAGCTGGCAGCCCTGGGGGTTTAACTAGCACAAAGCGTAAGAGTATAAAGTTTTAAGCCGAAGATTTTTATATACTCTGCCTAGGCATCGTATACTTTTAAAGATTTTGTGGGTACAATGTCTTACATATGCTCCAAAAGGTCAGGGTAGTGCGTGACGGCAATAGTTGGGCTGTAAGATTGACAAAAGCAGTCCTCCAGCTCAGTGGTATAAAGCCACGTGAGGCTATTCAGCTAGACGTAAAACAAGGGAGAATTGTTATCTACCCAGCCTCTAAGGTCATTGTTAACGATAAGTACGAAGTAGCCCGGAAAGACGCCAAAAAAGCCTGGGATGAGGCTTTTGAAGACATCTGGTTTGAGATTTTTGGTATTGATGAATAAATTTGTTACGGCTTAAGCCCTCGCCTCCTCGCCCAACAGATTAGTGGCGTATTCTGAGAATCCATGAAGCCAACAGATATAGACTACTGGTAATAAATATACCGGCCGCTACTATAATTGATTTCAATACAATATCAGCAGTATGAGGGTAATTAAACCTACAGGTGTCCACGGCATTAACGTGCACAAAATTAAATTGACAGACTGGCCTATCCAGGCGGGGATTAATCGGGTTGGTCAGATATTTATAGAAAATGTAAAGCAACACCGTGGCCACAATAGAAAGAAACCATATACCGTTAACTAACCGCGGTAGTTTGGATGCCATAGCAAGGAGTGTACATCAACTTTATAATCGTCCGAGGCACCCACCCCTTCGGCCTCTAAAACCTGCCTGTGTCCGGCTCGGCCGCCCGGATAGCCAGCGGCTAAGCCGCCCTGTTTATTTACGACTCTTTGCCAAGGAAGCTCAGGATCGCCAAAGTGGGCGATGCCGCCGACAATCCGGGCCGCCCGGGCATTGCCGCATAGCGCTGCTATCTGCCCATAGGTCATTACCCGGCCTGGTGGAATTTGGGCAACTAAAGCTTCTACCCGCTGTGCAAAGCCTGTATCAACTTCTTTCATAAACATAAGTTTTGCCTCAGAGTGAAGTTTTTAGGATACGCGCCTTAGCTTCGTTGGCCACGGTTTTTAGAAACTCTTCAATGCCTAGAGTGACTGGCGCGTCGATCACCACCATATCTTTACGGATTCTTGGCACCACTTGCTGGGTTCGAATCTCCTTATCGCCAGCCACGATTACATAGGGAATTTTAGCCAGCTCGGCGGCCCGGATCTTTTTACCCACGGACTCGTTGGAATTATCAACACCCAGGCGCACAGCTAACTTCTTAGCCTGCTCCAGGATACCATGGGCGAAATTAAGCGTTGCTTCTTCCTGATTCACCGTAATTACCCTTACCTGCTCCGGCGCCATCCAGATAGGAAACCGGCCGGCAGTATGCTCAATATAGACCGACAAGAAACGCTCAATTGAGCCCAAGATTGTCTTATGAACCATGGCCGGCCGCTGCTTCTCGCTGTGCTCGTCCACGTACTCTAGCTGGAAGCGCTCCGGCATCACAAAGTCGAGTTGCACTGTGGCGCACTGCCAGCGGCGGCCCAGGGCATCGGATACGTAAATATCGATCTTGGGACCATAGAAAGCAGCTTCGCCGGGTTCGACTCTGTAATCCAGTTCTTCCTCGCGAGCGATGCGCTGCAGTATATTCTGGGCTTCCTGCCAAAGTTTAGGGTCACCGAAGTAATTATCGTTATCATCACGAACCGACAAATCAACGCTCAGCGGCATATCAAGAGTTAAATACATCTGTTTGACCATGCCGAGAATGTTGCGCACCTCATCTTCAATCTGGTCTTGGCGCACAAAGGCGTGCGAATCATCCTGAGTCAGGGCCCGTACCCGCGATAAACCATGTAGTTCGCCGCTTTTTTCATCGCGATACATAGTGGTGGTTTCCATATAGCGCAGCGGCAAATCGCGGTAGCTGCGCGGCCGGCTCGCATAAATCTGCGTGACATGCGGACAATTCATGGGCTTCATCATAAAAGTATCATCCGACTCTACACTTGAGACATCAAAACGTTCCGGGTATTTATCATAATGGCCTGATATTTTATACAGTTCCGTTCGTGTCATATGCGGTGCCCATACCGCTTCGTAGCCTCCCTCCCTCTGAAGTTCTTCCGAGAATTTAATCAGCTCGTTCCTGAGGACAGTGCCGCGCGGCGTAAATATTGGCAAGCCCGGTCCTACCAGATCGGAGATAACAAATAAGTCCAGCTCCTGGCCCAGTTTGCGGTGGTCGCGTTTCTTGGCTTGTTCGAGCATGTCGAGATGTTGCTGAAGTTCTGCAGATGTCGCGAAAGCCACGCCATATAAACGTTGCATCTGCGGATTTTTCTCGTTACCTCGCCAGTAAGCTCCGGCCACCCGCATCAGCTTAAAGGCACCGACTTTCCCGGTAGACTCGACGTGCGGTCCGCGGCAAAGATCTGTAAAGTCGGCGTTTTTATAGAAGGAAACTTTTTCAATCTGGGCTACTCCACCTTCGGTGATAGTGCCCAATTCATCGGCATCCAGATCTTTGGCAACGGTGGTGCCGGCACGCTTTAAATCGTTTAAAAGTTCCTCCTTGTACGGTTGCCGGCTCGCTTGCGCCCAGGCAATCGCTTCGTCGATCGGCTTTTCAAAGCGCTCAAATGGTACGTCATCGGCGATAATTTTGTGCATCTCAGCTTCGATTTTGTTGAAATCCTCCTCGGAAACTTTAGCTTCACCGAGGTCAACATCGTAATAGAAGCCACTTTCTACCACCGGTCCAACGCCAAATTTAGCCTCTGGCCAGAGCCGCTGGATAGCGGTCGCCATGATATGGGCCAATGAGTGGCGCATCGCCGGTAACCGGTCTGGTTGATCTGTCATAATATATTGCGCCTCTGCTCTTTCTGAGTATATCACTGCTGCTAGGGCCAAACAAAAAGGTTGAATGGTCTCGCAATCCATTCAACCTTTTCTCTTGCTCTTATCTCGTTTTTCGAGGGTAAAACATTCTCGACAAAACTTCACCTACGCACTAGCATAGCAAGGTTAGTACTATAAGGCCAGCCTATTTATGCTGTAATTCCTACATTTCAACATGGGGATAACTTGTTTCCAGTGACGTCACAGCTGGTGTTAAATTGTTAGCCGGGATTCATAGATGTCACCATATATCTGCGCATTCCCTTGCACTGTAAGCCATAATCCTGTAAGTTATAACCTGTTACACGGGGGCGATTAGCTCATTTGGCTAGAGCGCCGCATTGACGTTGCGGAGGTGAGTGGTTCGAATCCACTATCGCCCACCAACTTGTTTTAAGCATTAGCGTTTAGGGCGGATATGTTGACGGGTATAGTTTAATTAACTATACTGGGTCAATTAAATGGGGTGTTTTATATTCGTAAATCCAGTGCTTTAGACGGGTTTCAGTTGTTTTATGAGGAGTTATCTTTCTCCAATTCTATTAATAATCGCATCCGGCTGCTCCGCCCTATCTTTACAGTTAAATAAGCCAGCCCAATCCGGGCAGCGGCGTACTACCCTACGAGCTTTCAGATGACTGGGAACATTTATTTCCCCCATTCTGCCCGACTTATCCACTAAGGTATTTTACAGCGCTATGTCAATATGTTGACATGGTTTATAATAAATTTCAGCAAACAGGTCAATGTGGTGATTATGAATTGCATGAACTGCGACGGTAATACTAAGGTTAAGAACTCGCGCCACCAGGTGCGCAGTAATCAGGTGTGGCGGCGGCGGCAATGCTTAAAGTGTAAAGCCGTATTCACTACCGAAGAAACGATCTACTACCAGGCAGCTTGGCTGGTTAGGGATAAATTGGGCGCGTATATGCCATTTATGCCCGATAAACTGGTGCTGAGTCTAAATAAAAGCCTTCAGCACCGGCCTACAGCTCTCAGTGATGCCATAGGCCTTAGCCATACCATTATCAGGAAGTTGCAACCACAATTCACCGACGGGATGATTGACAATAAAGCTATAGTCCAGGTGACCCAGGTGGCGCTGAACCGTTTTGACCATGCCGCCAGCGTCCATTACGAAGCTCACCATCGCCTCCCTTAGCTAAGGTCTGGATGTTCTTCGGCGCTTAAGATTTATGAACTTTCGAAAAATTGACCGTTTGGCTTTTCTTCCCGGGTCAGCATCAGAAGTTGAACGCCGACCGGCGGCACTGACCGTAGCTTTTTCGGTAACATCGAATTTACTAAGGTAGCGTTTAAACATTAAGCGGGTTTGTGAGTTAAAGGCGGCTAATGAGCCAAAGGCAATGCTGGTAACCGGCAGGAAGATCCATTGCACCAGCATCAGCACCGAGCGGTGACGGCGGTAGCGGGCCGGACGGGGCGGTAAAGTCACTAAGCAAACATACACTGTAGCGAGTAGCCCCAAGATACCGATACGTTGTACACGACTGACTATTAGTGGCAACTGGTTGGCAGCAAAGCTTTGCGGATGTAAGAGAGGCGGTATGAAAGCTGCAAAGTAAATCAGTAACGTGCCTGTGGCCCAGGTGACATGACCTTCCAGAGCACGCAACAGTTTGGCGAGCACATCAAATTTAGGGACATTGTTTTTATGCCAAAAGCCTTTATCAGCTATGTAGGCTATGTCGGAAGCACCATAAGTCCAGCGACGTAACTGGTAGAACTGGGCCTTGATAGTCTTTAAATAACCGTCGGCCAGCACAGCATCTTGATAAATCGGTATGCTTAGCGGGTATACACGGTAATCTCCGTCATAACGGAAATACGAACGCCAGAAATGGTGGCCATCCTCCACGACAGTACGGACACTCCAGAAATCCATGTCTATTAGGGCCTGCATGCTCTGGCCGTGCGCAGAAAAGTTGCGAGCCAAGTGCGGCCGTTGGGTGTTGACTATGTAATACAAATTATTGCCGGTTGCGATAACGCGCATAAGTGTCGGCGCGTCCCATATATTATTGGTAAACATCGGTAACGGCTGATAGGAAGCCCGCAGTGGCTTAGGCGATACGCAGTACGTATAGCTCAAGACGGAAAAATAGCGAGGGTGAGGCCGATTGTCGGCGTCTAGTGTTGTAACTATGACTTTTGCAGGATCAACTTCTATCTTTTTGAGATATTGCTGCAGCGCCCGGCCGGCACAGGTAATATTGCCGCCTTTGCCAATAATTTCACCAGGTAAGTTAGCCGGGTGTTTGACCGCCGTGGCATATTTAAACTTATTACCGTAGAGATCAAGTAGTTCTTTAACCCGATCTTCAGCAGGTTGACCGGCCCGGGCTTCATAGGCAATAACAAGAATAATTTTCTGTGAATCGTAATCGGCATTAAGAACGGCCTGAATGGTTGGTTCCAGTACTTCCCGGCTCTCGTTAACCGTAGCGATTATTACAGCATGAAGTATTTGACTAGGTTTAATAGTGTGCGAACGAGCAGGCAAACGCATGAGGTTATCGAGGTGCCACTTTGGCCGGTTAACAGCCGTGGAAGATGACGATTCAGCCACCTCGCCTGCTTCGATATCGGTTAAGAGACCGTTCCAGTCAAGCTTCATGTGATGCTTCATGGTACGGTAACCGGCAATCCCCCGTGTAGAATAGGCCAGTGAGCGTACAAAGAAAATTAACAAGTAGAAAAGAATGAAAAACACTGCGGCATTAACGGATATATGATCGATAGTAATATTGATATAACTTAAAATCAGAGGCGTAAAAAGTAGTGTCCAACTCAAAAATCCAGGCAAAATCTCAAAAAACCTATAGTGGCCCCGGCGGTCCTTTTCAAACGGAATCTCCAGGTCAATCATACTTTAGCGTAACGCCAGAAGCGCGTTACTAATGATAATTGTTAATGTCAGCAGTGGAATGCCTAGCGCTAAGATGGTAATTGCCAGCTGCCTATGGATTTTGTAGGCTCTAAGGCTCAAAACTGTGTGAACAGTGAGTACCAATGCTGCAAAAGCAATAAAACTGAGCAGATCAATGATGCTACCTGTAATAAATTTATTAACTGCATGCAGGTTGGAGCAGTCACGGCATTGGACAATATAGCTATTACTATGGCCTGTACTAAGGCTGACTATAATAAAAAGGCTGCCGCCAATCGCCAGAAAAGCATTAATGCTGAGCAGCAAAAGCACTAAATGATCATGAAAATACTTCTTGGGAGTCGCCATAGGTTAATCCCCATTGTAACAGATATAAGGGCAGAATGAGCTGGTGCGGGTGCAGCACGATGACTAAAGTTATAACGATACTCCGTAGTCGCCATATTGTTGTACCGACGGTATAAAACCAAGAAAGAAAGCAGGCTGGCCGACATCTATCCAGTTCCGGCGTCCTGCGTTTCTAGTTAAAGTATACACCATTACCATTCTTCGAAAGTATTAATGCGCGTGATAAACTAGGCGCAATTGATGAAATACGAAGTTATTGTTAAAACCGACCTTAAAGATCGCCCAGAAGATCACGAACTATCTGCTGCGCTTATTCTTGCCGCTTATTTTAAAACGGATGTTATATTTTTGCGTCCCGAATCACGTAAAACACCCGATGTTGCGGTAAACAGCATAAAATGGGAAATTAAAAGCCCCAGAGGCAGCAGCAAGAAAACCATAGAGAATAATTTAAGAACGGCCAGAAAACAGTCACATAACATCATCTTAGATCTGCGTAGAATTAAACTACATCAACAAAAAGCCGTATCTCGTATGAATTTCTTTTTGTCCGGCCCGCATAGATTTAAAAAAGTGCTCATTATAACCAAAACCGAAAAGGTTATTGAAATTTTGTAGTAAGTTTGCTACTATAACAGCATAAAGGATGCGCGCGGTACTGTATTGAACCAGACGCATCTTTTTTGTTTTGCTAAAGCTGTTTGTATATTTCACATAAGTATGTTAAAATATGTATATGGCTTCACCTAATAATGATCCAGAGATTACCATCTTGTCTCAACAAGTAGATAGAGAATTGGCCGAAAGGCTGACTATAGAAGGTGGAGGTTTGGTGCTAGCCGATGCCCTTTCTCATTTACAAGATGGCATCTCAAGCACAGAAGCGGCAAGACCTTATTATAGTGAAAGAGTAGCAAGCGAAATTATGACTGGAGATACTGAAACACGAACCGCTCTACGAGCACTATTAAAGTTATTTGGCTCAAGACGTGACATTACTACTGAACGGTTGGGTATTATATATCTCCCTCCAAAGAGTGAAACCGGTTATTTACCCACTCCACCCACTTTACCTCAAGGACGAGGCGTATTATTTTGTGCAGGAGGCATATTGGAATGTGCTAATAAGGAAGCAAAAGATAGTGATACGTTCACCGCTGGAACTGGTGACATGATATTGCACCGATCAACTAATGATCAATTAATAAATTTACGAAACGCCAATCCAGAAATGGCCGAGCTGCATATAACCTTTCCTCGTGCATGGAGCTTAACTCTGCGTAGACACAGTTACGCCAAATCATAACGATAAGTTATAGCCGTAGTTTCAATCAAGAAAATGGTCGATTTTAGCCATATTTTGCAATGATGCCCTTTACCAAACCGGAGTAAGTTATAACCGACCACCCGATCAACAAACAAAAAGCTCCCGATCAAGGGAGCATTTTTTGGTGTCACAATGGTGCGGGTGGCGGGAGTCGAACCCGCGTTTCAGCCTTGGGAAGGCTGCATAATAGCCGTTATATGACACCCGCTCGTCGAAGCGTACGTCGCTACCTCGTTTTGGCTAACGCCAAAAGCTTCGGCCTACGACTACGCTTCTCCTCTCAATTGCTCAAACAGTCGCCTGAGAGGCTCCTTGGTTTGGTCAATTGTGGAGCCACCTATCGGAATCGAACCGATGACCTCCGCTTTACGAAAGCGGCGCTCTAGCCAACTGAGCTAAGGTGGCAATATTTACGGTCGCCGAGGTATTATAACAAGTTGCTGATTTACTATTATCCACGGGTATGAGCAGGTCCAGTGACGCTTATGTTAAAATACTACTGAAGGATTCGGGTTCGTAATGAATAAACTCATAAAAATTGAATTGTGCGCCGTTATAACGGGGCTATTATTAGTAGGAAGTACAGCTGGGACAGTTGCCAGTTCACCACCTGCCGCGCCACCGCCGGGCGGTACATTGGCACAGCGGATAGACCAGCGGAAAAGTGAACGAGCCACTACCCTAAATGATGAGGATCTGCAACGCGTAACTCAAACCTGCGTCTCAGCCCAGGGCAAGACACGACTAATCCAGCGAGACACGATTTCTATGCTGGACAATCATTCAAAAGTATACAAAAAGATTGATGCACGGCTTTGGGTAACAATCGGTCAGCTCAAACTGGCCGGCCAGGATACATTTCAACTAGAGAAGCAACGTTTAGCGTTAACTGATAAAGTGGCCGGCTTTCAGTCCACGGCTACGAATTATGCGCAAGTATTGGACGATACGCTAGTAATTAATTGCCAGGCAGACCCTAATGGCTTTCAGGCGCTACTGGATACCGCCAGGATATACCACGATCAACTTCGCACACAGTCGATTGATATTCACAATTATGTAATTAATAGCATAAAATCTACACTGGCAACCCACGTGTCTGACTTGCAGGCCAAGCCTGCTCCAAATGGGAGTAACTAATGAATCCTGATCAACAACCTCCCACACCATCTAGTGACACTAACCAACCATTGTTTAACGCACCGTTCAACCCGCCTTTGCAAAACTCACCTGTAGTGTCTACGTCTCCACCGCAAGACCCACCCAGCGAGACAGCGAATAAACCAACGAAGAAATTTTTGATCATCCTGGCTATAGCAGCTGCAGTTGAGTTTCTGATAATCATCGCTTTAGTCATCGCTGTAGCCGCCGGACCTAAAACTACGACCGACAAAAGCGGCAATGGTTCAAGTCAATCACAGACAGCAGGAGCGGCCACGTCCATCGGAGTCCAGCAGACGGATGATACCCTAAGCCAGGATATAAGTAACCTGAATGACGATAAAGACTTCCCGGCAAACAAGCTTGACGATAGCTCTCTAGGCCTCTAACTTAAAAGTCTCTGCTTTCTCGCAAATAAGCACAGACTTTTATTTTTTAATTATTTGTTTGCTTAGCCTCACCTAACCATACTAAGTATTATCAATGTAAGTATATGAAATAATTCACAGTGATGCTTGGCGGCGCTTAATTACATAACTTACTACCTTAAAAAGAATATACAACTTTAATGGTCTAATCTGAGGAAATAGTTTTTTAGAACTCCTAAATAACATTTATTGCTCGTTCTCGCTTAACTCATCATCAAGAAATATTTCCTCGACTGTGACTACTTCTTTGATCTTACCCACAATTTCCCTCTTAAAAACTAGAAAGGCATATAGGGGCAGTAATTTATTTAACGGAGGTTACGTGCTGTATTACTGCTCCGCAGAGATTAAATAAAGTCGTTTATAGTCTGATAGATTAGGTTGGGCTTCAGAACTGGTGAATGGTGGGAAACGGGCTCGACTTTAAGTTCAATTCTATCGCTCAATAGCGTTTTCTGTACATTATCTATATATTCCTGGCGATCATTTGATCCTACTACAAGCAATGTTTTGGTGTGTAATTGCTGAAGGTCTTTAAAACTTTCAGCGACTTCAATGACATTTTTGAGTGAGCCTTCACGAGATTGTTTATTGTGACGCAACATCTTATTAAGAACAGGTAAAAGTCTCAAAATACCCCAAGCTACCGGCCTAAACCTTGAATCAAGCAAGAACCTATAATGTATACCGGTTGAACGTAGTATTTTATATGCTTGCGTTGCAGAGTTATAAAGTGGCGGGTGTAAAAGTACTAGTGAGGCGATCTTATCGGTGTATGTACGGGCAAATCTCATTGCCAGTAATGCCCCCATGGAGTGGCCCGCTAGTATAAATGGCTCATCCAGCTTAAGACTGGCTAGGGCATTCTCAATATGCTCCACGTGTTCATGATAATTGTAAATTTTGCCAGTAGGTTTTGGAGCATCGCCAAAGCCCAGTAAATCAATGGTTATGACGCGGTACCCTGCCGCGCTCAAGCGAGGCTGCAAACGACGCCAGTAGACAGATGACGCCAAAAATCCGTGGAGCAGGACTATTATTTTCCCTTCGCCGCCATAATCCTTAATGTGTCTTTTACATTTTATAGGCATAACAGGCTTATTATATACCGATAATTTTTACCTATATAACCACTACTCCGTGACTTGGATATCCCGCCAAAAGACTACGTAGTTGCTAAAGTCTTTTTTTACCGTGTCTATGGCCGATGCCTTGGGGTTCGGGTAGGAAAAGGCACTATCCTGGCTCCAGTCATCACCTTCACCCACATTAAAATACTGGCAATCCCCTTTCCACGGGCAAGTATAAGGTGTTGGACTCTCCTGCAGGTAGGTCTTATTTACTCGATCCGGCGGAAAATACCAGTTACCTTCAATGTAAATAAGCTCTTCTTTGGGGGCTTCAGCGACTACTACGTCGTTCCATATCGCTTTCATATAAATTAATTATACCTCAAAACAATAGAAGGCTGGCTCAATTTTTAGGTTGGGTGTCTTCGTGTTTCTGCAAGCGATAGATAGCCACACCGATTATGATGGCGGCTACAAGAGTTAGGAACGCCCAGCCTAGCCCGCGAAGCTGGTATAAAATAGCCCCCAGCGCCACCCACATTCCGGCTTTGAGTAAGAACCTTTGATTTAGTAATACACCGGCTAGCATAAAGCCCACTTGCTGAACAATTAATATCAATCCGTATGATTTTCCGCTCTGACCGCCTAAGGCCTGTAACACCATAGGTACGGTAGCGATCAAAAACAGAGCCTGCACGTAACCGGAACTTCCCTTCCGGTCGCCAAGTCTGTTTCTCCAGACAGCAAAGCCACCCAAGAATAACGCCAACAAGTGGGTATGAATATGTACGTTATGAACTCCATTCAGATACAAGAACCAATGGGCTGAGGCGATAATAACCCCTATACTTAGCTCTCTAGTGTTTTGGGTTGTTGTTCGATTATGATAAGTGGTCAAGCCTCCAGCTATAGCTAACGAGACCGGAAGTAGGTTCGAAGAACCGGAACCAAATAATACCAGGGCCGGGCCAAAATAGCTCGTTATAATGCTAACGCTTAGCAACAGCTTGTTTATATTCTTAGACGTGTCTGAAAAAGTTATTATGCTAGCGTACATTACCAGCGCCAGGCTGGACGAGAACAGCGCTGCAACTCCGACTATAAAAGGGTTAGCCAGATCCGGTCTCAGACCGCTAAACAGCATTGCCTGCAAAAGTAGGGGCAGTATTGCTAATGCTTGGCTATTGGATTCAATACGGTAATAAACCACATAAAGCAGTGTTACGGAAATTAACCCTAGGACAAGTGTCGTAACCAGGCGCGAATTTACATCAAATAGCGATACAAATGTGGCTATAGCAGCCGCGCTAATGTAACCGATTACATAGGCTTGGCTGGCTTTCTCGTCGTAGCTGGAGACAGGCACTTTTGATGAAACCAGTAGCTTACCCCTGGCAATGGCTCTGGCTAACACACAGCCTGCCATTGCTAGAAGATAACCTCCCCCGTAGCCAGCCTCCTGCCAGTGAATACCAAGCCCACCCCCGCCCACAGCGATAGGGCTTATTAGGATACAGCCAACGAGAATCCAACGAATTGCCCGTTCACGTGTTTTGAGCGAAATAGCGATGTTAGCGGCAAGTGCTAGCCCGACTGCCAAGCTAAAAAGCTTATCATCAGTGCCGTACATTAATACACTGTATGCGATTGGCACCAGGACTGTGCTGCCCGAGAATAGCCACCACTCACTCTTTTTTGAAATGTAATGTAAACTTGCAAATCCAAGCGCCAGCACAATGCAAACTATTAAGAGAGTTGCAAAACCGGTAACCCAAGCAGTAAATAACCAGAGCAAGGCACTAAATACATAGAGCACTGAAGAAATATCGTAATAATTTCTGAAGTTAGTCTTCTTGCAGGTGTATATAGTTATCGCTCCCAGAATAACTACCGGTAATGAGCATAATACCAACTGCAGACTGGCGCTGGCGTGTGGGTTAAGCGCGTATTGACCGGCCACAAAAGGCAGGCCTAGAAGCAGTACACCGCCTATAGATAGAGCCTTCTTACTCTGCAGCTTCAGCCAGACCGTGGCAGCAAGTGCTAACCCGATACTTATGCAAGCTACAAGTGACCAAGCATTTGATATGGATAAAATAATGCCGGCACTGCTCACGGCTGCACCGACAGCTACTAGATTGTGTTCTTTTATGGTGGCTATTTTGGCGGCAATAATAATTACTGCATAAACAATGCTCAAAATTCCTAAGCACATACCTACCACCCAGAATGATTCTCGAACAGAATAGGTAATGTTCGCGATAGCAGTAATCGTAGAGAGCTGGGCCGCCGTACTATAGTTAAGCCTCTCATTTGGCCGCTGCCAAGCTAGAAGAGCATAGTATCCTGCAGCCAGCAGCAGGGTTATGGCGAGCTGCCTGCTTCCAAAGTTGGGCAGTAGCAACCCAGAACCAACAATGCTTAGCGGCACCAGCAGCTGAGCACTGGTATCACTAGCCTCCAGCAGTTTTTTTGATTGGCCCCGCCATAATCCCATAAATTGCAAAATTAGGCTGACTACTATCATTACCCAGGCAAAGACGTATGAAGGCAGCGCAATGGCAAGTACAGCCGACTCAATTGATGACACGAAACTGCCGATCAATAAATAAGCCACGAAGCTATTATTTACTACCGATAATGCGTGCATATATAGGCCCAGGCAAGCGACGGAAGTCACCAGCCAAATAACTGCTCCGTTTGTCTGGTTTGAAACAAGGTTATACCAAGCCACTCCGCTCAGCGGGGCGATAATCATGCCCGTACCTATAAAGCTGATGCCGGCTTGAGCTAATTTCTTTTTGGTTTTATAAAGCCACAGACCGCCCAGATATAACGTAATAGCAGTTATGGCCGCAGTTATAGCTCTAATTAATCCGTCAAACTTACCTATAGCTACAAACAGACCGGCTGAGGCTACAAGCAAAAACGCGCCGAAGTACAATAGTAGAAGCGTATTATCCAGCGGTTGTGAATAAGACCGGGTGTGTTGTTTTGTTTGAGCAGCTACCGGTAATACGTGTGTAGTTTCAGTCAGCTGCTCTACGGATTGCGGCTGGGCTTCCGGGGCCTCAGCTGCTTCCCTATTTGCATAAAGCTGGTCAGCAGTTTTACGGGTCAAAAGAGTATCAATTAGATTTTTTTCTGCCTTCGTCCTGACCACGTCTTTGAACGAAAGTATATAATTATGCCACTGTACGTCTTTTGCCGGGTCTTGAGAGCTTAAGCCCTGACCTGCTTTATTTGGATCTGAGCTCTTATTATTCGCATAGAATATCCATATAAGCAGTAACGGTAGCCAGATCCACCACAGCGCCAAAATTGTATCCATAATTAACATAGTTTTTATTTTTTAAATTCTTCTAAGCTTAATACTAATACCGCGTGATCAAAAAGTCCACAAGATAAATAAGCTACAGTTAGAAAACCAGCGTTTTGCCTAGCTGGCAGGTAGCGAACCGGTTTCAGCTGTTAGCTTGCAGAAGTATTTTGACAGTAATGACTTAACCGACAGACAGAAACAAACTTAAGCCCTGTGTGCCACTATAAAATTGTATGTTACTTGCGAGACATCAAGTAGGATTTTCGAACTGCTTTACTAGTTAGCTAACACTGTCAGGACCTTTCCCTGTTCGCGTAAGCTGATGTATTTTTGATTTCGTTCCATTCAAAATACTCCACTAGCTCAATTTATGACATTAGATACTATTTATCAATAATTTCATGTGTTTCCAACCTGATATCTGCTATACTATTCATAACGAAGCTATAGACGCATACGACTCTTCTACAAGGCAACCAACTATTAACTAACCAGGGGGCGGTTATGACCTGGAATTATCGGATTATTAAGCATGATCTCAGAAGACCAACTTATTTTGCAGTTCACGAAGTCTTTTATGATGATGGCGGCAATATCACGAGCTGGACATCTGATGCAATCGATCTTACAGGTGGAAGTCGCAAAGATATTTTAGCGACTTTAGCGCAAATTACAGATGACCTTAAGACGCCCGTACTTTATGAAACCACGATGCATAAAATTGATAAAAAGCGTAGTAAAATCAAACTTGTTCAAACTTGTTCGGCCTGCCCGGAACAATATGATGCATTTTTAGATAACAAACAAGTCGGTTATCTACGACTACGTCATGGCCATTTTAGGGTTGATTACCCTGATTGCGGTGAAGAAACCATCTATGAGGCCAGTCCATACGGTGATGGAATGTTCTCTGAAGAGGAACGAGATTTTTATCTGTACGAAGCAATAAAGGCCATCGAAAAGAGATTGGCCAAAGGCAAATAAGCACTGCTTACAAAGTCTTGACAGCCTGTGGCTACGGGTGTCTAGAATTATTTTGCTAGCGTATTAGATCAACCGTGATTTGACTAGAGTATTTTTTCGATAAAGGCGAGTCAAGCGTAGCAAATTTATTACACCGCTCTCTCAGAGCACAAGCAATCTGTAAGGCATCCTCAAAATCCTTGGCCTTATAGTGAGCATAAGCCCACTGCGCGTCAGCTTCTATCATTGGCAGCCAGGTGAATAGCCGCAAAAATTGCAGGGTGGGCCGCAACGGCAATTTATTGCTTTCGGCGTAATACATTATCAGGTCAAGGCTAAGCATGGTTATCGCCATGTCATCCTTAGCCAAGTCAATATACTGCCTGCAAGCCTTGAAGTGCTGTCTCTCCAAAATGATATCAATCAACACGTTAGCATCAAGACAAATCATTTTGATCTAAGATTTTTCCTGGTTAATATCACGCTCTCTTAAATCAGCCAGTTCTTGCTTAAAACTACGGTTGGACTGCCGCAATATTGGCGATATTGTACCAAAATCGGCGCTGTTGAGGAAGCGCTGTATGGCACTAGCTGAGCCTCGCCGCTCTGGAGCCGGCTCAGCCGCCACCGGCTCTAGGACACCAATAATTTTATGCCGGTAACTCAACTGCACCGTTGCACCGTTTTGCAGATCGCGGACAACCTGAGCCATATTTTGTCTGAGTTGCTTAGTACTAATTGTTATCATACGTTAAGTATAACTTAATGCTATTTTTACTGTCAAGTTAAACTTGGCAAGCCTTTGAGTCGTACGTATCTGGCTGACAGAGAATTACCTACCTGAAATAAGCATCATGGCGGGGCATCGAGTCGGACTTCCGAATTATTTTAGGTGTTCAATAAGCTCGTCCACTGAAATATCAAGTGGATTAAGGATGCTTTTTTGAGTGTGCCTGGTTTGATATTTTTGTTATTGGGAATTATGGCCGTGTGGCCCTCGGAATCTTGCATTTTGATATGACTACCCTTTTGGCCCACTTTATGGAAACCCATTTTCTGGAAAGCACGGACTAACTCGTTAGCTGATAGACGGGGCAGTTTAGGCATGCTGGAGTTTGACAGGTACTATGAACTGACGGCGGTAATCGTAATCAGAAACATCTATCGTAGCGTCACTGTCTTCAAGATACAGTTCAATGGCTTCCTTGATGTTTTCAAGTGCTTCTTCCAGTGTCTCTCCCTGGGAAGCACAGCCCGGTAGGTCTGGTACCCACACTGAAAAACCGCCCTCAGTTTCTTCCTGAAAGACTGCCTGATATTCTAACCATAAAGTTGGTCGTGGGTACCCACCATCATAAGCACGACTTTATTTTTCTTAATTTTTAGAAAGTGAACCCTAAGATCATTAGCAACACTTAAAGAATATTGTGGGTAGTATTTACCCTTTAACTGGTGGACCCTTAGTTGGTTTTTATTCTGATTTGTCATAAATAACTTAAGTGCTGCCATAACTTGTAGTTGTTGTTTACGATCCAGCTTAGCCCACATTGCATCGTAACGTCTATGAGTTTGAACTTGCATGACCGAGGCTATTTAAATGCCTTTCAAGTTCTTCAAAGGTATTGAATGATCCACTTAGATTGCGGCCAGCCTTTATATCAGCTTCAATTTTCTCTAGCTCTTTAGCAGTTTTTTCGTTTGGTATAAGTTCTTCTTCAAAAACTACCCGTCGTTCTCTTACAACCTCTTTTAGCTTATTCTCAACAATTGCGCTCAGACTTAGACCAAGTTGCTTGGCCAATTTCTGTGCTTGTTGTTTTACATCAGCATCGATTTTAACTGTAACGGGGATTTGACTCATACGTACATAGTATTACTTTTAATGTACTTCTTCAATACTTGGCGGGCCCGACCGGATTCGAACCGGCGATCTCCTCCGTGACAGGGAGGCGTGATAGGCCTCTTCACTACGAGCCCTCGTCCAAGCGTACGAGCCTGCCTTGTTTTGCCGCAAGCGGCAAAAGCTTCGGCCTAGCTCTA
>JBBRXZ010000021.1:0-16282 GCA_038238095.1 Saccharimonadales bacterium (SeqCode)
TGTACCAACACGTTAAGATAACCCGACTTTTTCCCATTAGCATCATCGATATATTTAGTGATAGTTTAATAACATGAACATACTTGCTATTGCAGATCGCAACCCCCATATCAATGTCTCTGAAATAATACAGGCAAGTAACATCGAGCTTGTAATCACGCTGGGCGACCTGACGCGTGAGGATCTCTTGCCGCTCAAGCAGGTAAAAACAATCTCTAAAATCGGTGTCTACGGCAACCATGATAGTGGCACATACATGCCTGAACTTGGTATTTTAGATATGCACCTCAAGACCTGGACTTTTCAAGGGTTAACTTTCGGTGGTTTTCAGGGTTGCGTTCGCTACAAAGATAATCCTGACGCTGTTATGTATACACAAGATGAAGCTAAACAAATGTTTGCAGGTTTTCCTGCTGTTGACATCTTCATATCACACTGCCCACCGTATGGCATTAATGATGAACCAGATGAAGTCGCCCATCAGGGATTTATTGCACTTCGAGAATATCTCGATCAGCACCAACCCAAAGCCTGGTTACATGGTCATACTTATCCTACCGAGCAAACATTAGTGACGCAGCACGGCTCCACCCGCATCGAGTACGTGTTTGGGCATAAAATACTTACTATCTAGCACCTATAGGTAAACGAGATATATCCATGTCATATTTTTTCATGCCAGACCAAATCTCTTCCCGGAGCGTCGGATCCACTGTATCGGCAAACTTGCCATAGCGTCGTCTGATTTCCTGCTCACGCTTATCATACATGGCAAAGTTTTTGTCTCCGACTTCTGAATGCGTAGGTCTAAAATCATCTAGCAAACGCTCTACCTGAAATAGCTTAATCAAATACCAAGCTTGGTCATAACCTTCTCTTGGGTAATTGGTCGCTTCGTCCAGTAGTGCTTCAGCACTATCTAGCAAATAAAAACCGCTGCGTAGAGGCTGATTCATATAAGCGTGGCCGGTCAAAATATTGGGTAGCTTTTTCACATATCTTCTTTTTATGTTACTTGCTCTATGTGTCGTTTACCGTGTACATCATGCGTTGCTTTATATGAACGATAATCAGCCTTTTTAGTACCAAACTCCCACTTGCCCTCAACCAGATTATATTTGTTTTCGCTTAAGTATACTGTTCGCCAACCGGGGGTCTCGAACACGGCATCAATACTATACTCAATCTTCGTTTTTTCTGTTTCTTCAGATTTCACGGCAGTAAGAGCTTGCATGTTCTGTAATTGACCGACAGCAATATCATGCGTGTTGGTATCCATGGCCTCTGCCTGAATTCCCAACTGCTGTGCTCTATCAAGAATTATGGGGTAGCTATGCATCGGGAAGGCATCGTTTAACTGGTCAACAATGTGATTAATACGTCCCTCATCATCCATATGAGTCTTCAAGATATCAGTTGTAGTGAGCTTGGACAAAGATAGTGAGCGCTGAATAGCGCCGAGAGCCACGGGGTGAACATATTCCGAAAGCAGCCCATACGGCGATTCTCGGATACCCCTAACCTTATTTGATGACATTGTACTGTTACATAGCTCGATAAATTTTTGAATTTCCGTAATTTCAATTGATACAGGATAACCGTCCTTATCTTTCGGAGCAAGTGGATGTCCAGCAATGCTAGTATCAATTGGCGACAACATCGAGAGTGGTCCCATCAATATCTTATCGCCGCCAAGGGCTAACATAGTGCAGGCTGAGGATGCCTCGGAGGGGATTACGAAGACTAATCCATCGCAATATTTACGCAACAAGAATACCAGACGTGATGCAGCAGCAATCGAACCACCAGGACCATTTAACAAAACAGCTATACGTTGTTGGTGGCCTATTGCCGCCACATGTCGAAAGATATAGTTTACATCGAGGGACGCAAGACTAGTACTAAAATACAGCACAATGACCTTGGCCTTCAGGTTTTCTTGCAGATTCTCAATATCTTTTTGCGATTGTTCCCAATGTTTGGTGGCCAACTTCTCGGTCTCATCGTTAGACAAATCTGGCTTTTCTAGAATTTTTTTATCTGTATGCTTGTCAGTTTTTTCAGGCTTATTGGTGTTTTCTGCTGCATAGTTCATGATTATATTGTAGCAAGTGTTTATTGTTTACTGCTAAGTGTCGGGAACTTTTTACCCGCTTCCTGTACTAATTTGGCAACTTCATGCCATTTTTTACGTACTTCTTCCTCGCTGCCCGCTGAGTGAGCATCAGGTAATTCTAAAATGCCGAACTCCCCTCCGATTTGGTCAAGCAGATCATCTTTTTCAATATTTTTATATTTTACCCAGGCACCGGCAATATAATAAGCCATACCCTGACGTTTATCCCAATTTGAGTCAATTAAATTAACGGCGAGCAAACAAAAATCCACAAACTCTCTTCGGGGGATTTCATCTTTCTTAAACAGGACTTCTGAATACTCCTCAAATTCTCTTGGTACTGAAAAGTCTTCTCTCATTTCAATATCATAGCATGGCTAAATAGGGCATTAGAGCAATTCAAAACCTGTAAACATACAAAAATGGGCAGACAATTATGCGTCTGCCCAGAATTTATTGCCGTAGCCAGTATTACTTGCCTCTGACTGCAAGGTGACCCAGCATTTTAGCTGCGTGTGTAGCTTTTTTTGAGTTACGCTCAAAATCTATCATCGAAGCTTTACGCTGCAACTCTAAGCCACGGGTACTCTCTACACCTATAAATTGTCCAGTACCCTTACCATCTTTCATCTCTTCTGCAGCCTTGGCATAAGGATTGTCAATGCGTTTTTGTAAGGCAGCAGCGGCATCTCCGTCCGGGTTGACAGCATATGCAACCTGCTCAGCCGTTGATTCGTCAAGAAGGTTTGCACCATCGTTCGCTTTAGCTTCTGCAACTTGAGCTTCTGCCTCTGTGACCTGTCGATCATATATGCCATTAATATTACCCTCGATATTATCTAGCGGCTCGCCACTACGTACAGCGGATGCTGCTGCATCTTTATAAAGATCAGGGTTGCCCATTGGCTCCTCTGGAGCCTGTACTACTGGAGTTATCGGTGCTTGTTCACTCATTTATGATTTCCTTGTTTTAGTTTTTTATATTTGCCCGAATGCGGAAATGAAGCCGGACACTAGCTATGTTAACACTATCAAGTATACTAGCACAAGCTTGATTATTTGTCAATATCTACGCATCGAATTATAATTGGCGGTTCGTAGCTTTGACTTGTTTCTGCACTAGAGGCAGTTTCTCACCATGCGTTCCTAAATTATAGAATCTTGTAATACAATGGAGAATAAGAAAATGAATAAATTATGGCAAGCCAGCGGTAAGGCAAAACTTCATCCTTTGGTTGAGGCCTATACAGTCAGCGATGACTATCTCTCTGACCAGCAGTTATTGGGCTATGATATTATGGCCAGCAAAGCTCATGCCCAGATGTTGCAATCAATCGGAGTGCTGAGCAGTGGTGAATTGGCAAAAATAACTGTCACGATGGATGAGTTACGCGAGGCATGGGAACGGGGCAATTTTGTAATCAAGCAGCAACAGGAAGACGGGCATACGGCGATTGAGCAGTATGTAGTCGAACAACTGGGTGATATTGGCAAAAAGCTGCATACCGGCCGGAGCCGAAATGACCAGGCATTAGTCATGATCCGGCTGTATTTGAAGGATAGCCTGAGCCGGGCACTGGAGCTGAATGCTCAACTGGCCCACGCTTTTAATCTAACTGCTGATAAAGCCGGCACAACCGTGATGCCGGGCTACACGCATATGCAAAAAGCTATGCCCACGACTGTCGCTATCTGGCTTACTTCATTTGCCGACGGTTTCTATGACCTGCAGGGTCTGCTTACTGCGACAAGGGAAATCATTGACCAGAACCCTCTGGGTTCGGCTGCCGGTTTCGGTGTATCTCTCGGGATTGATAGAGAACATACGACCAATAGTCTGGGATTTAAAAGGACCCAGAGTAACACAATGTACTGCGGCTTATCGAGAGGTTTATTTGAGCTGTTGTCGGTGCAAGCGCTCAGTCCCCTGATGGTGTTGTCCGGCAAATTTGCCCAGGATATGCTGCTGTTTACAACGGAAGAGTTTGGCTTTTTTAGCTTATCCGACTCCTTTACGACCGGTTCGTCGATCATGCCGCATAAGCATAATTATGATCTGTTTGAGGTTATGAGGGGTAATGCCCATGCTTTTGGCTCGTATGTACCCCAGCTACAGTCTATATCCGGCAGTATAGGCAGCGGTTACCAGCGTGATTTACAGTTGCCTAAAGCCATAACCTTGCATGCTATTTCAACTGCCCTTGAAACGTTAGAAGTATTAGCCGCAGCTGTTTTGTCCCTGCAAATAAATAAGGACAAGCTGACAGCCTCTATAACCCCTGAAATGTTAAGCGTTAGTAAAATTAACAAGCTGGTTGAACAAGGAATGCCTTTCCGTGACGCTTATAACCAAGTCAAACTGGAATTACACAAACTGGATTAAACTGAGTGTATCAGGTTGACATAAGTTAATCGATGCATTACAATTTTGTATTAAATATGAATATTTGGATAAAAGTGAGTAAATTTGCCCCTAGAAATCTTACATTTTACTTAAATAATATACAAATTAACCAAAAACGTGATTTAATAGGGAGAACCGTATGAAAAACTTTCTCTCAATTTCCGACCTCTCTGCCGAGCAGATCAAAGCCTTGATTAACAAGGCCATTGTCTTAAAATCAGAAGTCAAAAAACCGGGCAGCCATATTAACTCGCCGCTAAAAAATAAGAGCATGGCTATGATTTTTGACAAATCCAGCTTACGCACCCGGCTGTCCTTTGAGGTCGGCATGACCCAGTTGGGCGGCCACGCTATATATCTGGCACCGGATGATATCAAGTTGGGTAAGCGCGAAACGGTTCACGACAGTGCCATAGTTATCAGCAGTATGGTTGATATTATTATTGCCCGTGTATCTCAACATGAAGATATTAAAGAGCTGGCTAAGCATTCCAGCGTGCCGGTTATAAACGCCATGACCGACCGGGAGCATCCCTGCCAAGTTCTGGCAGATCTGCAAACTATCTATGAACATTTCGGCACCTTTAATGGCCTAAAACTGACTTACCTTGGCGACGCAAACAGCAACGTTACAAATTCGTTAGTCTTAGCTGCTGAAATAATGGACATAGAAATGAGTATTGCCGCGCCACAGGGCTACGAAATGTCATCAGGAATACGCAAACTAGCCCCGAGTGTTAAGCACTACAATGAGCCTACGGCTGCTATCTCGGGAGCCCACGTGGTCATTGCCGATACCTGGGTGAGCATGGGTAAAGAAGCCGAACGAACTGGTAGACTGAAAACTTTAGCGCCCTTTCAGGTCAATCAACGACTGATGGCCCAGGCCGACAAAGAGGCTATCTTTATGCATTGCCTGCCAGCTTACCGGGGGAAGGAAGTTACTGCCGAAGTCATAGACGGACCGCAATCGGTCGTATTTGCCGAAGCCGAAAATCGCCTTCACATCCAAAAGGCCGTTATACTAGAGTTATTGCCATGAAAGTATTACCAAAAGGTCTAGGCGAAGTAAACGGATTTTTATCGCTGGGCAAGCACATTGGCATCAAAAAACGCAAAAAGGATTTTGCTGTTCTCTACTGCAAAACAGCTTGTAACACTGCCGCTGTGTACACCAAGAACGTAATTAAAGGTGCTCCCCTCCATGTTACCAAAGAGCATCTGCAAAACAATAAAGCCCAGGCTATAGTGGTCAACAGCCGCGTTGCTAATGTAGCTACTGGGGAAGAAGGCTTGTTGAACGCCAGACGTACAGCTCAGCTTGTCGCGGAAGAACTCAGCATAAGAGAGAGTGATGTTTTAGTGGCTTCAACCGGCGTAATTGGCGTACAGCTGCCAATAGAAAAAATTGAAGCCGGCGCCAAAGATATAAAGAAAGAGCTTAGCCGAAGCGGTGATTTTGCCGAGGCGATTATGACCACCGATACGGTTAAAAAAGAGATTTGTATTGAGCAGGACGGCTTTAGAGTTGCTGGCGTAGCCAAGGGTGCCGGCATGATAGAGCCGAACATGGCTACAATGCTCGCTTTCATCGTGACTGACGCTGAAATTGCTGCCGGCAGGCTGCAAACTACGCTTAAAACCAGTGTTGATAAAACGTTCAACATGACCAGTATCGACACCGACACCTCTACTTCAGACATGGCTATAGTAATGGCCAGCGGCACTATTAAAAACGTCGATCCTGTCAGTTTCCAGACGGCCCTTGATTTTGTGTGTCTGGAGCTTACAAAAAAAATTGCCCGTGACGGCGAGGGAGCCACCAAGTTAATAATCTGTCAAGTGGAGGCAGCCTACACAGAAGATGATGCCAAAAAAATTGCCAAATCAGTTATTAATTCCCCCTTAGTAAAAACGGCTGTATACGGCAATGATCCCAACTGGGGCCGGCTAATGATGGCAATTGGTAAAAGTGGGGCCGGGCTAATAGAGGAAGACAAGATAGGGATATGGATCAACCAAAAGCCAGTCGTGCAAAACGGTAAAGCAGCTCCAGAATATGATGAGAAAATACTTACCGATATTCTAAAAGATAATAATGAAATAATTATCACGATTAATCTTGGGGTGGGCACCGTGGCCGCTACAGCTTATGGCTGCGATATGAGCGAAGAATATGTCAAGATAAATGCTGAGTATACTAGCTAAAAAGTGAGTAAAACATGAAACAGGCCATAGAAAAAGCCGCCATTCTGGTAGGAGCAGCTCGCTACATTAAGAAATTTAAAGGTAAAATAGTCGTAATCAAGTACGGCGGAAATGTTTCAGCCAATGGCGAGCTCAATGAATCAGTGTTTCAGGATATAAGCATGCTTTCACAATTAGGCATGAAAATAGTAGTGGTGCATGGCGGCGGTCCGAAGATTGACGAAGAGATGCGAAAACGCAGCTTGGAGAAAAAGGTTATAGACGGGCTTAGGGTTACTGATGCCGCCACAATAAAAATTGTTGCCCGGGTCCTGAACGATATAAATCAACAATGCGTTCTTAGTCTTCAGAAGACCGGAGTAAAGGCTGAAGATTGCACCACTACCATGTTTGAAACCAAAATTAATAACCCGCGATTGGGCTATGTTGGTGATATTGTGAAGGTTAATACAGACTTGCTGCTGCAAAAAATCAAAGAAGGGGTAATCCCTGTTGTATCCTGTCTTGGTACCGATATGGCTAATCAGGTAACTAATATCAACGCTGACACAGCCGCAACTAAGATAGCCATAGCCTTAAAGGCTGAGAAATTAACTATACTGACCAATGTTAATGGCGTAATAGACAGCACAAAGCGTCTGATCCGTCATATAAGCGTTCAGGATGTGGAGCAATACATACAGGTGGGGACTATACACGGCGGCATGATCCCTAAAGTCAGGGCCTGTGCTGAGGCGGCCAGCCATGGGGTCAAAAAAGCGCATCTTATAAATGGGACAGTGAAACGAGCACTGCTACTGGAGCTATTCACTGACACAGGTATCGGAACTGAGATTGTAAATGAATACCGATGATCTAAAAAAATTGGAAAAAGATCACATTATGCAAACCTACCAGCGGTTTGACGTTATTTTTGAGAGGGGTGAAGGCTGTTATCTATATGATAAGCAAGGCAAGAAATACCTGGACTGTCTAGGCGGCATTGCCACATGTTCGGTTGGCCATGCTAATAAAGAGATAGCTCGGGTTATATCAAATCAAGTGAAAAAGCTCATAAGTGTCTCAAATCTCTACTATAGCGAACCTCAGATACTACTTGCCAAGAAACTGTCAGACCTTTCAGGGCTGCAAAAAAGTTTTTTCTGTCACTCTGGTACTGAGAGTAATGAAGCCGCTATAAAGCTGGCCAAAAGAATTACAGGAAAAACAGAGTTTATAGCTTTCAAAGACTCTTTTCACGGCCGGACTACCGGTAGCCTGGCTCTGACCTGGAAACCCCAGTTTAGGAAACCCTTTCTGCCGCTGGCGCCCATGGTAAGGTTTGCGGAGTATGATGACATCAAGAGCCTCAGGGCCTTAATAAATAAAGACACTGCGGCGGTTGTTGTGGAGCCGATCCAGGGAGAATCCGGCATTGTTACACCGCAAAAAGGATTTTTAAAAGCTGTAAGAGAACTCTGTACCGAAAAAAACATACTGATGATAGTTGACGAGGTCCAAACCGGTGTCGGCCGGACTGGGAAGTTTTTTGCTTATCGGCATGAGGGGGTTAAGCCGGATATTGTAACGGTGGCTAAAGGCCTGGCTAATGGCGTGCCAATAGGTGTATGCCTATCTGATTTTGAATTTGAACCAGGCGATCACGGCTCTACCTTAGGGGGGAATAACTTATCAGCTGCTGCGGCTCTGGCGACGATTGATTACATCGAAAAGTATAAGCTCGAGAAAAATGCCGAAGAAACCGGAAATTATTTAATGAAAAAATTATTAAATCTTAAAAAGATAAATCCAATAGTTAATAATGTCAGAGGCAAAGGGCTCATGATCGGTATTTTATTAAATCAAGCCAAAGCCAAGGAGATAGTTAATAATGCTCTTAATGAGGGGTTAATATGCAATGCGCCTACCGATAGTATAATCAGACTTTTACCACCCCTTATTATTACCCACAAACAGGCTGATGAGTGTGTCAAGATATTAAAAAAGGTAATGCAACCATGAAACAGGTCGGAATTTTGGGAGCCAGCGGCTACACGGGGCAGGAATTATTAAAATTATTAAAAAAACACGGCGGCGTTGAGGTAGTAATGTTAAATAGCCGGACCTACGAAGGCCAAAAAGTGTCAGAACTTTACCCTGATTTTGAAGACGACGAAATATATACGAACTACACATTTGAACAAATAAACGCCTTAAAGCCGGATCTGATATTCTCCGCGCTGCCGCATCGGGTTTCTATGGATGCCATAGAGCAGCTGGACGACTCTATAAAAATAATCGACCTCAGTGCTGATTATAGATTCAAAGATACTAAAAAATACGAGGCGATTTATGACCGCGAGCATGTAGATACTGCCCACAGTGCTGTTTATGGGCTGCCTGAACTGCATCAGGCAGAAATAAAGCAGGCCAGGCTGGTAGCCAACCCCGGTTGTTATGCCACGGCTTGTATCCTGGCTGCGTATCCCATACAGGAGCAGGCCAGTCACATCATTCTTGATTGTAAAAGCGGCTGGTCGGGAGCCGGCAAAGACAGCGCCTATGCCAAGGATCCCACCATAATTAAAGACAACCTTGTGGCCTACAACATTACCCGTCACCGGCATAAGTACGAGATAGAGCAGTTCATAAAAACTCCGCTGAGCTTCACGCCCCATGTTATCGACACCTTCCAGGGAATGATGTGCACGGCCCACATATTGCTCAATAAGGGTATAACTCCGGAAGAAACCCTTGAACTCTACGAGGATTTCTATAAAGATTCACCGTTCGTACGGGTAAGCAACGATATTCCCCAGATCAGACACACCCAAAATACCAACTTCTGCCACATCGGCGGCTTCGAAATTGATGAATCCAATCAGCTAGTCGTAATATCAACCATCGACAACCTTATAAAAGGCGCCTCCGGCCAGGCCGTCGAAAACATGAACCTGATGCTCGGCTTCGAACCAGCTACTGGCCTAAACTAGCGCTGCAAGTCTGGAATTATCACCAGTCATCAGCGATTAAATAAAGATAGAAAGCTCTCGGAAGCACTGTAGAAGACTTCACGACCTCTTCGTTCTGTGTTCACGTATCCCTTTTCCAGCAAACCCTTCAAATCCAAACTAGCTGTTAACCAGCTAACTCTCTGGAAAGTGGCGTGCTTTTTTGCGGTAATCGTATCGTTTTTGTTTCCGCCAAGATAGTGGAGCACTTGCTTCTGACGATCATTCAGATCTCTATCATTTAATAACTTGTCGATGTTTTGAGATTTCTTTTTGACTCGTTCGATATGATCGTTAAACATCTGTAGTGCTTGCTTTAGCTTATCGAAATTATACGAAACGAAGTACGTTAAATCGTTGTCATACTGTTCGCTGAATACAAACGCGTTACTATACTGTGTGCGGGAGTTTTTAATGACGGTAGAGATCGGGACATATTTGATTAGCCAATAGCCGTTCTTCATCAAGTACCAGTAAAATAGCATTCTAGCCATGCGGCCGTTACCATCGGCGAACGGATGAATATACGCGAACCAAAAATGAAGAACTATTGCTTTAATAATCGGGTGCGTAAACGTACCGTCTTCAGCTTCAGGAGGAGCGTTCGCGTATTCAATAAAGGCTTCTAATAGTTCAGGAATCTCATTTTCTGTAGGTGGAATATACGAAATGTACTCATTCTGTCCTTCCTGAACAATGACGGCAATGCCATCGGTGTCTTTACGCCAGCGTCCAACTTTATCGCTGTCTTTTTCGTCAAATGTATTTTCAGTCAGGGCTTTCTGAAGTTCAAGTAACATCTCTTTGGAGAGAGGCAGATTGGCAGTCTCTTCTTCTATCTTTTGAATGGTTTTGAAGTTGTTAAAAATCATCCACTCAGATTTATCTCGAGGGTTTCGGTTCTCGGCTATCATCTTCTTGGCCACTTCGCGGCTAGTCGTGGCTCCTTCCAGTTGACTGGAAGCAATAGATTCTTCAATCAAACTCTGACGCAGGAAACGTTCGCGATTATCGGTGTAGCCTCCAAGAAGTGATGACTCGGTATTACCTCCCAGCTCCATGTCAAATGACCTAAGGTACGGTTCGTAGGTGCTGGGCTTGGACCAATAGAAAGGCTGACCGCCGGTATCGAGAAGAGGGGCTTTAGTGCGGTCGCTAAATTTTCGGCGCATGCGCAGCAAAAACCAAGCTTCATGAGGTTGTATTTTTTCACCCACGTCTAACCCCAGTGCCCCAGCCTTATACCTCATTTCAAAGTCTCTCCAGCCGAAGTAAGGGCTGTTGCAGGCTTTCCATAGCCGATCAACCTCTTCAGTATTACTTACAAATATCTGTAGTAGCTGTTGCGAGCGATTCTTGTTTATATTAAGCGAGGGTTGAGGTGCTTTGTACTTTTCTAAATCCATATCTTACCTATAGTACTTATATAAAGTATATATAAAGTATATATAAAGACTTTATATATTACAAGAGAGGACCTATGAGGGAAACTCTAATTGTCAACTAATGCGTGAGTCCGACCAAATTCGAACTTCAGATATATCCAATATAACTGCACTGATATTAAGTATGGCTTGAGGAGATGATCGCTCTTTATAAAAGCCAAATGATGAGATTAAAGCCCGGGACTCGATCTGTTACACTAGAGGTAATGAAAGGTGTTTTAGAACAAAAATAGCACAAGTTTGTCAGGAGTTGTTTAATCTGGAGGCCAAAGTGGAGCTGACCCGGCCCGAGGAGCAGTTTGGAGATTATGCGACTAATGCGGCGCTGGTCATGGTTTAGTAGTATAATTGCCAGTATGAAAGCTTGGCTTAACCAGAATTGTCAATGTACTGCCTCCCATTATGGGGGTCTGGTGTAACGCGTAAGCACGTTAGCTTCCAAACCTAAAAGTTACAGTTCGATTCTGTAGACCCCCGCCATTAACGCGAGGGCTTTTTTATGGTCCGTTGGCGGAGTAGCAACGCAGCCGTTTGCAAAACGGTTTATCACTGGTGCAATTCCAGTACGGGCCTCCAAGTAATCTGTTAGACTATAGGCAATGAAGCAGGATGATCGAAAGATTGTAGATTATATGAATTGGGCCGTGTACCGCGCATTTACCAGAGAGGAGGATAGGTTTTTGAATTTCGTTTAGGACAAAGTCAGTTATTTGGTCGATATATATGACTTTGACAGGTATCCAGAGAATTTCTATAGTAAAGGTAATAAGTTTTCAATAAATAAAATTAGCCCTGTGTAGCTAGACTTGATGAACCAAGCGCGTGGCGTGAAGCCAACTTTCACTACAAAGGACCACTTACATGATAGCAACAGAAAACACAATGATCAATATGCAAGAAAATAATATGAGTGACTTTGTGTCTCCAAAGAAGATATCTGGAGGAACGAGGTTAAACATCGTGATCAGAAATAGAAAACGATCCTCGATTAGGAGGATCGCCCTTGGATGTGATACCCCGACAGTTGATGGAATCGAATCATTGGATAATAGTATTATAACAAATAATTACAGACTATTCAACAAAGACGGGGTTGGCTTGTCGCCGACTGGTTCGCAAAGGTTGGTTTACTATGATTGAGCACTATGAAGTATGTTTGGAAGAGGCTATATTTAAACTTTTTGGGGTATCAGTCGATGTCGAGCTGACGCGACCGGAGGAACAGTTTGGAGATTATGCGACTAATGTGGCGCTGCAATTGTCCAAGCAGTTAGGTAAGAACCCTCGTGAGATTGGCGAAGCTCTGGCCGTGAAACTTCGTGAAACTTTGGCTGATAACGTGAGCGATATCACAATAGCCGGACCAGGCTTCATAAACTTAAAGCTCAGTGACCCGGCTTTACGTGAGTTGCTAAAAGTCGAACCAACAAAGTCGTTAGCCGGTAAAACAATAGTTGCTGAATACTCCGATCCAAATCCGTTCAAGATTTTGCACGCCGGGCATCTTTATACTACCGTTGTGGGTGATGCTATTGCCAATCTTATGGAAACTGCCGGTGGTAAAGTTCACCGGGTAAACTACGGGGGTGATGTAGGACTACATGTTGGCAAGACAATGTGGGCGATAATCAAGCGTCTAGATGGTGAAACACCGGAAAAACTGCAGAATATTGCGCCGGATGATAGGTCAGCCTGGATGGCTGAAGCTTACGTGGAAGGCAATAATGCTTACGAAGATAACGAACAGGCTAAAGCTGAGATTACAGAGTTTAATAAGCGTGTTTATCAGCTGCACGCTGATAATAACCACGACTCGCTGTTTGCCCAAATTTATTGGACCTGCCGGCAGTGGAGTTACGAGGCTTTCGATGCTTTTTACGCTCGCTTAGGCACAAAAATAGAGCATTACTATCCTGAAAGCGAAGTAGCCGACAAAGGCCTTCAACTGGTCAAAGAACAGATTGGTAAAGTATTTGAAGAGTCTGAAGGTGCCGTGGTATTCAATGGCAAAGCACATGGCACGCATACCCGGGTTTTTGTAAGCCGGCAGGGCTTACCTACTTACGAGGCTAAAGAAGTCGGTCTGATCGTCAAAAAGTACGAAGATTACCATTATGACCGGTCGGTTATAGTGACAGCCAATGAACAGGAGCAGTACATGACCGTAGTACTGCAGGCTATTGAGCAGTTTATACCCGATTTGGCCCGGGCTACTACTCATATACCGCATGGAATGGTACGACTGTCAGGCGGCGTCAAGATGAGCAGCCGCAAGGGTAACATAGTCTCGGCGACAGAAGTTTTGGATATTACCGCCAAGGCTAACAGAGAACTTAGTGGACAGGATAATGAGCAAACAGTACTGGGTGCCATCAAATACGCCTTTTTAAAGTCGCGTCTCGGCAGCGACATTATTTATGAACCAAAAGAATCAGTTAGCTTGGAGGGGAATAGCGGGCCTTATTTGCAATATGCGCATGCCCGGGCACAATCAATTCTTCGTAAGGCTGACAGTTCTAAAACATCAGAACCTTCTGCTTCTTCTCTCGAGGCCGGCGAGCGCTCGCTGGTGCGAAAAATGACTGAATATGCGGAGGTCGTCGATAAAGCGGTAGCGGAATTGATGCCGCACCACATCTGTACATATCTGTATGAATTAGCGCAAACATTTAATCGATTTTATGAGCATAGTCGGGTGATTGGCGATGCCCGGCAAACAGTCCGGCTTATTCTTGTGCAACAATATGCAGAGATTTTGCAAGCCGGTCTCGTTATACTTGGTATAGCCGCGCCTGATAAAATGTAACTGGAGGAATCTATGGCAGCAAAATCCCGCAAACGAAGAACGGTTAGCAAAACAAAAGCCGTCACGACCGGTACGACAATGCGTATTGAGTCACCTGATAGTAGCCGTAAACCAAAGCCTAATATGGCCGTGGTCATGGCGCAAGAGATGAATCCGGTTGGCGGTTTCGTGAATTTTTTACGTGAACACGCAATAGTTGGCCTGGCGATCGGTTTCGTTATCGGCCAGCAGGCCCAATTTCTGGTCAAGCAGCTGGTCGACAGTTTTATCAAACCGCTATCTCAAGTGCTCTTTGGCACAGCTCTCAACGAGCGGAAATTTGCTTTGCACTCTCATGGCCAGCAAGTAGCCTTCACTTGGGGCGCTTTCGCCTATGGACTGCTAAACTTCTTATTTGTATTGGCGGCCATTTACGCAATCGTTAAGTTTTTAAAACTCGACAAACTGGACAAACTTGCAAAAGACGAAGATCTTGAAGAGAAAGCATGAGTAGGCAGCTATCAGACGACGAGTGGAAAGATAAGCTAACGCCCGAGCAATATAAGGTACTGCGCCAAAAGGGAACAGAAGCGCCTTTTACCGGGAAACTGCTGAATGAAAAGGGTACGGGTGACTTTGTCTGTGCCGCCTGTGGCAATATGGTTTTCAAAAGTGACACTAAGTATGACTCAACGATGCCTGGGCTTCTCGGCTGGCCCAGTTTTTCCGATGTAGCCGATGCCGGGGCCGTCGAGTTGCTTAACGACGATAGTTTAGGCATGCATCGCACAGAAGTTATCTGTAAAAATTGCGGCAGCCACTTAGGTCATTTGTTTGAAGATAGCACCTCGCCAAATGGCCAACACTATTGTGTTAACTCTACATCGCTAGACTTCAAAGAGAAGAAGTAATATAAGTTCGACTTATATTTCGACAAAGCCATTAAAAAAGCCTATAACATGTATAATGAAGTCAAGCTAACTAAGGAGATTCTTACATGACAGCATTTATTAGGTTACTGTATGCAGTTTTGATTGCATTAACGGTTGTAGCTTTTGTAGGTGTGGGCATTTTCTCATTTTATCAACCACCTAAATCGCCGGATTATTCTTCTGTTGGAGATTCAAGCGATGCTGACTATCAAAATAGCCAGAAAGCCTATGACAAAGCCGACAAAGCCTATCAGTCAAACGCAAAGGTTTATCAGCGAAACGTGACTTATGTACTCTTGCCGCTCGTTGTCGTAAGTCTAGGGGCCGGTCTTTATTTATTGCGGCGCTCCGAAGTCATTGGCGAAGGCCTGGCACTCGGCGGTGTCGGTATAAGCATTTATGCCATCATTACCGCTAGTATAGCCGACCATCGTGCCTTACGATTTATAGCGGTTACGTTGCTGCTGGCCAGTGTTCTGCTAACAGCTAATTACCGCTTTTCCACTAAACGTCCGCGACATACTGGCTAGCCCCTGGTTTGTCACCCTGCTTTTTAACTGTCTGTAAACTCTGATTGATCTGTACTAACGTCTAAGATATTTGACTGTAGCAAACGCATATAAATGATGTTGTACTTGATATTACTGCAAGCGCCTCTGTATGATGGGTTTGACTATGAGTAGCAATACAAAAGTTGATATTATCATTACCGGCGGGACAATTGATTCGGAGTGGGACAGTGCTTACGACACTGCAACTGTCAGTGGAGAATCTGTCATACCCAAGTATTTTGAACGTATTAAACTCGAAATTGAGCTTAATTTTAACGTTGTTTGCATGAAAGATAGCCGCAAATTAACTCCTGAAGATATGAGACAAATATATGAAGCCGTTGAAAATAGCGCCAGCGATAAGATACTAATTACTCACGGTACTTATACTATGCCTGACACGGCTCGGTATATAGAAAGACACTTAAAGAGTAAAAAGGCCGTAATATTAACAGGTTCGCTCATCCCGCTTAAAGGTTACGATATGTCGGACGCCGCCTTTAATCTAGGATTCTCTCTCGCCTCGCTCCTAAATATAAAAGAGGGGGTATTACTCTCCATGCACGGCCATTTATTCAAACCGCAAGAAGTAGCCAAGAGCTATTCTGAAGCTCGTTTCTTCTCCATTGAACAGTAGCCTGAGCTCAATCTAAATAGAGGCGGAAAATTGTTTCTTTTAGAGTTTGACGGAGAGAACTTAGTCCACTAGACTAAGTAGTACCTGACTTTCCCAACCCCCTCGCTTTTTGACCCCCACAACAGAGATGAAGTAGAAGATTTCGGGACACTAATGCCCTACACTAAGGGGTATGGCTTTTATTCGTAAGGTCAAGACCAAGAGCGGGGCAACA
>JBBRXZ010000022.1:0-15754 GCA_038238095.1 Saccharimonadales bacterium (SeqCode)
AACGTCAAGGGGCGCTCCACCTTGACCCAGTTCGTGTCATCCCGCGCCTTCAAGCCAGAGAGGCAGAAAGCCCTCTCAGAACAAAAGGAGGGTTTCATGGAAACCAAGCAAGCAAACGACATAGCAACACTAAATGATGCGTATCGTCGCAGCATGACAGGCTGTATAGTGACGAAAGGTATCACAGAGCTTACATCGCTCATGAATGATATCTTTGTCAAAGTAAGAGACTTCAAGGAGTTTACTGAAGATAACGATCCGTACGGTGAGCATGATTTTGGATCTTTCGAGATCTTAGGTATTAAGGTTTTCTGGAAGATAGATTACTACGACCAGAGCCTCGGGTACTGGTGCGATCCGCTAGATTCGAAGTGCCGACGGCAGCTGACGATAATGCGAGCTGAGGAGTATTAGCTCCTCGGTTTTTAGTTCGTCCTGAGTATGACGATAAACTACTCAAACAACGAGAGGTATTCTTTAGGACTAAAGGCACTAGACCAGACACGTTTACCACCGTCCTTAACGGCCTTCAGAGACGTTGCAAGAATATGTATCTCACCCTCGTCCATCCCCATGCTTTCCAACTTCTTATTAGCGATATACAAGAAACTACTTTTTGCACTTCCGTCGTTTAACACAAAGCAGATACGCGGGTAGTCGCCATCCCATCCTTCATCTTCACTGTGAGCAATGATCTCATCAAGTCTTTTTCGGGTAATGTACGACGGCTTATCATCCGCTAGAACAATTATTGCCTCGTGGTTGTCGGCTGTGCGGATATATAGATCCGGCCGGTTTTTTGGGAATTGCTTGAACCTGTTAATCTCAGTCTTGGTGAATATCTCTGTGTCGCTAGGCAGGGATTGCATGAGTATGGTGTAAAGGTATGTGAGTTTGAGGCAATGTTCAACAAACTCCTCTGAGGTCTCATCGTTTTTGTAGAGAGCGTGGACGGCGGCCTCTTTTACATCCATCAGTTTGCGCACGGTTGTGACTCCCTTTTTGTTTAAATAATAGTAGGCCGGTCTTCCATGAATGCGGTACTCTTTTTTATATACCTTTGTTACTAAATCTTTACCGACTAGCTTTTCTAGGACTTCATAGGCACTAACACGACGGATACCCATAACTAGACCTAATAATTGTGCAGATATAAATCGGAATTTGAATAATAGCTTTAATACACGTTGCTGTTGGACTGTAAGTTTTACTTCTTTTTCACTCGCTTCCATACTTCTTCACTCTCCTATACGTAGTATATATAAAGAGAGAGTAAATAGCGAGTTACCGTATCTGTTAAGCATATCTGTTCTACCTACTATGCACTGTAGGTAAATAATACAATATAAAATGCTTAATTAGTATTGCTTTTTATTCTAATTAGTAATACTATTTATATAGAGATTGAACGTTAACAATTCGGCTAGCAACAGATAGAACGGAGGGTATGCATGGTAGACAGGGAACTACTAGAAACAGCAGCCCTTGAAGAGGTTTGCGCTTGTCGTTACTACGACTTAGCAGACACGCTTCAAGAGACGCCGGACGAGGACTTACAGAGTATTTTGTCGATCACACGGTCAAGTGCGGCATCTGCGGTAAATAGTAATACTTTTATGATAAAATAGGGCTGATGTCCAGAAAGATTGTAAGTATGCAGATTCGCGTTACAGACGACGTGCGAAAGCGCGCAAAGGTAGTTGCGAAAGATAACGGACTCACTCTTAGTGAGCTAGTCCTGAGTTTGCTCGCAAGGACCGGGGACAAAGAGCTAAAAAACTTAGTAAACAAAGAACTAAAAGAACGACCAAAGCCCGGACGGCCTTGGGATAGATAAAAAATAACCGCTAGTCGAATTGTTAAGACGTGCCAATCTTGGAACGTCTTTTTTTGTTCAACGGAGGGTATATGAGCGGTATAGACAAATTTCACAATCTGGCAGCAATATTTACATCGTCGTTTCGGGTAAACGATCAAGATATAGAAGAATTGCGCGCCATACTTGAGCGCGAGCAAAAACGGAAAGTCACGCCCGAGGAGGCTGATGAGGTCGGCAGGGGTCTTATTACGGTATTAGAAACCCTGGCTAACGGCCGCAAGATTATTGTAGAGAAAGGAGATAAACAATTATGAAATCGACGAATACGACGGTAATACTAGCTCGAGTTTCATCGAAATCACAAGAAGATGAGGGCTATTCGCTAGACTCACAACTCAAGCTGCTACAGGGCTACTGTCAAAATAATGATCTACGAGTTGTGAAAGTCTATAAGATTGCGGAAACGGCATCAAAACAGCAAAGCCGCAAAGTATTTAGCGAATTACTAAGCTACCTGACAAAAAACAACGTCTATAATCTTGCCGTCGAGAAAACAGACCGCCTAACTCGCAACCTCCGCGATGCCGTGGCGATTGATGACTGGCTACATGGCGACAAAGATCGGATGCTGCATGCCGTCAAAGAAAGTCTTAAGCTTCAAAAAGACTCCAAGTCCGATGTAAAGTTTATGTGGAATATACATCTGGCAGTTGCCAAGAAATACACCGACAATCTCCGCGAAGAAGCTATGAAGGGCTGGGCTGAAAAACTGGCTCAAGGACACATGCCATCACGCCCTCCGATTGGCTACACAGCAGCTATACAGAACGGCAAGCGCATACACGTGCCTGATCTAAAAACGAGTCGAATAATCCGCAAGGCATTCGAACTCTATATGGAACCAAATGAATCAACAACAACCATCTGGGCATTTTTGAATCAGTCAGGCGTACGCACCTACAACGGCAAACCGCTGTCACCAAGCGCCGTTCATCGACTACTGCTAAACACGTATTACATGGGCATCATTTCGTTCGATAACTAAACATATCCGGGCTTACAACAGCCGCTCATATCCATGCAGCTATACACGCGATTACAAGAAAAACTAAAAAATACACGACCGGCGAAGCAGCGCAGGCATGACATCGCGCTTCGCAATGTGCTTACGTGTGGTCATTGCAGCAAAACGATAACCTGGCAGACTCAAAAAGGCCACTTGTACGGAACGTGCCAGCGTAATCTGCCAGACTGCAAGCAGAATAAAATGCTCCGCGAAGAACAAGTCCACGAGCTGCTTATTAGTACGCTCGATCAACTCATTAGCCCTTCGCAGGACATATTCAAGTGGATTATTGATCGTATCGTTGATGAGAACAATGAAAGTAATGACACTGCCGAGCAGCTCAAGCAAAACCTTACCCAACGTATTTCAAGGCTTGAGAACATGCTTGAAACTCTCTATGACGATAAGCTTGCCGGAGAGATCACCAAGGAGCGTTACAAGGCCAAGAAAGCCACAATTCAGAAGCAGCTGGCAGACCTGCATGACGAGCTGGGTGTGGCTGATATAACAACCGCGAATAAGCACGAGGACGCTATCGATATCATGGAGCTGACACAGACTGCCAAGGCCCAATATCTGGACTCAGAGATGGGTAATGACGCAAAACGCACCATTTTAACCAAACTATTCGATTCAGTAACCTACGCTAACAACTCCGTATCCGTAAAATTGTCATTTTTGGCAGAATCAATCGCCAAAAGGAGCGCAGAAACAAGGCAAATTATGGAAACTCAGAAAACGCTTAACCAAACCACAAAAAAAGACCCCAAAAACGGAGGTCAATTTGTGAAGAAAGACGAGAATATTTCTCTCTTTCCCGTTTGGCAGGGGCACGTGGAATCGAACCACGATCTAAGGTTTTGGAGACCTTTATACTAGCCGTTGTACTATGCCCCTTCGTCGAAGCGTACGGCTCTGCCTCGTTTTGCCTATCGGCAAAAGCTTCGGCCTAAGCCTACGCTTCTCCTCTCAGTTTCGCAAACAGTCGCTTACGCTCCTTGGTTTACGAAACTGGCGTAATACAAGCTATATGATAAGGCATAAGAGTGGAAATGTCATCTTGCGGAGCCTTACATCGTGCTTTTCAAAGGCAGGAAAATCTGCTATACCTAAAGGTATATGGCGAAAATCTATCCGGCAAAACCTATTTTGTTATTGTTATATGGCTACCCTGGCGCCGGCAAAACCTATTTTGCCCGTCAGTTCTGCGAGAATGTCCAGGCTGCGCACCTTCAAGCCGACCGCATTCGCGGCGAGCTGTTTGAGTCACCACGATATGACAAGCAGGAGAATATTATAGTCGCTCAGCTTATGGATTATATGACCGAAGAGTTTCTGGCGGCGGGTCTCAGCGTGGCCTATGATGTCAATGCTATGCGTATTAAGCAGCGCCGTAAGCTGTATGCCGTGGCCTATAAGCATCGCGCCCAGCCGATACTGGTGTGGTTTCAGATGGATCAGGAAACAGCCTTTGCCCGCAGCGTCAAGCGGGACCGTCGACGGGCTGACGATAAGTACGCTGCCAGCTGGGATCGCACAACTTATGACGACGTAATCAGCCACATGCAAAACCCCAGCCCCAGCGAGGGCTATGTAGTAGTCAGCGGAAAACACCTGTTTGCTATGCAGCAAAGCGCCGTTATCAATAAGTTGCGCAGTGACGGCGTGCTAGGCCTCGATGACGTAAACTCACGTATTATAAAGCCGGGTATGGTTAATCTGGTACCAAAAAATCAAGGTCGAGTCGATTTGACCCGGCGCAATATTGCTATTCGTTAACAGTGTTTCTGTAAAAACCGCTGTTCTATCAAAAATATGCCAAGCAAAAATTTTATCCTCGACGGAGACCTGGCCGTCACTATTTATAAGCGCAAGACCAGCCGTAATCTTCGCCTTAGTATAGCTCCGGGCGGCAAGATTAGAGTCAGTATACCGGCCTGGGCGTCCTATAGTGCCGGCTTGAACTTTGCCCGCTCGCAGCAGGTCTGGATCCGGGACCAACATAATCCGACCAAGCTGCTTATAAACGGTCAGGCAATCGGTAAAGCTCATCACCTGCGGTTCGTGCGCAGTGCGGCGGCAACAAAGACTAGCAGCCGGGTTTATGACACGACGATAGCCGTAAATTATCCATTTACAAACGAACCTGACAGTTTAGAAGTCCAAATGGTGGCCCAAGAGGCATGCATCCGGGCGCTCCGGGCTCAGGCCGAACAGCTGTTGCCTGGGCGTTTAGCTGCTCTGGCCAAAGCTAATAACTTTGCCTATGCTAGCGTCCGTATAAAGCGCCTGAAAAGCCGCTGGGGCAGCTGTGACCAGCATGCCCACATCGTACTCAATCTGTTTTTGATGCAATTACCTTGGCAATTAATTGATTATGTCCTGCTTCACGAACTTACGCATACGGTGGTACTGAGGCATGGTCCGGATTTTTGGCAATCATTGGAGGCAGTACTGCCCGACGTGGCCGGTCTCAGAAAGAGCATACGAGATTATCAGCCAATATTAAACAGTATCAACTAAAATTATTAGCCTATGGCATAATAGAAGTAACATGACGCTTAAGACAGCAGCAGAGGCTATAGATATTAAAAACGAGCAGCTGGAACATGAAAGGCTGACCAGCCTGATGAACAGTATGGCGGACGCTGTTGTGGCTGTGGATGAGCAAACAAAAATTGTGTTATACAACGCCGCCGCGCTCAATATTCTTGATGTCAATACTATCAAAGTAGGCTGGCGGCTGGACAGTCTTTTTAAGTTACTGGACAAAGATAATCAGCCGCGTGACATCACTGCCATGGTTAATGAGGTCACAGTGCCAGTAACCAGCCGAGACTTGCGTTTGCAGTATTCAGACGGCAGTTTGATTAACCTATACCTAAGTATTGCACCGGTTCATCTGGGCTACGGCAAGCAAGGGCAGCATGGCTTTGTACTACTTATGCGCGACATTACCAGAGAGAAATCATTGGAAGAAGAACGTGACGAGTTCATTAGTGTAGTCAGCCATGAACTGCGCACGCCCATAGCCATAGCTGAAGGAAACATTGGCAACGCCCAGTTCGTTGCCGAAAAATCCGGTGATATAGGGACTATCAAGCGGGCGCTTAAAGAAGCCCACAACCAAGTATTGTTTCTGGCTGATATGATCAATGATCTCTCTACCCTTAGCCGCGCCGAAAGGGGCCAACTGGAGATGAAAGCCGCACCTTTTAATGTTCACGAACTTATTACAGAGCTGGCCGGCAATTATCTGCCGGAAGCTGCCCTGAAAGGCCTAGGCCTTAAAACCGTGCTTGATCCTAATCTTGAGCTTTTGCATTCCAGCAAGCTTTATGTCCGCGAAATTCTTCAGAATTTTATTACCAATGCCATCAAATACACGGCTAAAGGCAGCATAACCATACACGCCAATGCCGAGCCAAAAGGCGTGCGCATTACCGTCCAGGACACCGGCATCGGTATCGCTAAAGGTGACCAGGAACAGGTCTTTGATAAATTCTTCCGTTCTGAAGATTACCGCACGCGTCAGGCCAACGGCACCGGTTTAGGCCTGTATGTCGCTATGAAATTAACCCGCCTGATCCACGCCGAGGTTGAACTCAAAAGTGAGATCAACGAAGGTTCTGCCTTTACAATAATCATACCAAACATTAATTAACTGCAGCGGTATAGCCGGCTTTCTTGATCTGTCCCTGCTCTGGATCAGATACATTCCGTACACATTGACTTCTAAGGGCCGGAGCTGCTACACTTGACAGCAGTCGCCTACAATCTTATGTAGGCTTTTTAATTTAGCAAAAGTGGAGCCGCATACATATGGCCGCCAGCCAGCCAGCCAAGCCTAAGCGACGTATAAAAAATCCGGAGACGTTTCGTGAGCGCGCAGTTAAAGCCGCTGAAGCTTCGGATGAACCTAAGCGTACAACTCCTGTTAAGCAAGCAAGTGTCAAGTTCGCCTCTGTTATATTCAACCTCTTCAGGCCGGTAGTAGGTGTCTTAAGCAAAATCTTGAGCTTAAAGCCTTTTGCCTGGCTTGGCAAAGTACTACGCCTAATAGGTAAAATCATATTTCCGGCCTATTTCCGCCAGAGCTGGCGTGAACTTCGTCAAGTTACCTGGCCTAATTGGAAGCAAAGCCGTCAACTGACGTTTGCCGTGATGGTCTTTGCCATTATCTTCGGGGCAGCCATTGCAGTGGTAGACTATGGCCTCGATAAAGTTTTTAGGAATGTACTTTTAAAGTAAATTATATAAAGGATACTAAAGATATAATATGAACAGCATCAAACGTTACGATACTAGCAAGCAATGGTATGCTATTCACACCTATAGCGGCTACGAAGAAAAGGTCGCTGAGAGTATTCGCCAGCGCGCCGACAGTCTGGATATGAACGACAAAATATTTGAGGTACTGGTACCCAAAGAAAAGATGATTGAGATCAAAAACGGTAAACGTCGCGTGGTCGAAAAGCGGATTTTCCAGGGCTATGTTCTGGTACATATGAAACTCAGCGAAGATGCCTGGTACATCGTCCGCAACACGCCTTCGGTAACCGGCTTCGTAGGCAGCGGTACCGACCCGACGCCGATCGAGCAGGATGAGATCGAAAAGATCCAGAAACGCATGGGTCTGGAGCAGCCCAAGCACAAAATCGACTTTGCCATTGGTGAGGTGGTCAATATCATTGACGGTCCTTTCAAAGGCTTCGATGGCGGCGTCAGTGAAATTGACCCTGCCAAAGGCAAGCTTAAAGTCCTGGTCAACATGTTCGGCCGCGACACACCCGTCGAACTCGACGGCCTCCAGGTAAAAAGGGTATAATAATCAATATGGCAAAAGCAGTTAAAGCTAATTTGAAGATGAAAATCCGGGGCGGCCAGGCCAGCGCCGCGCCGCCGGTCGGCAGTACTCTTGGCCAGTACGGCGTCAATATGATGGATTTTATCCAGCCGTTCAATGATGCTACCAAAGACATGCAGGGAGCCATGGTTACGGCCCACATAACTATTTACGATGATCGCAGTCTGGCTTTTCGTGTTGTAGGCGCACCCACAGACGATCTCATCAGGGCTAAGCTTGGCATTCAAAAAGGCTCCGGCAAGCCTAACACCGAGAAAATCGAGAAAAAACTTAGTCAGAAAGCCATCCAGGAGATCGCCGAAGCCAAAGCCGGCGACATGAACGCCGAAGACATTGAAGCCATCAAAAAAATGGTTGCCGGCACTGCCCGCAGCATGGGCGTCGAGGTAGAGGCTTAAGTTATGGCATCTCATGAAGCAAAACCTGAAAGAGCCATTGATTGGTCTAGAATAGTCGCCCTCGGGGCTACCGTGTTAGCATTTTTGGTAGGCTTCGACCTACTGTCTGACAGTTAAATAATTTGTGGGAGGCTTAAATCGCCGTTTGCACCACGAAAGGAGTAAGTTGTGGCTAAGGCTAAGAAAGAATTACTGGAGCAATTGGCTGCCATGGGAATTGAAGACGTCAACCCCAAGAGCACCATTGCCGAGCTAGAGGCAATTATCGCTGAAAATCAGCCAGATGCAGCGGCGTCAGAGATTGCAGCCGAGAGTGAATCGGAAGAAGAGTCAGAGGATTCTGAAGAGCCGAAAGTTGCCAAAGCCGGCAAGCGCAGCGCCAAAGCCTTGGCGGAAGCCGAGGAATTGCAGGCTAAAGAGCAGCGTAAAACTTCTGGCGAAACCGCAGAAGCCAAGCCCAAAGCTCCGGTTACGCCGACGCGTGCGCGTCTGGAAAGACGCGGTAAGCATTTTCGCAAGAGTGCCGAATTGCTAGAAAAAGACAAGTCCTACAGCCTGGAAGAAGCGGTTGAGTTAGCGCAGAAGACCAGCCATGTTAAGTTTGATGCCACTGTTGAGCTGCATGTAAATCTGAATGTCGATCCCCGCCATGCCGACCAGAATATTCGTGATAGCCTCGTACTGCCGGCTGGCAGCGGTAAGTCGGTACGTATTGCTGTTCTAACTGAAGACGCTGCCGCGGCTAAACACGCCGGCGCGGACTTGGCAGGCACCGAGGAACTCCTGGCTGAACTGGAAAAGGGTAATTTTAATTTTGATATTCTGATCGCTACCCCGGCACTGATGTCGAAACTCGGTAAATACGCCCGTACACTTGGCCCGCGCGGTTTGATGCCAAACCCTAAAAGCGGGACTGTTACGACCGACATCGATAAAGCTGTGGCCGAGGCTAAAGCCGGCCGCGTCGAATATCGCGTAGATAGCACCGGTATTGTACACCTGGGTATCGGCAAAGTCAGTTTCGCGGCCGCCGGGCTGCTGCAGAACCTGCAGGCAATTCTGGCCAGTCTCAAAGCTAACAAGCCCGGGAACATTAAGGGTGCTTACTTTAAAACCATTCACTTAACCACTAGTATGGGCCCGTCAATCAAGATTGACCTGGCAAGTATTGGTTAAACGCTTACACCGGGACCTACCATAATGGCTAGCATGAGTACAGTTCCTCAGGCATTACCAGGCGGCCTGCTTGTAGTGTTTGATGGTATTGATGGCGTGGGCAAAACCACCCAATTAGAACTGGCCCGGGATGCGCTAGTAGCTGATAACTGGCAAGTGCATACTACCCGGAACCTCGGGGGCACGCCAATTGGTGAAGAACTTCGAAAAGTAATGCTGTCCCCGACCGAGCGTCCATCTAAAACAAACCTTTATATATCCGTAGCGATCCAGGAAGCCCTGATCGGTGCCACTGAGTTGGAGCGGCTAAAAGGCAAGATCATCCTGATGGATAGAGGGCCATTATCACTGGCTGCCTATGAGATATATGGCGGTGGGCTTAAAGCGTCGGTGGGCTGGCCGTACGTAGAGGCGGGCATGAAGCAGTTTCGTCCTGAAGTGACCATAATCTATAATGCCGATACCGTGGCAGCCGTGGAACGGGTTAAGAAGAAATCCGGTAAGACTGACTATTTCGAGAGTAAGTCACTTAATTTTTTTGAACGCGTGGCTCAGGGTTACGAAATTGCTGCTAAGCGTTGCCAGTCGCCTATAGTTACCATTGATGCTAACCAGCCAATCGAAGCAGTTCATAAGCACACTATGAGTGTCATCAGGCAAGCACTAAGTAGATAACCTTTAGCGAGCCTTAATGCGCATGGCGCGCATAAGGCCTGTCATCGTCCGTGAGAAACCACGAATACCGCCTTGGTAGCCCACATACCGGTCGCGCCACTCCGGTTCATATTTGGCCTTGAAACGGTGCAGGCCGCTGAACGAATAAAACCGGTCGCCGTTAGCATAGGCGAAGCGAAGCACGGTGTCGATAAGACGGTTTTTTTCTTCATCTGTTTCATCAAGCCCAACTAACGGGCAGAGACCCAGATTCAGCCGATTATAGCCGTCAGCCATTAGCTGTTCAACAAAGCCCATAAGCAGAAAATCGTTAATGTTACCCGGACTGTTCGTGGTATGGCGTAGCATATCGTACGTGGCCTCCATTCGGTCAAAAATAGCCGGCACCAGGTTTATAAACGCCTGAATGGTACCGGCGGCATCGCGAGCCACCATGACCCGGCACATTTGCATGTAACCCGGTGTATAATAGCCCATCACAAAGCCTCGCTCGGCACGGCCGTCCTGAGCCAGCCACTCCGCGGTTATGGCATTGAAACGATCCAGCACTGCCTGGTGATGCGGCGGCCCCAGAATCTCGCAAGTATAGCCAAGCTTAGCGAACTTGTTACGAATCTGCCGAAAATACTTTTTATCGGCCACTTCCACTTTGAAATGATCCAGGTCTAAAATGGCCTCTTCGCCAAGTTTTTGGAGCGTGAAGCCATGCCGCTCGTAAAGTTGGCGGTTAGTGTCTTCCAGGTGGATCAGTGCCGGTAACCAATCATTGCCAAAGCACAAGTTGCTAAAGTCGTGCATAAGCTCCCCGTAATACTTAGTATCGCCGACTGCACCGCCCAGACAAAGGGCTACTCCCCGCTCCACGCGAAAGGCCAGGCCGCTGTGCTTACTTTCATCGAAGAAGTACTGCTTATCGTGAGGCCACAGCTTAAAAAAATCTTCACTCGATCCGCCATGTTGATTCAGTAACTGTGCGAGCCGTTCTCGTTCTGCGTGCTGATCCGATAATTTTACCCGCAAGGGTTGAAACAGAGATATAGCGGCATATATTAGGGCGCCAGCGCTCACAAATGATAGCGAATCCAGAAATAAACGAGCCCGCTTAGTATGAGGCTGCAATGGTTTTTTAGTTGTTAGGTTAAACTGGTCGAGGGTGTAGTGAGCGGCACCCGGCAGACTTATTTCCTGGTGAAAATCGGAATGATCCAGCAGCGAGAAACCGGCAATTCCGTAGATGAAAGCTACCGTCATAATTATGGCTACAAAAGTTGTAGCGAAGCGGAAGCCCCTTATATCACTTTTAACGACAAATTCTTTCTGAAAAATAAACAACAGACCTAGGACTACCAGGGGCAGCAGAAGCGCCCCAATAAACTCATGCAAATCGATATCCTGCAGACGCAGCTTGCTTAGCAGCTGGGCTACACCTAAACCCAGATAAAATGTATATGCCATGACGGTCACCAACCAGGCGGTTCGTTTACGCCGGCGTAACAAAGTACTTAAATACAGTAAACTTAAGCCGATCAATAAAGGTATGTCGACTTGCAGGTCGCTCAAATGGGAGCCATGATGAGCCGCAATCTGATCAAGTAATGTAGCTGCCAGAATATACAGGCCATGCGAAGCCACCAGTACGCCCAAAAACTGGACTGCAAAATGCCGGTTAACTTGCAACTGCTGCTTCAGCAGGTGTTTTATAGACATGCCCACTATTGTACTGGAAGGCTCGGCGTAAGTTCAGCATAAACAGCTATAAACCCTATTTGCGTAAAATTCACATTATTATTCTGCTTGCTTTACAAACGCGCTATACACTAAAATAAGATGAAGCGTGAGAGGTGTATATGGCAGTTTATAGTAATACTCAAATTAGGCGAGCCATCGATGAGGGGCACATCGTTTGCCACCCCTTTGACCCGAAGTATATCAGCCATGCCAGTATGGATGTTACGCTCGGTTATTATTACTACCGCATAGAACGGATGAACGAACGCACCATTTACAATCCTTTTGACCCGGAAGACGTGGAGCGGTACTTTGACGGCCCCTACAAAGCCATGCCTCACGGCGAGTGGTGTAAACTGAATGGTTTTAAGCCGGTCAACAATATACCTATCGATCATCCCGTAATTAGCCTTAAACCGCGTGAACGGGTCCTGGCGCACACCCATGAGTTTTTTGGTATCAAGCCGCCGGGAGCCTACGAAGTGAAGTCCCGCTCCAGCTGGGGACGCAACGGCGTAGCTGTCTGTTTCGATGCCGGCTGGGTAGATCCCGGCTACATCAATCGTCTCACTTTGGAAATCTACAATCTCAATGAACGCGAAACCGTCCTGCTGCCTGTCGGCGAACGCATCGCGCAGGCTATATTCCTGGAAACAGGCGAAGTTGACGGCACATACGGTAGTGGGCGTAATGACGGCTTTAGCGGTAAATACCAGCAGGGCAGCGATCTGGAAATAATTATTAAAACCTGGTCACCTGATATGCTGCTACCGAAGGCCTACAAGGATAAAAGGGCACTTCCCCAGAAAATCGAAGGCCTTTCCTATGACTAGAGGCAAGTACATCGTTATTGAAGGAGCCGAAGGTGTCGGAAAATCGACCCAGCTCCAAGCGCTTGTCAAGCGGTTACAAGCAGCCGGTTTACCGGTGCGAACTCTGCGTGAACCGGATAGCCAAAGTGATCTGACAGCCCGCGCCATCAGGCAGCTTACCCAGGATCCCCGATACCCCATGAATACTCGCACTGAAGTGTTGCTTTATAATGCGGCCCGGGCACAAAGTTTACAGATTATAAAACAGGGCGTGGAGCACGGCGTAATCTGCCTGGTTGACCGGAATTACTTAACGACTTTGGCAATCCAGTATTACGGCCGCGGTGACGTGCCCGATTACCCCACGATCAACAGTATTATCAGTTTTGCGGTTGACGGCATCGAGCCGGACCTTTGCATTGTGCTTGACGCACCGGTAGCTACACTGCGGGCGCGGCTAAATGGGCGCTATCAAGGCGATCGTTTTGATAATGTGAGTGATAGCTTTCTGGAACGGGTTCGAGCCGGTTATCTCTGGGAAGCCAGGCAGCGCAAGCTGCCAGTGGTATTCTCAAGCGAAGAGCCGGCTGTTGTAGCTGACAATATCTGGAAATTAGTTGCCGCCGAACTGGCAATACGCGAAACGGATAAGAACAAGGCGCCGGCCGCGGCCCAATCCGCGTCCGTCAAAGAGATCATCCGGCAAAAGCAACTACCAAATACGGCCGCGGGCACCGAAGCGGAAACCAGTGAGGCCTTTGTGGCCAAAACGAGCGAGGGTAACTTTACCATTACTGAGGCTGGCCGGGCCTACCTGCAGGACGCAGTCTCCGATGTCGATGGTAACGTTTACACTTTTACAGACAAGCTCAGTCCGGTTACAGTTGCCGCCGCGATGGCCCGGCTGAGTAGGCGCCGCGATGATATGCGCATCACTATACTGGACGAGTTCGCCGGCAAAGTCGATAAAGACGCCCAGCTTCTGCACCGCGTTATCACTGCCTATGGTGACGACTCGGTCCAGCAGCTAGGCGGTATACACCTGGTGGTCGAAAATGCCTCTAATTTGTTAACCAAGAAACTGGAGTGGGGCCGCATGGCGGCCTACCTGGAGCAATCTACCCGTTACATATACTTCGATCAAAAAGATATAAAAGGCAAGTATCGCTACCATACGCCTGATTACCTGGAGCCTGACCTAAAGCAACAGTATGAGCAAGCCATGGACAGTGTTTTTGACTTGTACTCAAGCATGGTCCGTCAGCTAACCGAGCATGTCCGTAATATTTCCGGCATTCCTGAAGAAGAGCGGGATATAGCCTGGAAAGGTGCTACCAGGGCCCAGGCTTGCGATGCCGTCCGGGCCGTGCTGCCGGTCGCCACCAAATCTACTGTCGGTATTTTTGCCTCCGGCCAGGCCCTGGAGAGTCTGATTATGCATCTGCTTAGCGATGATCTGCCGGAAGCTAAGGCGACTGGGCAAAGTTTGCTGGAGCAAGGCCGCAAAGTTATACCGATGTTTTTGGAACGCGCCGATAAGCCGGAGCGCGGCGGCGCTATGATAGCCTACCGGGCTAATACCGCCTCTCAAGTCAAGGAGCTGGCCAAACAGCATTTGCCGGATAACCACGCCACCGGCACTACAGAAGCGGTGACGCTTGTAGATTTTTGGCCGAAAAACGAACTGCTTTTAGTACCGGATATGTTGTATGAGCACAGTAATTTATCGCTTGAGCAACTTCAATCCGAAGTTAATGCCTGGCCATATGATCGGAAGCTGGCAGTTTTCAAGGCTTATATGGGCGAACGTCTTAATCGCCGCCACCGGCCCGGCCGAGGTATAGAAAAAGCCCATTATAGTTGGGATCTGGTGTGTGATTACGGCATTTTCCGTGATTTACAGCGCCACCGCATGGTGGATGACATGAACTGGCAGCTACTCACGCCAAGTTACGGTTATGAAATACCGAAATTAGTAGAAGAAGCCGGCTTGAGTGAACAGTTTGAAGCCTGTTTTGACATCAGCCTAAAACTCTACAGCTTATTGCAGCAACACGGCTATCAACTAGAGGCTCAGTATGCCACATTGCTTGGCCACAAGATGCGTTGGAAGGTCACTTATAATGCCCGTGAAGCCTTCCACCTGCATGAACTCCGTACCACGCCCCAAGGCCATCCCGGCTACCGCAAACTGGTCCTGCAAATGCACGAAAAGTTAGCCGAAGTCCACCCCCTACTAGCCGAATCCATGCGTTTCGTCAACACCGACGAAGACCCCAAACTAACCCGCCTGGCCGCCGAACGCTACACCCAATTCAAACTCCAACAGCTCAAGTAGCAAGTAATTCCTTATAGATCTTCTAAAGGGGGAAGAACTATTCCTTGCTCGGTAAGAAGTCTTTGAATACCATCATGTGCCTCAGCCATATCCCACACGTCAGATGAAGGAGGCACAACTTCAAGCTCTATTGTCGGTAAATCCCAATCAATTACTCTCTTTTTGATTAGAGCTGTGCGCTCTTTTACTTCAGGTTCTCCGTATTGATTGCTGCCCCAAGCAAATATAATAAAGCCTGGAATACCGGAGCTTCTGAGCCGATCAAGTTTCTCTGTAGCTTGTTTGTTTGCACGGGCAAATCTGGAACCAGCATCAGAATCTATTAAAACAGTCTCACGGCCAAAACTATCCAGTGCAGGTTTTGCAATATATCGAGCAACTGCACTTAACTCTTGGCCAGCGATAGTTTTTAATTCATAAGGATTATAGCCAGGATGTCTACGGCGTCTATGCTCTCGTTCTTCATTATACCGGTCATTTGTACCCTCAACTATGAAAGCCGCTCCTTCGTCGGGTTTTACATCTCTAACCTCATTTCGACCAAATACTTCTACACCATCCGGAACACGATTATTAAATCTCTGTTCCATTTGCCTGCGTTGGTGCCATCTACTTGTCACGATATCTGCCTCTACTTGTAATTACATTAAATATAGAATTTATACCTTAATCTATTAAAGCATGCTTGTCAAATGAGATTGGAGTTTTGTCACTCCTCAGGTATTTTAACAAACGTAACTATCCACTGTCATGAACATTGCCAGCAATACCGGCCTGGATTAGTTGCTGTAAGTTAGCAACAAAGTCTCCGTCTTCTAGTCTCAGGGTCTCAATAACGCTCATTAGTTTAGCGTGAATCACGGCATGGGTTGGTG
>JBBRXZ010000023.1:0-15450 GCA_038238095.1 Saccharimonadales bacterium (SeqCode)
AAAGGAAAGACGCCGGTGCTATCGGCTGAAGACGCGCGGAGGCTCTTAGACTCGATTGATACAAGCCATGTTGTAGGACTCCGCGACCGCGCTTTGATCGGTGTCATGGTTTATAGCTTTGCGCGCGTGTCGGCAGTAGTGCAGATGAAAATTAAAGATTACTACGCGAATGGAAAACGCTACTGGCTAAGGCTTCACGAGAAAGGCGGGAAGTTCCATGAAGTGCCGACACACCACACAGCCGAGAAATATCTTGATGAGTATATTGAAGCTGCCGGCATCGCCGGCGAGAAGAATAAGCCCCTCTTCCGCACGTCGCGCGGCCAGAGCCGCACCCTTACAGCTAATCAGCTTTCGCGCTTTGACGCTTACCAGATAATCAAACGCCGGGCGCGGGATGCGGGAGTGTCGCAAGAGATCGTCTGTCACACATTCAGAGCCACAGGTATAACCGAGTACCTTAGAAACGGCGGGACGGTCGAGAAAGCAGCGCAGATTGCCGCGCACGAGTCCACGCGAACGACGCAGCTTTATAACCGGCTAGATGATGAATTGACCTTAGATGAGATTGAGCGGATCGTGATTTAGTGCCGCGTTCGATAAACCAGAAAACCAGAAATCTGGTTTTCTGGTTTATCAAATCTTTGACTTAAAGCCTCAGTAATAGCCGCAGTAAGTGTTACCACCTTGTCACAATATGTCTAAGCTATCATCTATCCTAGCCCTGTGCCTTGCGGTATAATTACCGTGAAGGATTGCGGGCGCAGAGAGAGTTATGCAACAAAAAACGAACCCAGACAAAAGCAACTTTGTGATGGAAGGTCTGAGCCGAATAGAAGACTTAGATCGCTCTTTTGATATTGAGTTTTGGCAACGCCAAGACTCAAATGCTCGCTTTGCCGCCGCTTGGGAGCTAGTAGTTTTTGCCCACGAACGAAAAGGAGAAGATGAATCTGAACTCAGACTTCAAAGAGCTATTGAGTATCTTGAACGAGGCACAAGCTAGATATTTAGTAGTCGGCGGATACGCGGTCATAGAATACACTGAACCGCGCTACACCAAAGACCTAGACATTTGGATCAGCGCGGACAGGGAGAACGCCGAGCGTGTTTATGCCGCGCTTAAAAAGTTTGGCGCACCACTCACCGACATCACCGTTGACGATTTCACTAACCCCGATGTGGTCTATCATATGGGACGACCACCCGCCCGCGTTGACGTTTTGATGGGACTCAAAGGACTTGATTTTGAAGCGAGTTGGAAGAACCGCATTGAATCAGCTTACGCCGACGTACCGACGCAGTTTATTTCCCCGCAAGACCTCATTGTTAATAAACGCTTGGCAGGAAGACCCCAAGATTTAATGGACGTTGAAAATTTACTATTAGCAGAGAAACGAAACCTTAGCCGAGAGCAATCAACATCTGAACAACAGCAAGAGCCTACACAAGACAAAGAACAAAAAGAAAATCGCATACAAGATAGAGATATAAAGCGTTCGCGTTAGTCCATAGATAAAGTTTTTAACGCTGGACGAGACGCGGCGACTGTTCGTGCGGATAACCGCCAAGCGCGTCTGATAAATTCCTAACCGAAGACATCATTTTCAGCTTCAGGCGGATCAGGTAATGGCATCCAGTGCGTAACAGTATTCGATGTCATACCCATTGCACTATCCTCTCGGCTTATGCTCCATCCATCTTTTACATACCAATCCGCAATAGCTACACGTTGATCTCCTGCGACAAGTACGGTGCAGTCTTTCACCGGCAATCTCTCATTAATGCTAATCCAATTCATCGCATCACTGTGCCAGAAAACCAGATTTCTGGTTTTCTGTTATTCTGGTTCACCGAATTTTTGGCTTAAAGCCTCAGTAATAGCCGCAGTAAGTGTTACCCCTTGTCTCTTCGCCTCAGCCGCCCAATGACGGCGACGAGTAGCCGCGACTTTAATACTCAAATTTACGTCCGGCTCAGAAACAGTCCCCCGCCCTGTTTCTGGTTTTCTGGTTTTCTGGCTATCTTGCTTTCTGGCTTCTTTGATTAACGCCCCGTATTTACTCATTTTAGTAGTTTCCTAATCTCATCACCGAGAGCCTTGTAGTCTTCCCATGCCGCCCGCGTGCGCGTGTCTTCAATGTCACGGATCGGGCGGCCAGCGAGCGCGGCTTTTGCAAAGCCAACTGTGCGGCGAATCATTGTTTCAAAAACGGGAATCCCCTCTTGCCTCAGATCGTCCCGCATCAACTCCCCTTCCCTGCTAGGATGCGGCGGAACAAGTGTTATTAACGCTCGATACTTTGCGTTTTCTAAGTCACGCGCCGTTTCAAGCATTGGTTCTAGGCTCACAACGTCCGGCGAGGTTGGAAGGATAAGCAACTCACACCCTTTTGCGAGTTCTTTTAGATCGTCAGAGTTAGGCCGCGCAGGAGTATCAATAATCAGATATTCAGCTTCAGATGCGAGGCGCATAGCTTGCCTTTGATCAACGACTGTAAAGGGTAGCGGCTCAGAGCTTCGCCCCGCCCACTTAACAGCAGTACGATTTGGATCACCGTCCACAAGAACTGTTTTCCCAATGTCGCTAAAATATGTGGCGATGTGAAAAGCGGTTGTACTCTTCCCTATTCCGCCTTTGTAGCCTGTAATCGTGATTATAGTCATATCTGGTTTTCTTGCTTTCTGGTTTACCAGAATACCAGATTTAATAACATACTGAAATAGTTATCTTATCACTCCACTCTGATTTTCTAGTAAACCAAGAAGTAAAGAGGTGAAGAAGTTTATGGCATTTATTGACAAAATATGTCATCCTATATGTTGTAAATTGAACAGGAGGTTTTAGTATGGCAACGATGAACATTTCGCTACCCGACTCACTTAGAGAGTTTGTAGAAAATCGCGTTAGCGAGGACGGCTACAGCACGTCCAGCGAATACTTCCGTGATTTGGTACGCGAAGACCAGAAGCGGAAAACTGAAGAGAAGGTAGAGGCTCTTCTACTTGAAGGCTTAAACTCTGGCACTGCTACGCCTCTAACAAAAAAGGATTGGGAAGAGATTCGAGTGCGTGGTCTTAAACGAATCCAAGACAAGAAGAGCAAAGCCAAATGAGCAGCGTTACTAAGCGAACGCAGGCGGAGCGTGACATTGAAGAGAGCTTTGTCTTTATTGGTGAACAAGACCTTGATGCTGGGATTAGATTTCTTGTTTCTTGTGAGGAGACATTTGAGTTCCTCGCTAAAATGCCTATGGTTGGAAGCCCGCGAGAGTTTCGATCATCACGTCTTCGGAATGTGCGGGTGTGGCCGGTCAAAGGCTTTGAAGACCACCTTATCTTTTATCGTCCGTCTGATGATGGTATTGAGATCGTTCGCGTTCTTCACGGAGCGCGAGACTTAGAAAGTATCTTTGATGATCAATAAAGCCAGAAAACCATATTTCTGGTTTTCTGGCTTGCTATAAAAAGGCAAAGTATGAAGAACAGCGAAGAGCTTAAAACGATTTCTCTTTCAACTTTTAAGCGCCGAAGTGGCGAGTACATTAGGCAGATGAAGCAATCAAAAAAGCCTATTGTCTTAACGTTAGACGGTAAGCCAAAACTCATTATCCAAGACGCTAAAAGTTTTCAGCCTTTACTTGACGCTTACGAAAAAGCACGGCTTTTCGATGCCATTCAATATGGCGTTAGGGAATTGCAAAAGGGAAGGGAACTGACCCCGGAGCAAATTTTCGAGGAGTGTTATGCTTTTAGGAAATGATACCAGAAATCTGGTTTTCTGGTAAACCAGAAATGAGATAGATGGAAAACACAAAGAGTACGCGCGTGCTGCTAACAGCAGTAAGACACATGAATAAAAAGACGTTTGATGCGCTAACAGAATCGTTCCACCAAGCACTTGAATACGAGCGTGGAAGTCGCACCGATCTGCGAACGACGCGGGCTATGAAGTACAAAGGTTATAAGGCGATTGTTACCTTTGATGAGAAGTCCAATATATTTCACGGTGAGGTTATCAGTATCCGAGATGTAATCACGTTTCAGGGAATGGCAGTAGGAGAACTTAAGCGAGCATTTGCGGACTCTGTAGAGGATTATCTAGCCTTCTGTAAAGGTAAGGAAGAAGAACCAGCCAAGCTATTGTGACCAGAAAACCAGAAATATGGTTTTCTGGTTTTATTATTCTACTTCACACTTTGAGTTACGGGATTTCACATTTTTATTGTTATTTTGAGTCAGAAAGGCGATGAGATTGGGGAGACGATCCGCTACCTTTGAGGAGACGAACTGCTACATTTAGGGAAGCCTTTGCTCACGGTTTGAGTTACGGAATCTCACGGTTTGAGTTACGGAATCTCACGGTTTGAGTTACGGAATCTCACGGTTTGAGTTACGGAATCTCACGGTTTGAGTTACGGAAATTGAGGTTAAACTATTGAATCTAAAAGATTATCAGACCCGCTACTTATTAACTATTATAACTTATTAACAACAACAACAAGAGCATCCTTGCTGTTGCTCTTTTTTAAGTTACAATCCAAGACCAAATGAGCGAGGCACTAGAGAAACTAATACCCCAAGAAATCATCAGATCGGAAACAGCTTTATCCCGTTTCCCGATTCACAGACTTTCAAAGAAGGGTAATGTCTCAATCGAAATCAAAACCCTTAAACCGAATGGCGAATTAAAAGCACGTTGGGAAATTAAAAACCCGCCCAATCCGCTTGCCTATAAAATTGACACGATAATCGTAAATCGAAAAATTGAAGAAGTAGGAAAACCAACTCCAAAACTTATTAGACTCGGAAGTCTTAGTGAGATAGCAAAAGAATTAAAGTTGGGAAGTGACACAAATATAGTCAAAAACTCGCTACTACAAAACGCTGCCGCATTTATCAAAGCAAAATTTACTTACAAAACTACCGACGGTACAGAAAGAACCATCGAAATCGGCGATACTCGTTATGCCGTTATCTTCACCGGCGAAAAACTACCGAACGGTGACAAAGCCGATGCCACCTATATCATGCTCCATGATATTTACAGGGAAATTCTTAATTCTGCACCGACCCGCCCGCTTGACTACGATTACTTAAAAGAACTCACACCAGCAGCGCAACGCTTCTATGAGCTAATCAGCTACCAGATGTATGCCGCATTAAAGAACAAGAGCAGAGCAAAAATGCTCTACTCGGAGTTTTGTGCCTACGCTCCGCAGTCTCGCTACTTTGATTGGGAGATTGTCCGCCCGCAGATGTACCGGATTCACAAGGTACACCAAACAAGCGGCTACATTGAGAAGGTTGAATTTGAGCAACTAAGGGGCGATGACGGCGCGCTTGATTGGTTAATGATTTATGTTCCCGGACGGAAAGCAAAAGGCGATCACGCTCTAGCGATGAGAAAGCCTTTGCCACGCGCCAAACGGATCGAGAAGAACGAAAACCAAACCCCGCTTTTTCCAGAGCCGCCACCACCAAGACTTTTACCAGAACCCGCACTAGCCTTTTTGCCAGAGGAAGAAAACCTAGTTTCACAACTGAAGAGCTACGGGATCACTGAGAAGAAGGCTAGACACCTCGTTAAGAGCCGCAGGCAAGCCGTAGAGGAGCAATTAGCCGCCCTTCCATACCGAACCATAGGCGAGGAGAAGAAGAACCCCGCAGGCTGGCTTATAGCCGCCGTCGAGTACGGCGATAGCGGCTATCCGCCGCCGACTCTTTACCTTGAAGTTTTGGAGCAAAGGGAAGCCAAGCAGAAGACCACGAAGCGGCAGCAGGACGAAGACGCAAAACGGGCGAGGGAAACAGCCGAACACGAGACTATGAGACGCGCCGAAGAGAGGTTTTCAACCTTGCCGGAGAGCGAACGCCAAAGGTTATTAGAAGAGGCAAAGGCAAAACTTCTCACATCGCCGGAGTGGGCAAACCAAAAGCCGAACATCGTTAAGACCCTTATCGGTTCAGCAGCGAAAGCCGCCATCATAGAAGAAATGATGAAAGCCGAGAGCAAATTTCAAGACGCCTTTTAGTAGTTCTCACTTCGATTAAGTCACCGAGAAAGCAGAGAGCATCTAACCCACATTAAAGCGATAATAGGTTTTCACACCTGACGCACCCTTTTGCTAACAAGATCACAGCTTTAAGGCGGTTAAAGTTAATCATTCTAATAAGTTGATTTTGCTTGCAAATTGCAAACAAAAAGACCTATAAAGCACTGGTCTTAGCGATTTTACAAGGCGGTTTTTGTTAGCAGTGAAAAAACACGCGAAAAAGAAGAGTTATACCGTCGGCTTTCGGCTCGACGAATATTACTTAGCCGAGCTTGAGAAACGAGCGGCCAAAGACAAAACGAGTATTCACGAACAGGCACGGCGCATAGTGATCGATGTCTTAAACGACACCGAGCGCGGAGCAGTCAAAGAGGAAGTTTCAGCCACGAGGCACGACGTTCAAGACTTACGGCTTGCGCTTGCCGCTGGTATCGAAGCGTTGCTAATAACCGCCGGAAACTACCCGCAGGACAAAGCGCGGGAGTGGACGAACGCCAACATTCGGAAGAGGTGAAGCCGTGCTTTCGATTGGTCAAGCGCAGGGCAGCTACTACGCTTCGCTTGCCACTGAAGATTATTACCACGCAGGCGGCGAGCCGCCCGGAGTGTGGCACGGGAAGGGAATCGAGTTCTTTGGTTTGTCGGGCGAGGTTGAAAGGGAAGAGTTTCTTGCTTTATGCGACGGCTTTTCACCAGACGACGAAGCCCTCACGCAGAACGCAGGAAAAGAGGATCACCGGGCAGGTTGGGATTTAACTTTTTCAGCGCCTAAGAGCGTTTCTGTTTTATGGAGTCAGGCAGACCCAGAGATGCGGCAGGAGCTACAAGCGGCGCAGCTTGAAGCGGTCAAGAAAGCTCTCGATTACATGGAAAAGGAAGCCGCCTTTACGCGACGGGGCAAGGGCGGAATTGATTTTGAGAAGTGCAAACTTATCTTTGCTACGTTCGAGCATGGCACATCAAGAGCGCAAGACCCGCAGCTACACACGCACTCAGTTCTTTTGAATCTTGGAATCAGAGACGACGGCACGACGGGCTGTTTAGAAACAAAACCGATTTTCCGGCACAAGATGACAGCCGGAGCATTGTACAGAGCCGAGTTAGCCCACAAGCTTTATGAGCTTGGTTTTGCTGTTGAAAAAACGAAAGACGCTTTCGAGATTAAAGGCGTCGGACGCGGGATCATCGAAGAGTTTTCAAAACGGCGCGAAGAGATAGAGGCCGCGATGAAAACGGCAGGCGCACGCGGCGCAGCGCGGGCGGCTCACTTCACGCGCTCGACCAGAGAAAAGAAAGAACACGTCGCCCGCGAGGTTCTATTTTCCGAGTGGCAGAAGGTAGGGAAAGCGCACGATTTTTCTTACTCTCAGGTTAGAGACCAAGAGCGGAAGCCCGTAGATCGGGAAATTGCGAAGCAAGCAGCCGTTATAAGTGCAGTAGAGAAACTAACGCAGGGGCAAGCATATTTTTCAGAGAAAGATTTACTCAGGAGAACGGCAGAGGAAGCGGTAGGAAAACTTAACGCCGGAGATGTAGAAAAGACAGTTTCCAATTACTTGACGCACGAAGCGATCAGCTTAGGACGCGGGCGAGACGGAGAGCGGTACTACACGACACAAGAAATAGACGCGCTCGAAAAACGGATGCTCGCACAGGTCGAAGCCGCGAAAGCGAAAACTTTTCCGCCGCCAGATTCACGGGCGGTTAAAGTCAGTCAGACATTAAACGCCGAGCAGAAAGCAGCCCTCTATCACATCACAGATGAGCAGGGAGCTATCAAAGCAGTTTCCGGCATGGCAGGCACAGGGAAGACCACGCTTTTAAGTTCGGCGCGTGAAGTTTGGGAAGCGCAAGGCTTTGAAGTGAAGGGTGCAGCACTAGCCGCCGTCGCCGCGAAGGGCTTACAAGATGGCGCAGGTATAAAGAGCGACACAATACACAAGACTCTTTTCGATATTGAAAAGGGAAGGCTCGCGCTCACGAGCAGAACGGTTTTAGTGATCGATGAAGCGGGCATGGTCGGCACACGCCAGATGAGCGGGCTTATTGACGCCGCGACCAGAGCAGGCGCGCGGCTTGTCTTAGTTGGCGATGAGAAGCAGCTACAGCCCATCGAACACGGAAACCCGTTCAAAGCGATTGGTGAGCGAACGGGGCGCAGCGAACTCACAGACATTAAACGCCAACGCGATAGTTGGGCGCGTGATGCCGTCAAAGATTTTGCGCTAGGCGAAGCCGGGCGCGGGCTAAAAGCCTACGCTGAAAGAGAACTGCTTTTCGTTGGCGACACGCGGAAAGAAGCGACCGCGCAGCTTATCGCGGATTGGAATAGCGAACGCGGTAGAGAATTAAAAGATTCGCTCATCCTTGCCGGTACGCGAGCAACAGTTTCGCGGCTTAACCATTTGGCGCAAGCCGAACGCCGGAGCAGGGGAGAGCTAAACGAAGCGCGAGGCATAGAGGTTAATAAACAAACCATCTTTGAAGGCGACCGCGTTTTATTCACGCGGAATAAAAAGCCGTTAGGAGTGAGAAACGGCGACCTCGGCACGGTCAAAGAGGTTGACCCGTTTCGGCAAATCTTAACGGTCTCGCTCGATAGCGGGGAGCGCGTCAAGGTTCCGCTTTCAAGTTACGAGCATATACAGCTTGGCTATGCCGTCACAACTCACAAAGCGCAGGGCACGACCGTTGAGCGGGCTTACATCTTAGCTGGCGGATCAATGCAAGACCGTGAGCTTTCTTATGTGCAGATGAGCAGGAGCAAAGGGCAGACGAAGATTTACACCGAGCGGGCAGAGGTGGGAGACACGATAGCCGAGCTATCAAAACGAATGAGCAAATCGAGACAAAAAGCGATTGCTCAAGACTTGAGTTTTTCTCTCTCTCAAAAGCAAAACCAAAATTTAGAAAGGTCGTTGAGTCGCTAGAACCGAAAAGAAGCGACAGGCACACAATTATGTTTCTTTTTCAAACCATCTTTGGGTTGTCTTACTATGTTTGGACCGGCATTTTTTTGCTCTTGTTACTACTGTTGTATGCCTATTTCCAGACAAAAAAACTTTTAGCTTTAGCCGAGCAAATGCGAATTTCAAACGGTTATTATGATTATCTTTACCCCAACGATTTACTGATTCTTTGGGAAGATAAAATCGAAAACGCGGAAAACTCCGAGCAAGTAGAAATTCTAGTTGATAACGCTTGGACGGCTTTCAAAAACAGAAATCCGTTACCTAAAGAAGCGTTTGAAGCCTCGAAAAAGAAGGTCTTAATGTGGGAAAAACATTTTCGAGATTTTGGCTACAGAGATTTGAGCAGCGAACGCCTTGATTTTATCGCTATATTGCTATTCAACGAACGACTGCATTTAGAATATGACAAAGCTGTTTTTTACAAATTCTTTGGTCAGCCAGAGCAAAGAAAGTCTTTTCCAAATTTAGATCGGAATTACAAATCTATTTCAGAAACCTTTGACAAAGTAACGATGCTGAATGCCACCGAACTGAATTTCATCGAAGAGCGATTATCAAAGAAGAAATGGCAGGAGATAATGACAAATGTTATCGAGACCGATTTCAACGGTCAAAAAATCGCGGTAAGGACAGCCATTATCAACAAAGCGATTGGTAAAGAAGTTAGTTAAGGGAATTTGAGACCACTTCAGGGGTATGCAAGACTGCAAACTCTCCTACGTGCAGATGAGCCGAAGTCGGACGTAAACCAAGATTTACACGGAGCGCGCAGAGGTGGGCGACACCGTAGCCGAGCTATCGAAGACGATGAACAGATCGCGGCAAAAAGAACTTGCTCAGGATTTAGTAGCGCAGCAAAGCAAACGGGTAGAAAGGACGTTAATTCGTTAATGAGTTTTTTCAAGAAAGACAATCTTGTTTTTAATCCTGAAAAGATACACGCAAAGCCACAAGAAAAGCAGTTGCGGGGGCGCAAGTTTCTTACGCGGGAGGAAGCCGCAGAAGCGGCAAAAAAACTTCTCACGCCCGATGATCAGGGCATCTATTGGGGCGGTATTACTCTACCCACAGAAGCCGCTACGCAGAATTTTCTTTTTGTCGGACAAATAAAAAGCGGGAAAACAGTAAGTATGAAGCACCTAATGGCTCAGGTGCTTCCAGATGTCGGACAAAGTAAGAACGATGCCCGTGCGTTAGTTTATGACGCGAAGGGCGATATGGTTTCTTTTCTCTATGCGCTTTTGTCGGCGTCAAACCATCCTGCGCCAGACGATGCCATTACGATACTTAATCCGTTTGATGCTCGCGGAGTAGCTTGGGACATCTCGCAGGATGTTACCGAACCCGCGCACGTTCAAACGATAGCTTCGATTATTGTTCCCGAAGACACGGGACAGAACAGATTTTTTACTGACTCAGCCCGGCAACTATTAGAGGGTGTAATACTGTCGTTTATTCTCATTTCACGGCGAGAGAAAAACGGAGAATTACTTTGGACACTCCGCGATATTTGTTTAGCTTTGCGAGACGAAAAAACTTTACGAGAACTCTTCACAAAGTACGATGAAACGAAACATTTAATTGCTTACTTGGATAGATCAAATAATGAAGTTTTAACCTCAGTCAAAGCCTACATCTCACCTTTTGAAATTGTTGCCGCCGCTTGGCACGGCAAAGAGAGCAAAGGGATTAGCCTTAGAAATTGGCGCGATAATCCACAGGGGAAAATTCTTGTTTTAGGTCGAGACCCGGAAGCGAAAGCCTCAATTGAAGGTATCAACCGCGTTATTTTTGAGCGTCTGACACAAGTTATTTTGAAAGGCGCAGAGACCAAAAAGGCGCGAACGTGGCTTTTCCTTGATGAGTTTTCCAAAATGGGCAAGCTCACCGGCTTTGATGATTTGATCACTAACGGGCGTTCAAAGGGTTGCTGTATCGCTCTAGCTTTTCAGAACATTCAAGGCGTTAAAGCTGTCTATGGTGAAGAACTCGCAGACGAGATAATTAGCGAGTGCGGTTCAAAAGTATTTCTCAAGTGTGATGGAGCAGTAGCACGTTGGGCATCCGAAGAAATCGGCAAAGAGAAGACCGAGCGCACGGAAGAAACCACTAATATTGGAAGCGGAGCAGGTGAGAAGCCTAGCACTCAGTTCGGCAGGCAAACAGGAAAGCGAACAGAAGAAGGATACATTCGTTATCCGAGTGATTTTGCGGCTTTACCAATCGCCGGAGTGGAGAACGGCGTTCATGGTTATTACTACACTTCTTGGATTGAAGGAGTCTGGAAGCACGGTCAATGGTGGCGCGAAAACGGCTTAGGTAAAATTGCTGCCTTAAAATCCGACGCGCCCGATTTTCAAGAGCGGACTACAAAGGAAAACCCAACGAAGAAAGATGCGGATTATCAGTTCTTGAAAGCGTGGACGAACGAGGAGCGAGAAAAATTCGGACTTTCTCGCACACTGCCAAGTAAAGACGAATTACGCAACGCCATAGAACAGGCGAGAGAGGAGCGATTAAATGGACGAGACTTACAAATATCCTGATTTAGACGTGAGAGTGGTAGGGGCGACAATGAAAGAGCCTCAAGCCATCGTGATAACAAGTAATGAAGGTAAGTCTATTAACAGGTCGGACGTGAACGATATAACCACTGCGACAGTTCGAGAACTGCGAGCTAAAGAAGGCGACTTAACAGTTTTTGCCCAACAGAAGAACGGAGAATTCGATCAATATAAAATGCGCGTAGCTGATATACATTACGGAAAATTTGCAAGCGAAGTTGGAGAGCCTAAGCGGGGAGTGCCACAGTCAGAGGTAGATAGCCACGTTTCAAGTGTGAAATCTCAAACTGATGGACATTCATTTAGCGAAAACTTACAACAGCATCGAAAGGACTATTTGAATAATAAATAGTCAATCAAAAAAAGGAATTGGCAGAGCCTCTCCAATGGCTAACTCCATTTCATCTGGATCGCGGAGACAATAGCCTTTTTTCACTTGGTCATTATTGCACCAAATTAAGATTATGGATGCTTCACTTGGTTTTTTTGCCCATCGAGTCGTAATGTAAAAATCAAGTTTAGGAAGCATTGCAAAATCAAGTTTTCTTGCGTCATTTTTGAGTTTAATTGCCTGACTAACAACCTCTTGGAGCCGCCAACTTTCCGAAGGTGTTGAGAGCAATTTATAGGCTTCCGGTCTAGCTAAAATTTTTACGTTTTCCATACCTCTAGGAGTAGCACGAAGTGAAAGCCTACTCAATCAGAACATTTAGCAAGGAAATTTCTTAAAGTTGAGGAAGTCTAGCAAATGACTTTTGAAGAGCAGCAAGAAGAATATAAGCGCGAGCTTACCAAAGACAGTTACGATGAAAAATCGGTAAAGAGTGCTTTTGATCGAATACAAGCGCGTCTGGATAACGAGGAACGCCAGCAGCGAGAGATTTGGAGGAGGCTCAAAGGTTCGGCTAATACAGATAAAGATAAACAGATGCTTCAAAGTTTCCTGCAAGCGGGTGAGGTGAAACGGCAAGCACTCATCATGGCTGTTTCTGAGGTCTACGCCTCTGCGGGAACCATTAATGTTAACCCTACTTTTGAGGAAGTGATAAGCGAGAAAACGTCGCTTAGTTATAAAAGCGCAAAGAGATTGAGGAAGGGTATCGGACACTTTTTACTTTTACCTTGTTACATTATCTGTCTTCCCGTTGGATTTATTTGGGCTGCTTTCACAAAGCATAATCTACTGGACGAAGTAGATCGTAAAACAGGAAAGACTGATTACACAGGGTTGATTCTTCTTTCAGTAATAGTTCTGTGTGTTGCTGCTTATTTGAAAATCAGAGGGTTAGAGGGAATAACAGTCAGCATTTTAATTGTAGCGGTGTCGCTCCTCGGACAATATCTTGTTTCGGAAAGGGATAAGGATGAGTCGTGGCTTTCTAAATTAGATTTACCGATTATTGTCATCCTTTTCGTTGCGGCTTTTTTAGTGGGGGCATACTCCCTTTTGATAAGCGGGAATAAAGAACTACAAGGGGGATCAATTAACAAAAACTCGAACCATTCGATGGTCAGCACAACGCCAGTACTGCCCCCCCGACCAACGCCAGATACAGGAACTGAATTAGCAAAACAAGGACTGCGAGAGCAAATCGTTTCAAAATACTTCCCCCAATGTAACGGCAACATATACGCCTTACAAAAGGGCAATAAATATCAAATGTATGAGTTGAAGCACATTGAAATATTCTTAGACGTTCTTAATAAAACCACTGCTGCCGATATAGCAAATGGGAAGAAAACAGTTTATGGGGGGAATATCACATTTCTCGCAATTCAAGGCCAAGACAAGCCAGTTTATAGAGTGTCTAACGAAGCGTCCTTAGAAGAGTTAGCTTTCAAAGAGCAAAGTTATGAAGATGGCACACCTTTCTCTGGTTATGTAAATGTCGAAACCGTTAATGGAACATGGGCATTACGGAATGGAAGTTTTGTACCGCTTTCTTGTGGCGTGGTGACAAACGCCATACAAGCTGAGGCTCGAAATAAGCAATTAGAAACCCTGAATCAACAGCTACTTGATTCATTCAACACTACCGCCAAGAGTACAGCAAATGCGCTCTTTACAAGATGTGACGGTCAATTTTATATCAAAGAACTTTGGGAAAACGACTTTGATAACACAAAAGGATACATCCTTCACCAAGCAGTATCTTTGGAACCCATTCCTGTAGAAGACCAACATCTTTCGGATGCGGAATTGGCTATTATTGCGATTAGGCTTAATGGTCATATAAGACATCAACCGCCAGGGGATGGACTACAAGGAAGGACTTCTGAGGATAAGGTGCTTATCACGTTTAAAAGGCAGGGGACAGGTTGGCGGTTGAGCGATCCTTTAATCAAAAAGGTAACTTGTCCAGAAGTCGCTCAAATACAGACGGAGTTATATCGTAACTAATAAGTGCAATGGTTCGGACACTTTTTTGAGCAGTGATACCCGTAAGTTGCTGATTCTTCATGAGCGGCTGAATTAAATCAAAGTCAGCTTTGGGTGCTAACTTGCATTTAATTCATTAGCAACTCGAAAAACCCTTGTTTTACTGGGCTTTTCGCTCAAAAAACTGTCCGAAGTATTGAAGTGTAGAACGAAGAGAAAGGGGTTTGATATTCCAAAGACAACAGAGTAAATAAGTCCTAATGGGCAAGTTTTACAGAGGGCGTAATGATGGCTTCACTAAGAAGGTTGATATATCGCACCTGTACCGGATAGCAAAAGCGACTAAATGGCTTCGCACACTTGGCGAACAGATGCAGAACGAGCCGATTCTAAAAGAAGTTGAAGAAATTGAATGCGCCCTTGCCGTGATAGATCAAAAGATAGTGGACTTTAATCTTAAACAATACGAAATGCCGCCCGACCAGCCGGAAGGATACCGAGGGGCAGCAGCACCCGCGAAAAACCGTTTATAGGGCAAGCAGCGAGCAGCTTTGAGACCGACAACCGCTTTACATCTGGAATGCTAAAGCCGCCTTAGCGCGTAACCCTACCGTGTTCGAGCATCTAAGCGCGGTATTACAGAGAGCCTTTGCCCCCGATGTTGAAGTGTTAATGCTGCCGCCTTATGAATCGCTTCAAATAGTCGTGAGTGATCGTGCTTATCAAACGTATGGCTTCTTTTTCAATTACAGGCAGAGCATTCAACAAATCTTGTGGGAGCATGGCATCTTTGCGAGTGAAGCGCGCAGACCGACTTTAAGCGAGCTATGCCCGGAGGTCAGGACTAAGGCCAGCATCGAAAAACCGCTTACAGGGCAAATCTGAAGGCAAAATTTCGAGACTCACCCTATGAAATCTTATATAACATAACGTCCTTTATGTGCTATAAGAAGCGTGTGTCTGATAACACCTTAATCATTAATGCCGGTCGAAACGAAATAGCTTTTCCTTTGCCGGGCATCATCGCGCGCGAAGGCCGGAAGACTACCAAGCGATTCTTAGAATTCTTCACCGCCAACATTAGAAACAAGAATACGCGGCTCTCTTACGCGAGAGCTGTAGGCTCGTTTCTCGCATGGTGCGAGGCGCGCGGCCTAGCCCTCGCGCAGATCGAGCCGATGATAGTAGCGGCTTACATTGAGCAGCACCCCGGCTCACCACAGACCATAAAGCAACACCTCGCAGCGATCAGGATGCTTTTTGACTGGCTTGTTATTGGGCAAGTAATGCCCTTCAATCCTGCCGCGAGCGTGAGAGGCCCGCGCTACTCGATTAAGAAAGGAAAGACGCCGGTGCTATCGGCTGAAGACGCGCGGAGGCTCTTAGACTCGATTGATACAAGCCATGTTGTAGGACTCCGCGACCGCGCTTTGATCGGTGTCATGGTTTATAGCTTTGCGCGCGTGTCGGCAGTAGTG
>JBBRXZ010000024.1:0-15403 GCA_038238095.1 Saccharimonadales bacterium (SeqCode)
AAAAAAACGCAAGCAACATAGGCTTAATTGTAACATTAGCCGATATTCAATTCTTGGCGGAGGGAGAGGGATTTGAACCCTCGATAGGGTTGCCCCTATACCGCCTTTCCAAGACGGCGCACTAGACCACTATGCGACCCCTCCTCGTCGGAACTTTCGCCACTACCTCGTTTTGCCTTAAGGCAAAAGCTTCGGTCTATGGCTATGTTCCTCCTCTCAAATTTGTAAAAAGTATTACTTTTTACAAATTTGGATCAACTCAAGTATAGCAAAGAGGAAAATGTAAGAATAATTACTACAAGAACATATTGCAGATGACGCAAATAAAGGACTACACTAATGTAAGAATGGCCTTAATTGAATTACAAGACGTCAGTAAACTGTACGGCTTCGGCGATGCTACTACTTTAGCTCTCGACGAGGTTAGCTTGACGATAGAAAAGGGCGAGTTCGTGGCCATAATGGGACCTAGTGGCTGCGGTAAAAGCACACTGATGAATGTAATCGGTCTGCTTGATCGGCCCAGTCATGGTCAATACCGGTTGGATAATAAGGCGGTGGCTCGTTTGCGGCCTAACCAGGCGGCCAAAATACGCCGTGATAAGGTCGGCTTCATATTCCAGTCGTTTAATTTATTGCCTAGACTTACGGCTCTGGAAAACGTAGCCCTGCCGCTGACCTACAAAGGCATGTCTGTGATGCGGCGCACTAAATTGGCTAGCCAGATGTTGGAACGGGTCGGCGCTCAGGCCCGTGAATATTTTTTGCCTAACCAGTTGAGTGGTGGACAGACCCAGTGTGTGTCGATCGCCCGGGCACTTGTTAATAACCCTCAATTGATTATCGCAGATGAACCGACAGGCAACCTGGATAGCGCCGGTTCACGACTGGTTATGGAGCTGCTGGCCGACATCCATAAAATGGGCAATACTATTTTATTTGTGACCCATAACCCTGAGCTGACCCGCTATGCAACCCGGGTGGTGTACATGCATGACGGCAGCATCATTCATGATGAAAAGACTAGTTTAGGACAAGTGGCGACTACAGCCCGGAAAGTCCTGTATACCATACCTACAACCAGCGAGGAAGATGATTTGGCAGGGGTATCAGCACTTATGAAAGCTCTGCCTGACAAGACTAATGCAAGGTCAAAACGCAAAAAAGCGACAGCCAAGTCCAAGCCTATCACCCGCCGAAAAGCCAAGGCGGCGGCCACGCGCAGGAAGCAGAAAACATGAACTTGCTGCCTCCCGGTTATCTAAAAGCCGGTATTGACTCGGTGCGTAGCGCCAAGTTACGTAGCTTCTGGACAATGCTCGGGGTAATTATTGGTGTAGCATCGGTAATTACCGTGGTGGCTATTGGGGAAGGTATTAAGCAGCAGATCGGCGGTCAGATACATCACTTTGGTCAGAATCTGGTTATCATCCGTCCCGCCTTGCTGCATACTACGTCCGACTCCGGCAATAATGGGCTGAATCTATTGGCCGGCCTAAACATCAGCGCCCCGCTTACTAATAAGGACGTTGCCATAATTAGTCATGCTAAGGGTGTTAGCGCCTACTCGCCGCTTACTATAACTACAGGCACGGTGAGCGGCAGTCACGGCAAGTATAACGACGGTTTTGTTCTGGGAGCCACCAGTGATTTGCCCAGCCTGCTTAACCAGTCGTTAGCTTACGGCAATTTTTGGAGCAACGATGAAGCAGATGCTAAGGTAGCCGTGCTTGGTCAGCATACGGTGGATCAGATGTTTGACGAAGACGTCCCGCTCGGCCGCAGCTTCACTTTTCATGGACAACGATTTATTGTACGTGGTATTTTCAATCAATTCACCACGACACCCCTTAGCCAACAGGCTAATTTTAACAATGCCATCTTTATTCCCAATGACACGGCGGAAAGTCTGACTAACAATACCGCAGCAACTTATGCCGTTTTGACTCGTCCAAGTGATGCTAAGCAAACTGCGCGCATGGCCATTAACATACGCCTGGCACTTGGTAAAGCGCAGGGCGGCCAGGGCGGCTTTGATGTGCTGAGCGGTAATCAAAACCTTACCACCAGTGACAGTATTCTGACTTTGATGACGCAGCTTATAGCCGGCATAGCCGCTATATCGTTGGTTGTAGGCGGCATAGGTATTATGAATGTCATGCTGGTTTCTGTCTCAGAGCGAATGCGTGAAATCGGTATCCGTAAAGCTGTCGGAGCCACAAACCGTCAGATAATGAGTCAATTCCTGGTTGAATCCAGCATGCTGACACTCTCGGGAGGAGTTATTGGTATTATCCTGGCGTTCCTAATTGACCTCGGCTTAAGGCTCGCAACTAACCTCAAACCAGTCATCAATTGGCAAATAATAGTTATAGCCGGCGGTGTGTCCTTTCTGGTGGGGATAATATTTGGCACCGTACCGGCAGTCAAAGCTGCTTACAAAGATCCTATCGAAGCCCTCCGCAGCGAATAGGCGCTATGAAGTTAAAAAAGTAAAACAGAAACGTTAGAACAAAGCTGCCAGCCCGGCAACAGCCACCACTGTCATTATTACAGTAATCGCCCATCCAAAATAAGTCGTGGATCGTTTATTGGTCCAGCGACCCATGACTTTTTTATTGCTGCTTATGATGACGATCAAGGCCAGGATGATCGGCGCTACAAGGCCATTTATAAAAGCTGAATAGATCAGAGCCTTGATAGGGTCGATATTTAGAAAGTTAATCGATAGTCCTACGAGCATGGAAATTATTATGACGCCGTAAAAAGCATAGGCTTGTTTTAATGGCCTATACAGACCTTCGCGCCAGTGAAAACTCTCGCTTAAAGCATAACTGCTGGAGCCCGCCAACACGGGTATAGCCAAAAAACCGGTACCGATAATACCAACGGCGAACAGGAAGTAGGTGGCGTTGCCGGCAAAGGGCCGTAACGCTTCGGCGGCCTGAGAGGCAGATTCGATGTTGGTGACGCCGTGGGTGTAGAGGATACCTCCACAGGCGGCAATAATAAAAAACATAACCAGGTTGCTCAAAAACATACCCGACCAAACGTCGATCCGCATGCTTTTAATGTCGGCCGGTGACGTAGCGGTCCGCCGTTCATGCTGAGTGATTTTGCCTTGTAAAATTTGCTCCTCGACTTCTTGTGAGGTCTGCCAAAAAAATAGGTACGGCGAAATTGTGGTACCTAAAACGGCGCAGAGCAGGATTATTTCGGTTTTACCAAAATGGATGCTTGGCACAAAACCATGTGATAGTACATCACCCCACTTCAGGTGAGCCAAGATAGCTGAAAAGACGTAGGCCAGCAGCACCATAGCTAACCATTTCAGGTAACGGGCGTAACGAATGTACGGCGTGAAGATCTGTAAACCCAGGCTGAGAGCAGTGAAGCCGGCGACCAGCCAACTAAAGCCCAGCCCGGGGTTGAGCAATTGGGAGGCCTTAGCCATAGCACCTAAGTCCGCACCGATATTAATGGCATTGGCAATAAACAGCATTGTCGCACAGATATATAGAACCTGACGATTAAAGTGGACCCGTATGTTGCCGGCCAGTCCCCTGCCCGTGACCAGACCAATGCGGGCGCACATCTCCTGGATAATTGCCGATAGCGGAAACGTCCAAGGCGCCAGCCACAGAAAATGATAACCGAATTGTGCGCCGGTTTGCGAATAGGTGGCAATGCCTGAGGGGTCATCATCAGAAGCACCGGTGGTTAGGCCCGGCCCCAGCATGTGCCAATAATCTTCTGTTTTTCTTACGAGCTGACCATTCTGTAACTCAGCAGTAAGCTTCTGTGTGGTGAGAATGCTGCGGTCCAGAAATTCAGCCGGGGCTTCAGCACTTTTGCGAAAAATATCTTTTTGTTTGGCCATGTTGTAACTTAAGTGAATGTGTTTATCTTAGAATACTCCTGAAATTATAACAGCTTTCGCTCAGAAAGGGGGTTTTGAAACGAGTTCTAGAAATTTCGGCCGTAGTAGTACCAAAAGTGCTTAAGGATCAGACCGGCAATAATTAAGAACCATAACACTACCAGATCAAGGTGATGGCGCCGAACCCAGGTATAGGCCTGGCTTATTTTACCTAGCGGCAGCTTGATGTGTTTCTGGTCGATATTGTATAGAGTGACGTACCAGAAAGCAGTGATACAGATTATCCAGACTATAATGCACCAGGGGCACAAGGCATGGATACGGTAAACACTTTCAAAAAATAGCCAATGCACGAAACCGACTGCAAAAACCAGACCGCCGTTAAGGCCTAACCAGAACCAGCGCTTAAACTTAGCGCCGGCCAGTATTGCCCCACCGACTACTGCCAAAACAGGAAATGCGCCTAAACCTATAAAGGGGTTTGGAAAACCGAAGGCACTCGCCTGCTTACTCTGCATGACACTACCACAACTGATAATAGGGTTTAGATTACAAGACGGGACATAGTGCGGATTATCCAGGATCCGAATTTTATCGAACATGATTATAAAGGCGCAGGCATAGCCGATAATGCCGCCAATAACCAATATGTAAGGCAAAGCCTGCTTTACGCTCCAGTTATTAATTGTCATGACAATATTTCATTATAACCTATAAGCCCTTTCGTTAACACGTAGGTCTATTCCGCGCAGTCTCCGGTGCTAACGGGGCGGTTGTAGGTGACGGCTTGTTTAAGTTCGCTGCTAACCTTAGCGGTGGTAAGGGCATAGCCGACGTGGTCATAGCTGGTTGACTGCGCAAATATTACACCAATAACGCTGCCATCCTGGGCAACCAAAGGGCCGCCGGAGTTACCCGGTATAACATCGGCTTGGACTTCATAGATGTCGCGAATGGTCCGGCTGCTGCCGTAAATGTTACGGCCCATAGCTTTAATCTGGTGGAGTACCGCCGCCGGATCGGCTGTGAAGTCGCCACCCCCGGGATAGCCAAGGACAGCGGCCGGCGTGCCGGCAATGACGTTGCTGGTTGAGATAACCAACGGCTTTCCAGCCAAGTTACCGGCACGCAAAACGGCAAAATCTAAATCAGGGTCAAACCATATTACCGTAGCCGGGTGCGTGCCATTATTGTCTTGAACATAAGGATGGCTAATACCGGCGACAACATGGGCATTGGTGGCTACATAGCTATTGCCTGCTACGAAGCCTGAGCCTGAAACAATGCCGCCGCACCCCTGGCCCCTGATTCTGACCACAGAGCTTTTGTCGTTATTAACTGCAGCAGCCAGATCGCCTAGAGCAGGTAAATTAACCTTAGCATGAGGATTTGGTTCATTACCGATAAAAACATCTGGGAAACCGTTGGGATCTATCAGATGGCTTAAATTGGCGATGACAGTAGGCGCCGGGGGTAACAGTCGATTAAGCGTGGCTATGAGGCGGGAATTATTAACAGCTGTCTGTACGCCGGTAAATGGCAGGCTGCTGGCAATGGAAGCCATCAGCCAGATACTTAATAGCAAGGACACCACGCTTAGCAGACTGCCCAGTCCGTTGTCGGCTTTATTAAGCTGCTTGTTTAGTAAACGATGCTTCAGGTTTAAGCCGAGATATTCGCCAAAGACCAAAAATAAAAGGGCGGTTCCGAGCATTGTAATAATAGTAATAATGGCCCGATCTGCAGTATTATGTGCCAGGTTCAGGACATAAGGTTCAAGCCCCCGGCCGATAAACAGCCCGCCAAAGAACCCGCTGGCTGCAAAAAACTGCCGCAAGAAACCCGTGCCCTGGCCACGGTAAACGGCGCTGATAACAAACAGAACGATAAAAATATCGAGGAACATTGATTAGAAATGCCCCCGGGCAAAACCCAGCAGCAGCATAGCCAAGCTGGCAACAATGCAGTAAATTCCAAATGGCTTGAGTGTTTTATCGCGAAAATATTTGTCCAGGTAGCGCACTGTGGCGTAGGCAGCCAAACCGGCCACTATACCGCCAATTAGGATTTGGCCGCGGCCCTGTGAATCTAGGTTGCTGAAAAAATCCGGAAGTTTATACAGGCCGGCCCCAAAAATTATGGGTGTTGCCAGCAGGAATGAAAAACGGGCGGCATCCTCGTGATTGAGGCCGCTGTACAAGCCGCTGATCATGGTAATGCCCGACCGGCTGATACCGGCAAACAAGGCGCCGATTTGGGCGACACCGATTATGGCAGCCCGTTTTAATGTCAACTTGTCGCTGACATTTTTACTGGTAGCCAGTTGTTCGCTGTGACGATTCTGCGACGTTTGTTTCAGGTAACGGTCGCCAATCAATAAAATGCAGCCGTTTATAAACAAGAACACAATTGCCGACAGTGGTTTAGCGAATTGAGTGCGCAGGCTGTGTTCAAAGGCTAAGCCGGTTATGCCGGCCGGTATGGTTGCTGCTATGAGCAGCCACGCTAGCCGGGAATCAGGTGTATCAATTCTGCGCGTTACGACCGATTTGAAGAAGCCTTTGATAATCCTTAGCCATATAGCGCGGTAGAAAATTAATAAGGCGATGCCGGTAGCAACGTGTAGTGCAACCAGAAATGATAAAAAAAATGATTCGCTTTTGCTCTGGTCTGCCAGGATACCATGCCAGTTGAACAACCAGGCCAGCAAAACAGAATGGCCGAGGCTGGAGATAGGAAATAGCTCAGTCACGCCCTGTAATAAGCCTAGAATTATTGCTTGAAAGTAGGTAATCATTAAGTATTAGTGTAACAAATCAGGCAACCGATGACTTAGGGTTTATCTGAACCGGGTTCGTAAAAGATTAAATCATCAGCCTGCTTGGCCCATTCGTCCATTACCGGTTGGATGATTTTCCAACTGGCTAGCACTTCTTCGCTGGTAGCAAATAAAGTGTGGTCACCGCGTACGGCATCAACCAGTACCCTCTCATAAGCGTTAGGATGTCCGTGGTCGTTAAAGTCGTTGCTGTAGGAAAAATCCATAGCCGTGGTTTGTACTTCGTAGGCGTAGCCCGGCTTTTTGGTGACAAAATCAAGCTCAATGCCTTCATTTGGCTGGATCCGGAAACGAAGCTGATTATTTACGTTGTCAGCCGAGCCATGAAAAACCACACAAATCTCAGTTTTTCGTTCGTTTAAACATTTGCCGCTCAAAAGCTTAATGGGAACGTTTTGCCAACGGGGACTATTGATGAAAACTGTGATGGCGGCGTAAGTTTCTGTTACCGATTCGGAATTATTAACTTCTTTCCGGTAGCCGCGGTATTGTCCCCTCACTACTCGATTTTTAACCTCGCCTGAAGGTACAGGCTCGACCTGTTGCAGAATAGCCTGTTTACTGGCGTGTATATGTTCGCTATCCAATACTTCTGGCTTGTCCATGGTTACTATACCCAGGATTTGTAGTAAATGGCTCTGGATTAAATCACGTAGGGCGCCGAGAGGCTCATAAAATACCACTCGCCCTTCAATACCGATTCGCTCTTTGGCGCTGATCTCGATACTGGCTATGTGTTCCTGGTTCCAAAGGGCTTCGAAAATAGGATTTTGAAAACGAAAGGTTAAAATGTTCTGGACAGTTTCTTTGGCCATGTAGTGGTCAATCCGGAAAATCTGTTCTTCCTGGAAGACTTGGGCGGTTTCAGAAATCAGCTTCTCTGCGGAGTGAAGGTCAAACCCAAAGGGTTTTTCGACAAGCAGGCGAGTCACGGCTTTATCATGCTGACAGCTGGAGTTTAGACCCCTCTTCCCTAGTAAACGAACAACCGGTAAATAGGCTGTAGGCGGAATTGACAGGTAGTATAGACGATTCAGGCAGATACCCTTTTGCTCTTCCATCTCGTTGAGTCTGCCTAGAAGTGCGTCATAAGCTGACGGATCGTTAAGGTCCATGTGAAACATGGTCGTATGTTCGCGCATGGACCGGAGTGCTTCAGGATTACAGATCTTATCAACTTCGTTGACGCAAAGCTCCACTTGTTCAAACAGAGCTTCGGTAGAGATATCACCTCGTGTAACGCCCACGATTTCGGTTTCTTCGTGCAACAAGCCATCTTTCATTAGATGATAGATAGACGGCAATAAGTAACGCTGTGATAAGTCCCCGGTGATACCGAAAATAACAATAACGGCCGGTTCAAGCTGAGTTGCCCTGGCGGTTTTAGACATGCTCGCCTACTTGATCGTTGTAAACGTAGGCTTCGGGCAGCTGTTTTAGTATCTGAGCTGGCTGTTTGGTGAGTTCTAATGAATGCGATTGCAACAAACTGAGCGCTTTTCGTTTAGCATCGCCGAAGGCGAAAGCATAGGCGGCGTTAATACAGCGCAATCCGGCAAAAGTCAGCGTTAGACGCACCAAGGGGGGATCCTGATAACCTACGACCAAAGCCTCTGTATTATTGGCTGCCAACGAATCGGGCTTAATACCGGCGATATGACCATCCTGGCCGATACCCAATTGGGCAATGATGACTTCATGATCGCCGATAGCTTTGGCTGCCAACTTATTGTAATAAGATGAGGTTTGCGCTAAGTTTAGACCGGCTTGTAAAACCGGTAAAAGCGTAGCCTGCTTAGCATCAAAACCGGCTTGCATAAGCTGTGTCCAATTTGACTGCGCATGCCCTGGCCTGCCATAGCGTTCGTCGGCTAACATGACGCTAAGGTTACGGCTTAACTCAGAGGAAATATTATCCATAATTTGTACACTGGCTTGGATGTTTGAGCCGCCGCACGTTAGCCACAGTACACGTTTGTCGTTAGCCAGCTCAATAACCAGTCGCTCCGTTAAATCGGCTATGCCATCCTCCCAGCCAGCCGTCAGGATATACTTCATGCCCTCACTATATCAAACAGTTAGCGGAGAATCACCTGGTTACGTCCGGCGCCAACGCCGATTTTTGTGACCGGTAAATTTAATTGGTCTTCAAATAGTTTTACAAAACCGGCGGCTTCCGACGGCAGTTCGGCAAATTTGCGCGTGGTACTAATGTCCAGCTGCCAGGTGGGTACCTCTCGGTAGTCTGGTTGGCATTCGAATAAAGCCGTAGCTGAACTTGGTGCAATTGATCGATCTTTGCCCTTGTACTTGTAGCCGATAGCTACTTTGACGTTAGGGCCAAAGCGCGGTATGTGGTCGAGTTTGGAAAGGAAAACTTCGTCGGCGCCATTTACCCGGATGGCGTTTTTTAGCTCTACGAGGTCCGGATAGCCGATCCGCCTGGGCCGCTGGGTTGTAGCCCCAAACTCGCTGTCGGTCACGCCAAATTCGCCGCGGACCTGCGCAGCCAGCTTTTTATCAAGGATCTCGGTTACGAATGGTCCACTGCCCACATGTGACTTGACGGCTTTAACTACTAGGCTGACTCTGGCCAGATGCTTAGCTGATATCCCCAAGCCGTCAAGCAGACCGCTGACGGTAGTCGATGAAGAAGTAACGGAAGGATACATACCATGGTTTATGTCCAGCCAAAAAGCCTGGGCCCCTTCACCTAAGACTAATTCCCCGGCTTCCAGCCGGTCATTGACGACTGCTACAGTGTCAGCCATGTAATCTTCCAGCTGCCGGGTGGCATCTACCCAACTTGTGATTTCTTGCTTAATGTCTTCGGCGGTACGCTGGGCGTCCTTTGGGCGATGGCTATTGACCGTTTGCAGGGCCGCGTAGGCGTGGTCAAATAGTAATTTTGGCTGGCTTAGCGATTCTAGCCGCAGTCCTTCGCGCAAGTATTTATCGCCGGCCACATAGGCGATGCCCGATTGGGTGCTGCCTTGAGCTTTCTGGCTGCCTTCACGCAGGGCATCAAGCGCCAAATGGTGCGGCATGACCAGGTGGGCCGTGTCGCTGACTAATAAATTTTTCCTGGAGATCTTGACTCCGGCGGCTTCCAGGTCTTTGATTTCTTGCGCCAGGCGGCGGGGATCAACGTAGACGCCGTTGCCAATAATGTTCAGTTTGTCCGGATAGGCGATACCTGACGGTATCTGGTGCAAGGCGATAGGTGCCATGGACTCGGGTACGACGGTATGTCCGGCGTTTGAACCGCCATTTCCGCGGGCTACCACGGTATATGGGGGTGCCACTAAGTCGACGAACCGGCCCTTGCCCTCGTCTCCCCTTTGGCCACCAATGATCGCATGGAAAGGCATACCAAGGTAGAGCATACTTGTCCCTGTCTAAATACGCAAGTCAAATAAATAATCTTGGGAGTTGCCCTAAAGCTGGTTTTGGCCTTCAAAGAGAGCAGAAACAGAGTTGCCGTGGGCTACGGCATTGATAGCGTTGGCTAGCAGCTGAGCCACTGATAAGACCTCAACTTTATTGGTTATGCCATCGGTGTCGACAGGCACAGTGTTAGTAACGACAATTTTCTCGAAGGCCGAGTCTTCAATGCGCTGAAGAGCCGGTTCGGAGAATATGCCGTGGGTGGCTAATCCGTAGATGGTTTTGGCGCCGTTTTCTTTAAGTATATCGGCGGCGGCACAGAAAGTACCGGCCGTATCTATCATGTCATCGACTATCACACAGTTACGGCCGGCCACTTTACCGATCAAATGCTTGGCCTCAACAGTATTATGTTTAACCGAAGAGCGGGTTTTATGGATAATGGCCATCCCGGCACCCAGCGAGTTGCTGTAGCGCTCCGCCATCTTTACGCGGCCGGCGTCAGGTGAGACAAAAACAACGTCGCTATCGAAGTGTTCCTTAATGTATTTTTTGAACAAGGGCATGGCAATCAGATGGTCAAAGGGGCCGTCAAAGAAGCCCTGAGTCTGTCCCGAGTGCAAATCTATGCTCATAATCCGGTCGGCGCCGGCAGCAGACAGCATATCGACCAGTAGACGGGCGCCAATCGGTTCACGGCCGAATGACTTTCGATCCTGGCGGGCATAGCTCAGCAGCGGGCAGACGGCCGTAATGCTGCGCGCCGAAGCCCGCTTGGCAGCATCAATCATTAATAGTTGTTCGAAAATGGCTTCGTGAAGCCTGGAGCCCTGTGTTTGTATGATAAAAACATCGTTACCTCTCAGAGATTCATGGAATCTTAAGCTGATTTCAGTGTTGGCAAAATTACCTAATTTGACACCGGCCAGCTCTATACCTAAAGCGGCCGCAATTTCGGCGGCTAACTCCGGATGGGCTCGTCCACTAAGTAGCTGCAAGTGATGGCGGGACCCGACTCGATTCATAAGCTTAGTGTAACATGACCGCGTTGTCTTAAATCAAGCTTGACTTTATGGAGAGTAAATCATACACTTTTTAGTAATTGAGGCGATTATTTACGAAATATTAATTGTTTTAAGACCTACAAATCTAGTTTTTAAGGAAATATGGCACTAAAGAGTAAAAATCAATACATCAAGGTAGCGTCCCATGAAGGCCGCAAAGGTGAGGTTAAAAAAGTCGTCCTGCTTTATTCCGGCGGTTTAGACACCTCCACTATGCTCAAATGGATCCAGGACGAGTACAAAGCCGAGGTGATTGCTCTGACTATCGATGTGGGCCAGCAAACTGATAATTTAGAAGAGATGCGTAAGAAGGCGCTGAAGCTGGGGGCTTCCAAAGCCATTATCATTGACGCTAAGGATGAATTTACTACTGAATATTTAAGCAAAGCCATTAAAGCTAATCTGATGTATCAAGGCCGCTACTATGTGTCTACGATTAGCCGACCTTTGTTTGCTAAACTAGCCATTCAAGTAGCTGCTCAGGAAGGTGCTGATACTATTGCCCATGGCTGTACCGGAAAAGGCGGTGATCAAATTCGCATAGAAGGCGCGGCTCTGGCCTTAAATCCGGATATCAAAGTTATCGCCCCAGTTCGGGAATGGAGTATGGGCCGCACTGAGCAGATAGAGTACTGTAAAGCGCACGGTATTCCCGTTAAACAAAGTTCGGACAAGCCGTACTCCTATGATGACAATATGTGGGGTGTCACGGCTGAAGGAGGAGAGATTGAGAATCCGGCTTTGATCCCACCGCTCGATAAAATTTTGCAAATTTGTCGTACACCAGAAAAGGCTTTGGATAAGCCGGAGTACATAAAAATTGAATTTGAAAAAGGCTTACCGGTAGCGGTTGATGATCAGCAAAAGCCTCTTAAAGATATTATTTTTGAGTTAAACAAGCGCGCTGGCAAACATGCTATTGGTATCGTACATAGCATTGAAGACCGTGTTATAGGGCTTAAAATCCGTGGTGTCTACGAAGCCCCGGCGGCTGAAACACTCATTACTGCCCATAAGGGTTTGGAAAAGTATACATCTACTATGCGGGAAAATAAGTTTAAGACCCTGATTGATGAAGAGTGGTCATACCTTACATATGGCGCGCTGTGGCATGAACCGCTTATGGATAACCTGAATGCTTACATAGATAAGTCTAATGAAAAAGTTACCGGAATAGTTACTGTTAAGCTGTATAAAGGCTTTATTGAAGTGGTGGCCCTGGACACGCCCAATACGATCTTTGATGAAAAGTTGGCGACCTTCATGGAAGGCAGCGATAGCTTTAACCAGAATGCTTCGGCCAGTTTCATCGAACTCTACACGTTGCAAATGAAGCTGGCCCAGCGCCGGCGGCGCACTGCTCTGCTGGCAGTCGGCGGACGCAGTAAAAAAATCAAGCTTCTGCTCCAAATGAAAGCTTTAAATGATATGGGCTACCAACTCTACGCAACTTATAAAACGCACAAATTTCTTAAAACCAAAGGTATTGAAGCCATCCTGGTCAATAAAATCAGCAGCCCAGAATTAAAGCCTAATTTAGGTGATTTGCTGGATGCCCATCGTTTCGACATCATCGTAAATATACCCCGCTCAGAACACCCCGAAGAAACCAAAAACAAAGAGAAAACAGATGGCCAGACCATCCGTGAAAAGGCTGTAAAAACCAACACCACATTGATAACATCGGTCTCGGTGGCTAAAGATATGGTTGAGAAATTAAGCCGGGCCAGAGTTTAATGACCCGCAAGAGTAAAATAAGAGCATGACAAAGGCGCCGGCTAAGCCAAAATTTTTCAATCCAAAACCGGTCTTATTGGATAAGATCAAGGCTCGTGGCGGCTGGGTAAACGCTCATTCCCACATTGACCGGGCGTTTTTAGTCACGGAGGAAAACTTCCCTTTGAGCATTATTGACTGCAAAGAAAAATGGGACTATCCAGACCAGTGGAAAGGCAAAGCCAGCGTTCAAACCATCTATGAAAATATGGTAGCTTGTATTGAAAATTTACTGGAGCAAGGTGGCCAGGCCCTGGGCTCGTTTATAGATTGCGACCCGATTATTAAAGACAAATCATTACAGGCCGCCGACCGAGTAAAAAAAGAGTATAAAGGCCAATTAAAGCTGCGTTTTATTCACCAGCCAATTAAAGGGGTGATTGATAAAGAGGCACGTAAATGGTTTGAGGAGGCCTCCAGTTTTGTGGACATTATTGGCGGTTTGCCGGAACGGGACAACCCGCGTGATGCCGATCACCTCGATATTTTGTTCGAAACTGCTAAAAAATATAACAAGATGCTACACGTGCATGTCGACCAGTTTAATGACCCTGCCCAACACGGCACTGAGCTATTGGCCGATAAGACTGCCGAATATAATTATCAAGGAAAGGTCGTGGCTGTCCATTCGATATCGCTCGCTGCGCAGCCAATCAAAAATCGCCAAAAAGTTTACAAAAAAATGCTTGATAATGGAATCATGGTTATCGCTTGCCCAATGTCTTGGCTCGACCCAAAAAGGAGCGAAAAGCTAGCACCGCTCCATAACGCTGTAACCCCGATTGATGAGATGGTGCCGGCCGGTATAACTGTGGGTCTCGGCACTGACGGCATCCATGATTTCTACAAACCTTTCCTCGATGGCGACATGTGGATTGAGCTGTATATACTGAGCGAAGCTAACCGCTTCCGCGATCTTGATGCATTGGCCGATATTGCCTCCACCAACGGTCTCAAAGTCCTGGGTATCACATAATAGCTCCCAGACTGATTTATAAGGCTAATCGGCTGTAACCGGTTTCTTGATCAGGTAAACGCTGAGGGCCACAATGGCTATACCCAGCCATTGTAAAGGGGTGACACGTTCGCCAATTGCCAGGCCGAGCAGTAGGAGCACGGCAATCGATATGCTTAATAAGATAACTGCGACGTGAGCATCGAGTATATTCAAGGAACGGTAAAATGCCAGATATGCCAAACCGGATAGAAAAACCCCAAGGTAAATAAGCAGGCTCCAGTCAGTGAAACTAAGGTGTTGCAGTGCTTCTAGGGGATGGCTGATAAAGATAGCGGCCACCGCGAAACCGAATATCGAGCCCATGGTCAGGCGTACAAAGGTTAAAGCCAACGGATCTGTCTTGCGATTCAGGATAAACTTGGCATACACACCAGATAGCGCCCATATGACAGCCACCATAATGCCTGAATAGAAAGTGTTCCTAATAGTAAAAACCTGGCCCGGCTTAAATGAAATTAAACATACGCCTGCCAAAGATAACACTCCGGCTATATAGGCTTTAGCGCTAACTTTTTCTTTAAGTAAAAAATGGGCGAAAACCACCCCGAGCGGTATCTCCAAGCGGGCTAACATAATGGCGATAATTGCGCCGCAGCGACGGATGGCTTCTACCAGCAATAGATCCGGCAACCCGGCTGCCAACACTCCTAAAATTATTAAATGTATCCACGGTAAATTGTTAAGTACGTGCCGTTTGGCGCGTAATATTTCCAGACCTAATACCAAGGCGCCAATCCCATGACGGACTCCGACCAGTAAGCTGCTCGGCAATGTTTTATCAATCAGTTTGGTTGCAATTCCACCAGTGCCCCACAGCACTTGAGAGAAAAACCCATAAATCCAACCTTTGCGATCTTGATAGTTAAACTTCGTCGTCATTCGTAGATGATTATACAGGTCAACTTAGATTTCGCGGTCTGATGAGCAATCCTCAGCTTACGGCTTATTCTGAGCCAGCTGCATAACACATTGACAGGTATGATCGATATGGGATATATTAACAATACAAATGGTCTTCGACTCACTCCCGCTTTTGGCGGGAGTTAAAAATTTCAGGGCGTAGTCGAGCTGGAGTCTTTAATAAACAAAATGATCGTTACGGCACTCTGTTATAGCTGTTCAAAAATGCAGACTTTATTTTACGGGAGATATATAAAGGTCCAGACAATTCTACAAAGTGCTATGATAAATTTATGAGTGCGCCAAGCAAAGCTGATCGTTCTCTAGTTGGTACATTAAAACAAATCCAACCTACCTAAAGGCTAGCCACCGGGGTAGTACAGAACTCGGCGTATCACAAAGTGATGAGTGGTGCGGAGCCCGATGACTTTGTAATTGGCGTACAGCACGAACATGAAGCCCAAGTCCTGCTGGAGCATATTAAGCAAAGACTCGCCAAGTTCAATCTCAGTCTAGCCGAGGAAAAGACCCGTATATTG
>JBBRXZ010000025.1:0-15333 GCA_038238095.1 Saccharimonadales bacterium (SeqCode)
AGCCAGCGACTAGAACAATTAACAGTCCTATTTCTTACCAATCCTACCTTAATCCGTAAAGGTCGCAAACCACCTAGATTGGAAAATTCCAGCAGACAAGTCTTAAACTTCTGGAAACGACAAAGAAAGATGGTTTTCTAGCATGAGCCAGCTTCAAAAACCACTGTACCTATAGAGTTCAGCTCGGCTATTTCTTAAGCAAAGATAGCTTTTGTCCTTGGTATGCTTTATGTTTGATGCAACAGCATGCACGATGGCCCTCCATTTGTTTACGTTAAAGGGCTTCTCTGGAGGCTTTCATTCTTATATTAATTATATTAATTAGTTGACTAACTTAGTCCGATTTGTTAAGATAATCGTATGAGCACCGTCATAAATGTCCACGACTTAAAAACAAATTACTCTAAATATTTAGAGCAGGTTATAGGTGGTAAGGAGCTATTACTTGGTAAGCATGGCAAGGCAGTCGCTAAAATCGTTGCTCTGCCTGAAGGCGCCATTGAACCGCGTAAGCTGGGTATGTTAAAAGGTAAAATCTGGATGAGCGATGATTTTGATAAGCCAATGGTAGAGTTATGGGACACCATCGCCAATAAGTAGGCCATGTGATTTTACTGCTAGACACGAATGCTTTTATTTGGTCACTAGCGAATGTTGATAAGCTAGGCAAACGTACAGTTACTGACATTAGCAATAACATGAACCAAGTATATATTTCTGATGTCTCACTGCTGGAGTGTGCCATTAAAATTCGAACAGGCAGGCTGAAACTCATTATGGATTTTTCAACGATTGATGCATCCCTCGAACAAGCCAATATCCAAAAAATATCGTTTGATGCATGGGCAGCCGAGCAATACATTGAATTACCTAAATTACCCTGGGCAGATCCATTTGACACCGCTATTATAGCTCAGGCAATCGCTAAACACATGACGCTTGTGACGAGCGATTATCACATCCTAGAATCCACTATTACTGGCCTACATACACTTGACGCCCAAAAGTAATGTGCGCTTAATCTCAGTTGGATAGTGTCTAGACGTCTTCCGACCTATATTGGGCACTCCTTGGGGGTGTCTCATAAAGAACTGCTAGGAGGGTTTGGATTCCAGGAGGTTTTTGACGTGTTCATAGACCTCTTGAGGGGTGAGGATGGCTTTGACCAGGTACTCCTCCGGGGCGTATTGGTAAACTTCATTTGTAGTTGTGACATCGTAGATATTACTAAGAACTATTACCTTGACGTTCTTGCCGCCCGGTAATTTGCGTAATTGTTTCAGCATTTCAGCGCCGCCCATATTGGGCATTAAAAGGTCCAGTAGAACCATGTCCGGCTTAAACTCCGCTATTACTTTCAGCCCCTGTATACCGTCACCGGCGGTTCTTACTTCAAAACCTTCCAAATCAAATTTAATACGGTACATCTCTACCAGAGAGGCATCGTCTTCAATAATGGCAATTTTACCCTTCATAGTGAAAGCGTCATTATGGAGATACTGTAGTTTAGTATTAGTTTAATTGCAAACTCAAGACTACCGAGTATTATTGTTAAACATAACCCTAGTGGTGTACAATCATTTTGATGTTAGCTAAAACTGCTCTTTTAATCCTGGTTATATCCAATATAGTAACTTTACTGATCGGTTTGGTAGCGTATCGCAAGAATCCGGAAAGTGCTACTAACCGGTTATTTGGCTTGCTTAGCCTAGCACTAATTGGCTGGTCAAGTGCGAGTTATTTGTCTAATCTGGGCGATAGCGTATCTGCAGAGGCATTTATGTTTACACGTATAGCCTTTGTTTTTACGGGGTTGCAAAATTTGTTCTTTCTACTACTGATTCATACTTTTCCCAGTACACGCTTACTCATGAAACGCTTTTCGGTTGTTATAGTGGTTGGATTTGGTCTGGTAGTTGCCTGTTTACCCCTTAGCGGTCCGTTCTTTGCTGCCGATATGCACGGCATGCTAATGCCGGGACCGGGCATGCTGTTATTAATGGTTTCACTGGTAATTTTTGCTATAGCCGGTATAACTCTTCTGGTACGCAAGCTACATCGCTTGAGCGGACCAGCTAAAAACCAATCGCGATTTTTGATAGTAGCAGCCATAATTTTATGGGGACTCGTGCCATTAAGCGTCGGCGTTTTGCCTATTTTGCTTAACCTAGGCTTCGCTTTTGCCGTAAGTCCGCTGATCGCCTTATTGTTTGCTATGACCCTGGCTTATGCTGTTATAAGGCAACGATTATTTGATATCCGGCCGGTCGCTGCCCGGTCATTATCATACGGTTTGTTCTTAGTAGCTCTGGTGGTAGCTTACATGGCGGTAGCCTTTGGTATTTCTAGTCTTTTTGGCAAAAAATAAATATGCAACAACAGTTAATTTATATCACTTTGGCGGTTGTTTTAGCTTTGACTTTCCAGCCGCTTCGGCGAATATTTGAAAAAGCCACCGATAGAATATTTTTCAGGGACCGATACGATACTCAGACGGTACTTAATAGTATAGGCCAAATCCTGACTTCAGAGCGTTTACTTGATAAACTAATGCACGATATTTTAATAGAAATTTGCCGGAATTTACGGCTTACTGCCGGCAGATTTATCGTTTTAGAAGACGGTAAGATTGTTAAGTCCAGTTATTTCGGTCCCGTAGTTACAAGCCCGATAGATGTAGCCGACTTGCATAAGCTTAGCGAACAGATGATAGTGGCCGATAAACTTGACCCGGATGACATGAAACTTAAAATCCTGAAGGCGCATAATACAGCAGTTTGCGTGCCTTTACCACTCAGAAAACAATTGGTGGGATTCTTGCTGCTAGGCGATAAACGCAGCGGCAGTGTGTACTCACGGCAGGACCTTAACCTTTTGCAAGTAGTAGCGCCCGGACTAGCTGTAGCTACCAATAACGCTCAAGCCTATGCTCAAATTTCTCAGTTTAACGTAACTTTGCAGCAAGAGGTTCAACACGCGACTCATAGCCTGAGGGTTGCAAATAAAAACCTCAAGGCTTTGGACAAAGCCAAAGATGAGTTTTTATCGATCACTTCTCACCAGTTACGTACTCCCTTGGCTACCATTGAGGGCTATATAAGTATTTTGGACCATGGCGATGTGGGTGAAGTAACTCCGCAGCAGAAGCATTTTTTGAAGTCTGCCGCTGAGGCCACAGCGCGCATGTCTGACATAGTAACCGAGATACTGGATATTTCTACAGTTAGCGCCGGCCAGCCCCTGATTAGGCCAGAGCCTGAAAATCTGGAGGCTTTGGTAGAGCATGAAGTAGAAAGTTTAAAGAGCATGGCCGAGACCAAAGGGTTGGAGTTACGCTACAAACAGCCTGCCCACCCCTTACCTGCCATAGAGTTGGACAAGGGTAAAACACAGCAGATTATTAGCAATTTCATTGATAATGCCATTCATTACACTTCTGAGGGCAGTATTGACGTTGTACTGGAAGAGTCCGGTGGCGCTGTGCGCTTTACAGTTACAGATACAGGTATAGGGGTTCCCGAAGCTGAACAAGCTAAACTATTTGATAAATTTTTCCGCGGCTCCAATGCCCGGCAAATCAGGCCGGATGGCAGCGGCTTGGGTTTATTCCTGGCTAAGCAGGTAATAAAAGCTCAACACGGCAGATTCATATTTAAAAGCCATGAAGGGGAAGGCTCAACATTCGGGTTCGAGATCCCGCTGGCAACCCCAGCCAAAAGCGAAACAGCTAAATAGCCACACTTCAAAGTCTCAAGTTGCCTCTGTAATCAATCCATTATTTTCATTTGTTTACAGACTGTGCTCCTTTCTGAATAGCAAATATTCACCATCACTGTCAGGTAGTTGGCTAAAGCCGGCTTTCGTTAAAGAACGGGCACTAGCTCTTTTGTATGGATTGTCTTTTTTTACTTCAGCAGTAAAAGCCTTAATGCCAAAACGTTTCGGCATTCCCCTCATAACTATCATAGCTGAGCGGCTAGCCAAGGCGTTGCCTTGGAATTTTTCATCTGCAAAAAAACCAATTTCTGCCTCTGTGTCTTCTGTTGGTATTTCTGTAGGCTTGCCATTTTCTCTAGTTACTACGTCAATCCGAACAATCATTGAGTCATCGTACCAAGTTGCAAAGCGCAAAATTCCAGGCATAGGTGGACTATTAAGATTTTCCGCAACTTCATCAACCGAATCTGGCGGGCGCCTGCCATCAACAAACCAGGACTCTGCCAAAGGTTTACGGTTACGCCTAATTAAATCAAATAGCTCTTGAGCGTCCGCTGGCACTAATTGCCTAACAATAAGAGGGTCATCAGCAGACGTAAACTCCAAAGACTCAAGGCTCGGGCCAAGTGCAGGCTTAATTGGTTCACCAGTTAACATTTAGCTTATTATAGCAAGAAATGCATTGTCTTTAAAGTGTGTGTAAGACGTACGCGCTATAAGATTAGGTAGCCTGTTGCAGAACTCTTAATGATCTGTCATTATAAACTAGTATAATGACGTCTTAATAATTTATTAAGCGATATTAACTAACTATAAATAGGAGTTTTAAGTTGTATGGGTTTAGAACATGCGTTTTACATTTTAGGGATAGTTTTTATGAGTCTTATGTTTATAATTTTGCTGGTGCTGGTGCTGGCGGTATTTGTGATTAGGGCTAAGGTCGTGGCCATACATAATACTATTGAGGAAAAATTTAATTTTGCTAATAATGTGATGAACACCGGCTCTTCCGTTATACAAAAAGTCAAAAAAGCTGTAGATAAGGCTCATTGAAGAGATCAGGAACAGGACCGGCAACCTCAAAACATGAATCTCATAAAAAAACTTATTCAAAGGATCGATAATTTCCAGAGAAGCCATCTTAGTTTGGGATTTCCGTATGCTGTTATTAAAAAGTATGGTGAAGATAACGGCGGTTATCAAAGCGCCCTTATAACTTACTATGGTTTTTTGTCGCTTTTCCCACTATTGATCGTATTTACCAGTCTGACGCAGTTGATCTTAAAGAACGATCCCGTGCTTCGTAACCAGATTTCAGCAAGTGTAAGCCATTACCTGCCACTTATTGGCCATCAGCTGCAACAGGCCACACACAGCCCCAAAAAAACCGGTTTGGCGCTGATTATTAGCTTGCTAATTACGCTTTATGCCGCTCGTGGCGGCGCCAATGCCCTGCAGTACACTATTAGTTCGCTATGGCATATTCCCAATACTAAGCGGCCGCCGTTTTTGAAGAACGTGTTGCGTAGTTTCGGTATTATTTTCGGCGGCGGTCTAGGTTTAGTAGCTGCCACGATTCTATCAGGCTATACCGCTATTTTAGGTCATAGTGTTTACGTAAAGGTACTGAGCATCCTGCTGAGTACAATCCTGCTATGGGCAACATTTATAGTGATCTTCAAGCTTTCGATAGCCGGCAATAAACCTATCAAAAAAGTACTGTACGGCGCAGGTGTAACAGCTGTGGGCCTGCAAATTCTGCAAAGTGCCGGCAGTTCGCTGCTAGCCCACCAGCTCAAAGGCTTAGACAGTGCCTATGGTACATTTGCCATAGTGCTTGGACTACTATTTTGGATCTATTTACAGGCCCAGGTAATCCTCTATGCAGTGGAAATCGATGTGGTAAGAGAATACAGCCTTTTCCCGCGTAGTATTCAAGGCAAGCTAACGCCAGCCGATAAAGCAGCCTTCGCAAGCCTGACGAAATCTAACAAGCTACACAAGGCTGAATAGGTTAACGTAAGGTTTAAAAAACCGTCTTAGTTAATTATCCTACTGTTAAGTATAAGACTCACGTCTATATTAAAGATTATGATTTACACTGAAGGAGTTGACATTCACCGCAGCGCTTCGCGCACCAGACAAGCTGCGCGCAAAGCCGGAATTATTATACCCGACCCTAAGCTTTCCCTGCCTGTCATTGAGCAGGAAGAAGCCGATATTATGTAGCTTTTTTGGCGTACCGGGCATAGGTAAAATGAAAACCGTTTTGTTCATGTATTTCGCTTTGTTCAGTTAAGGTAAAATCATTCTCGTACTCCGGGAAAAATTGGTCACAGCTGAAGTCGGCATCAATATGGGTAATATAGAGCTCGTCGGCTCTACCGGTTAGCATTACCTGCTTAAAGACATTAGCGCCGCCAACTACCCAAAGATCTTTGTCGCTGAAAACATCCAAAAATTCATTGAGATTATGAACAAGGGTAACGCTCTTAATAGGGTCTTTGCTATGTGTCAGCACATAGTTTTGGCGGCCCGCTAAAGGCCCTCTAAAAGTTTTAAAAGTCGTATGGCCTACCAGGATGTTTCCTCCGTGGGTTTTGGTTTGGTCGGTAAAGTATTGCTCGTCTTCAGGAATGTGCCACGGCATATAGCCTTTTTTGGCAAGGCCGCGCGTGCGGTCAATAGCAATAATTAAACGATTCATACTAACTGCTCATTATTTCTTATTTGGCTCAGCAAGTAAAACGAACCGGTGATGATGCAAACTTTTTCAGGGGCTGCCAACAAGGTCTGAAAGGCCTGATGTTGATCAGCGATGCTAATGACTTCTTTGGCTCCAGCGGCGCGAAGGGCGTCTCTTAGCACATCTGGGCTAACTGATAAAAATAATGAATCCTGCGTAGCTTTAAAAGTCGTTGTGATAATACGACTTGCCAAAGGTACAAGTAGCGGCACTAACTGTTGGTAATCTTTACCCTCTTTAACTGCTAATAGAATCGCTGGCTTTACGTCTGGAAAAAGTTGTACAAAACTATCTATAAAGGCTGTCATTTTCTGCTTATTATGCGCTCCATCCATAATCACAATTTTGTTGCTAATTTGCCTGATCTCCATTCGTCCTGGTATCTTAATTAATTGAGTATTAACTAACTCTTGACTTGTTAAGTGTTTCAGGTGGTCACGCTTTTCCAGATACATGAACACCTGGTAAGCTAGTAGCCAATTACGGTATTGATAGTCAGGCATGGTGTTTTCTTTTAGTGGTTTATTACTTATTGCTACCTGCAACGAGGCCTGCTGCCGTGATATCTGATTCTCAACCACCTTCATAATGTCCATGGTTTGCCTATAAGTAAAAACTGCATTTTGCCGCCCGACAATACCGACTTTCTGCTTGGTAATTTCCCGGATAGTTTTACCTAAAACCGAGGTATGGTCATAGCCAATGTCGGTTATAATACAAACTTTATCAGTACGGGTTATAACATTGGTGCCGTCTTTTAAACCGCCCAAACCGACCTCCACTACAGCATAATCGACTTTTTCTCGAGCAAAATACCAATAAGCAAAAGCTACCACTACTTCAAACCATGACGGCTGTACCGGACTGGCTTTAATTAGCTGCAGAAAGATCGTTAAAGCCTGGCAAAATTCAGCTTCAGATAGAGGCTGGCCGTTTATTTGGACACGTTCATTAATTTCATCAATGTGCGGCGAAATGGTCAGCCCGGTTTTTTGCCCGGCCGCTGCCAATAAGGCTGCCATATAGTAAGCCGTTGAGGTCTTGCCGGAGGTTCCCGCTACATGCACCACCCGATACTTATTTTGCGGGTTACCGAGATAGTCCATCAGCTGACGCATATTAGTTAGCATATACTCCGTGCGAGCATTACGATAAAATCGTTCCAGGTACTGGCTAGCCTCTGCAAAATTGGTTATTGACTTCACTATCTACCGACTCCTTCGCTTCTCTGTTAAGATAGTATAGGCATCTAACCACCAATTTTACAAACCCAGGAATGCCAACGACTGTTTGTAAAATTGAGAGGAAGGACGTAGCCGTCAGTCGAAGCTTTTGGGGTCAGCCAAAACGAGACAAAGGCGTACGTCCCAACGAGCGCCCGTAGCTCAGCGGATTAGAGCACTGGTCTTCGGAACCAGGTGTCGGCGGTTCGAATCCGTCCGGGCGCACCATTTGATTTTAAATAACATCGTCATGATAATGTACCGTCCAACCAAATTCAGAAGTAATGAGAGGTCTAGATAGGCGTGAATAACATATCAAGAATTAACCGAAAAGCACCTCAATTCAGTGCTACAGATATTTTCGGTGACAAAATAAATCTAGCTGATTATAAAGATGGCTATGTTCTCCTGGTATTTTTACGCTACTCCGGTTGTCCATGGTGTAATCTCGCTATTCACCGCTTGTCCCTGGAATATGGACGCTTGCAGGAAAATAAATGTCAGGTTATCGCGTTTGTACAATCTGACAAAGCCAGTGTCGTAAAGAATATCTACGAACGTCACGAGCTTAGACCGCAATTTCCCATTATTGCCGATCATGATATGCATTTTTATGAACAATACGGCGTCGATTCGTCCATTATAGGTACGCTTCGGGAAATCACTAAAATCCCTTATTGGCTTCAATCAGTAAAAAAATACGGTTTTAAGCAGGAAAAAATCGACGGTAATTTATTTCTGGTGCCTGCCTGGTTCTTAGTCAATACTCGCACAGGCAAAATCGTCAGAAGTGAACGGGGAGTGAGTTTTTATGATCATGAAGCTTTTATAAGCATCTACGATTCGCTTACTTTCAAAGACTAGTTCATTAGTAAAAAGGCTCCGTATAGCTTTATTATGGAAAATCTAGTAGTCGGCGCGCTGGGCAAGGCCGAGAGCATAGTTTCCCCACCAAGCGCCGGCCGCGGGGCCACCGTTGCAGGTGCCGTCAGATTCACCAGGTGATTTTATCCAAATATAAGCATCAATTAAGGTGTTAGCAGTTTGGGTAGTCGGAACATTGCCGAGGGCTCGGCCAGAGGGGTTGCACCACTGCCCGTCGGCGGTTGGCCCCAGACCGTTACGACTGGTGTCGATGATGAAATGCTTGTGGTTGACATAACCAGACACTAACTGGCCATACGTAGTATTGTCTGCCGTCGTATAGAAATTAGAAACATTCAGAGTAAAACCGTCAGCCGCCGTAATATTGGCTTTATTGAGGCGTGCCGCTATAACGTCTGCCGTTTTCCAATGAGGATTACCGGCATCCAGATAAACATGAGTGCCAGCATTTGCTTTAAGCATACTGACGGCTTGCGACAACAGTGATAGCCGCGTCGCCTGGTCAGCGGCAGACAAACAATCGAGGTTAGCCAACGAATCAGGCTCCAGCACTACCAGTGCCTGATGCGTACCAATGCCTGAGGTCATGGTTTTAATCCAGCTTAGGTAAGCGTCTGCTGTGGTGTTGCCAGCAGAGTAGCCCCCGCAATCACGCTGTGGAATATTGTAAGCCACTAGAACCGGCACTGCGGATTTGGCTGCTGCCGCACTAACATACGTATTTACGTCACTAGCCAAGTCGTTGTTCCAGCCGCCAAACCATTTAGATTGCGAGTGGGCGGCGATTTTATCCAACTGAGCGGCATCAGATGGACGGCTTGATCGCCAGGCATCAGCTTGTTGCTTGGCATTAGAATCAGGATCGGTATAAAACGTAAGACTACCCAGCGATGAAGTTGCCGGTGGCGGACTCGATAAATTAGAAGTTGGGCCGGGAGGAGTGGCTGTAGTGGCAGTTGTCGGGCTTGCTGGCGTCATGGTTATGTTGGTGGACGGTACAGTTACGCTAAAGGTGGTCCGGGCAATTTCACTGCCGGTATTATTTTTGGCTATAAAGTCGATATTATAAACATTATTTGGCCGCCAGTCCCACCCGTTAACGTCAACAACTGATTCTTTGTGAGGATAACCGGTCGTATTGGTCGGCATAAGGTTGAGCTGGCCGCCATCAACCGACCAATACATAGAGTAGTCGTTAACGTTCCAATCATCAAGTAATCCTTTAAAGGGCTGTACGCCGCCGATACTGGCATTATCTGCCGGCCACCAGTTACTTACAATTGGCTTTGAGGTGGCTTCCGTCGACCTGACGCCGGCTAAGCCTGCAGCGACAGCAGTTATCAAAAAAATAACCCCCAGGATTATAAATTTATTAGATTTTTTATTTTGCGTAATCGCGGGTTCCCTCATTTGTATTTTATTTTAATTTTTCTTACCAAATAACGTTTTTTAGCCGTATAAGTTATCATACAGGCCTGACCAGCTAAGTCAATGCCGGTTGTGCTTAAATCAGTTAAGCTCGACGGTATTTCTTGAAACACTGCGCACAGTAATACGTATCATAATGCCAAACTACCAGCTTAGCGCCACAGCACCTGCTGCGTAAACCGAAGATTTTGGCAATCTTTGTAAACATTTTTTTGCCTAAATACAGTATATATTAACCCATAGGTATTACAAATTATCATTTTTGGCTTAATTAATATTCCTTTTCTCCTCTGTTAAAAATTAAAAATAGTTAAGCTAGGAAACTATTGTTAATTATCTTACTGTATGTCTTAGTTTTAACGCGTAGGATTGTAAACAAGTGTTTATTCACTGTTATGAAATAAAATTGCTATAAACCAGCAAATTATTAACTTAAGATTTGCTGGGTTTTCATTTTTATGACACACCAAAGTTAAGTTAAAGGAGGAAACTATGGAAAGAATCGCCCAACCAGTTTCAATCATCGTCCCCACGCTTAACGAAGCTGGCAACTTGGAACTGCTTTTTGAACGCATCCACACTACGATGCATAAAGCAGGTATTCCTTATGAAATCGTTATTGTTGACGACTATTCTACGGATGGAACCGTAGCTATCGCTCAGAACGCCGACCCTAGCTACCATGTACGTTTGCTTACTAAACAAGGTCAGCGGGGGAAGGCATTTTCGTTACTGGAAGGTTTTGCGGCCGCTGAGTACGACCTGGTTTGTATGATTGATGGCGATCTGCAGTATCCGCCGGAAGCCATTGGAGCAATGTACCACAAAATGCACTACTGCGATGCCGATGTGATAATCACTGAGCGGATTGATAATAAAACCAGTGCTTTACGCCGGCTGAGTTCAGCGATTTATAACTTCTTTTTCATAAAGCTTTTGTTTGGCATCAATTATGATACACAGTCCGGATTAAAACTCTTTAAAAAGAAAATTTTGCATAATGTAACGCTTTCGCCGTCGCCCTGGAGCTTTGACCTGGAGTTTATAGTCCGTACATTGGAGCAAGACTATACCATTCTTAATCATGAAATAGCTTTCAGCAAACGGCATGCCGGCGTCCCAAAGGTTCACATGCTTAGCACGACTATGGAATTGTCGGCTGCCGCTTTACGTCTATGGCACGGCACTTCCACTAAGCGAGTCAGGCTTAATTATAAAAACCTGCAGGTGCTCCAGCGCAGCGTGATGTGTTTTGTAGCAGTGTCACTAGCTGTAATCGGTATAAGCTTTCACGACGCTCCGAAAGCCAGTGCTTTAAGCTTGCAGCCGGTAGCTACGGCTACACAATCCGCTACTCATTTATCCGAACAGCTGGTGCAAAGTACGGCCCGCAGCGCCGACCCGGTAAATAGCAGCCCCCGGCCGAGCTCCCCTACTACGACAGCTTCTTCCCGTTCCCGCGGTGGGGGCGTTCATAGCCAGCCCGCGGCCGTCACAGCAGCACCTGGCAGTACGAGTACGATCAGCCCATCTGCCAGCAACGCTGCAGGTAAACCACTCAACGACAAAACTACTAATGCCTCGACGGGGAACTCTGGCGGTACGACAGACTCTGCGGCATTGCAGGCAGTCGGTGGTAAGCAAGCGAAGTATTACCCGACGAGTAAGCTTAGCACTACCAAAACACAGCAGTTCTTAAAGGTAGCCTTAAGTATCGTTATAGCCGGCGCTATACTTGTCGCTGTGAGCGGCCTGATTATAATGGGCAAATCATTGTCAAAAAGGATCCATCGCCAGCCTATTAGGACGTAACTCCAGGACGTAACTTGTGAAGCGTATACAAAATTTATTTTTTATTACTGGGATAGTACTTGTTGTACTGGCAGGTGGTATTGCCGCGACTATCGGTTATTTTAATAGCCGGCAACGGGCCGTGCCAATTGTTTTCTCTAAGAATGCTATGTTGCTCGAAACATGGAATGCCCATAAGAAAAATAACATTGAGCCGACTTCGGGGCGAACTATTGATAAAAGCCAAAATAATTTAACGACCAGCGAAGGCCAGAGTTACACCATGCTGCGGGCGGTTTGGATGGATGACCGCGCTACCTTTGATAAAAGCTGGCAATTTACAAAAAATAATTTACAGCGGCCAGATCATTTGTTCTCCTGGAAGTACGGTAAGTTGGCCAATAACAAATACGGCATACTGGTAAATGCGGGCGGTCAAAACACTGCTTCAGATGCCGATCAGGACATTGCGCTGGGATTATTAATGGCGTACTCGCGCTGGAATGAGACCAGCTACTTAACTGCCGCCCAACCAATCATTAGCAGCATTTGGCAGAATGAAGTTGTTAATATAAACGGTGAGCCAGTGTTAACCGCGGACGATTTAGAAAAGAATTCACCCACTACCGTAGTGGTAAACCCCTCCTACTTTGCTTTTGCTAACTACAAAGTTTTTGCCAAGGTCGATACTAAACACGATTGGAGTAGTCTATCTAGCAATTCATACAGCTTACTTAACAAGTTAAGCATTGCCAAGCTAGGCAAGACTAGCAGCGCCGGGCTGCCGCCGGATTGGATTGAAATTGACCGATTGTCGGGCGATTTTTCACCGCCCAAATCTGGCAATTTAGATACCAACTTTGGATATGACGCCATGCGCATCCCGTTTCGGCTGGCGCTCGACTATAGCTGGTTTAAAGATGTCCGCGACAAAGAAGCATTAGGGCATTATGGTTTTTTGCGGCAGTTCTGGCAGCATACGCACGTTTTAAACGCAGTATACGCCCATGATGGCAGCGTAGTGGCGGCATATGAGTCGCCGGCTATATATGGCGGCACTATAGGCTACTTCGTAAACATTGATCCGCGAGACGCCAAAGATATATACCAGACTAAACTACAAACCTTGTATAGCCCTGACCAGCAGTCATGGAAGGCACCGGCGCCCGGGTATTACGAAGATAACTGGGCCTGGTTCGGCATCGCACTCACCCAAAACGCCCTACCTAACTTAACGGCAGTAAAAGCACAATGACACCTAGAGCTACTGCCGTGACCGACAAATCGTCTTTCCTTCAGGGTTACGCCAGCAAACGCCTGCTGGCCCTCAATTGCCTGATGGCCGCCATCTACTTTTTTGTACTGGCCTTTAAGTTCCAGCCGGGCAACCACTTGCTGTTCTATATGCTCCTCGCCGGAGAAGTCTATCACCTGATGCAAATTTTTGGCTATTGCTATAGTATCTGGAACCAGACGTTTAGCGCCCCTTTTAGTAAGAGTTTTGCAAAGCCGGTTGATGTGTTTATTACTGTCTGCGGTGAACCGGCGGAGATTGTCCGCGAGACTGCCACAGCCGCACTTGGTATGGACTACTCAGGCCAAGTGAACGTCTACCTGTTAAATGATGGTTTTGTTGCCGAGCGCGACAACTGGCAAGAAATCGAGCAACTAGGCACTGACCTGGGAATTACCTGTATCACCCGGCAAGTTGGTGGCGGCGCTAAAGCCGGTAACATAAATAATGCCCTAAAGGCCACTAATAGTCCTTATGTAGTTGTGTTTGATGCCGATCATGTGCCCCATAGCGATTTTCTAAAGGAGGTCATGGGTTATTTTACAGATAAAAAAATGGGCTTCGTGCAAACGCCGCAATTTTATAAAAACCAGTCTACCAATACCATTACCCAGACGGCCTGGGATCAGCAAGCTCTATTTTTTGGCCCGATTATGTGCGGCAAGAACCGCCTGAATGCCGCGTTTATGTGCGGGACTAATATGGCTTTAAGGCGCCAAGCTCTCGATGAGGTAGGAGGTATGTGCGAGTTTAATATTGCCGAGGACTTTTTAACTTCATTGTTTGTACATAATAAAGGCTGGAACAGTATTTACGTCCCAAAAGTTCTGGCTGAAGGTTTAGCCCCGGAAGATTTTCTGAGCTATTACAAGCAGCAATTCCGCTGGACACGCGGCAGTCTGGAAGTAATCTTTAAATACAACCCGTTATTTAAACGTGGACTGAGCTGGTCGCAGCGATTACAGTACTTGGTGTCTGCCAGCTATTTTTTGTCCGGTTTCGTAGTATTGTTCGACGCCCTCTTACCCATGATTTTTCTGTACACCGGCATTACCGCCGTTGATACTCACACCATGTTGCTAGCCATCATTTTTATACCTTATATTTTTTCGACACTCTTTGCTTTGCAAAAAAGCAGCAATTACTCTATGAGCTTTGGAGCTATCAGCTTTTCTATTAGCGCCTTTGTGCTGCAAATTCGCGGCGTGCTAGCAGTTCTGACTAATCAAAAAACATCTTTTGCCGTAACGTCTAAGCAGCAATTGAAAGGTAACTTTCTATACCTGGTAACGCCACACTTGTTGTATATAGCTGCGGCTGTAATTGGCCTAGGGATCGCACTACACCGTGAGGGTCTCAGCGCCTCACTATTGGCTAACCTGGCCTGGGTGGTCGTAAATATTGCCGCTTTTGTACCGTTTATATTAGCTGCTGCCCCGTCCCGAAAATCTAAACAAACCAGGACAAATAATCGCTTAGCTCGTAAATCAGCATCAGCTTCAGCATCAAAGTAAGGTTATCAGCATGAACGCTTCTACTAATATAAAGGAAAATAAACGGGGGCGTAGTTTCTTGAGCGCGCATCCTAAGCTTAGCATCGTATTTATTATTGCCAGTTGTATGCTTGGCGTCATAGCCATATCTTACTTCACGCTGATTCATCAGAGCCTGCGGCTCGATGAAGCCCAAAGCATGTGGCAGACCAGCCACTCAATTGGCTATACCTTGCGAGTAGTTGCCCAGGACGTGCATGTGCCGCTGTACCATGTGTTGCTGCACTTTTGGCAACTATACTTTGGTCATAGCGTCATTACCGTACGGCTATTATCGCTCCTGTTCTTCTTACTTAATATCCCGCTGTTTTATATTCTAAGCCGACAAATTTTGGCACGAGGCTGGAGCTTATTTTCTACGGTTATCTTCAGTTTTCTGCCGTTTATGAATTGGTATGGCAACGAAGCCCGTATGTATACCTTATTAGCATTCATGGCCACTTTAAGCCAGATTTATTTTTTACGTATTATTCAGCGTAAAAAGGGCTGGGCAGGGTATGGCATAACGGCGTTAATTGGAGCCTATACTCATTATTTCTTTTCGTTTAATTTAGCGACTCAGGGCATTTTTTATCTCATAAATCGCAAAAAATTTGCGGCCGGCTCTTTTAAGCGCTTCGTGGTGGTTGCCCTCCTCGTTACCGCGGCCCTGGCTCCCTGGCTCATCTACTTCCATAGTTTAGGTTCAGGCCGAAA
>JBBRXZ010000026.1:0-15230 GCA_038238095.1 Saccharimonadales bacterium (SeqCode)
AGGACATTTTGTATTGACAAAATGCTTACAATTGCTATACAATGTAATCATTATGAGCAACGCATTGCTAAGTATTAGGACTGACGATCAGACCAAAAAAGAGGTGTCAGATTTTGCTGCCTCGGTTGGCTTATCTGTTAGTGCTTTTGTAACTGTGCTGTTAAAACAGGCAGTACGAGAAGGTAGGGTGGTGCTGTCGCCAACGCTGGAGCCTACGCCTTACCTAGAAAAGATTATGCGTCAAGCACAGGCTGACTATAAAGCTGGCAAAAATATCACTCGTACCACCAATAAAGCCGAGCTTGAAGCCTACCTAAACTCTCTATGAACATTGACTTTCATAAGTCATTCCATAAGTAGGCGTCAGCGTTAAAACCAGCCCAAAAGAAACGGTTGAAGCGGACGCTATTATTGTTTGCTGATGAACCTTACCATGCTGATCTTTACAATCACCCCCTAACTGGTCAGTGGAAAGGCTTTCGCAGTATTAGTTTTGGCGGTGACTGGCGGGCACACTACACAGTTATTGATAAAGATTCTGTACTCTTTGTAGCTGTTGGCACACACAACCAACTTTACAAATAAACCTGTGACTTGCTTAGATCGGTCGTGATCAATATTTCCAGCAATTTTGTTGTGGTGTTCCAGTTGCGGATGGTCATGGATTTGTAGGCTTGTGTGCCGACGATTTTGCTAAGCCGGCTTTTGGTACGCTCTGAACTGAGACGTTGTGAATAAATCACACCATCACCTGGCCAGACTTTGTCGACTCCCTCCCGGGGATCGAATACAGGCATAGCCTGGGCCGAATCAATGCCCATCAGAAAGATTGCATCGCTGTGATATTTCTCTGGTTGCTCACCGAAGCCTTTAGGCTTGTTATCGATGACGGCTTGGAGCTGACCCAGTGACAACGCTAAAACTTTGATGAGCTCGCTATCAAGTTTAAAGTTTCCAGGCAGAGCCTCTTCAATCTGAGCTTTTATCCCACCCGCGCGTTTATTGGATTTTAAAATCACGTTACCACTGGCAATATAAGTTAAAACATTGGAAAATCCCAGTTCTTCCAGGCATGTTCTTAAGCCCGCCATCGATACTTTATTTTTGCCGCCGACATTGATGCCGCGCATAAGTATCACATAGGTATTCATCACCTTTCATTGTACCTTTATGCGTAGAAGATTTGGTATCATAAATAATATCAGAATAATCAAGGAGCAAGTAAACGTGTCGGCAATCCGTTTTAAAGCTAAGTTATATAGGCCGGATGCGACCGCGAAAATCGGGCCATGGACGCTTCTTACGCTGCCAAAGAGCGCAAGCGCGAAGCTTCGTACGCGGGGCATGACGATGGTTGAGGGAACTATCAATGGTTTCCGCTTTCGGGCCGTACTCGAACCAGACGGCCAGGGAAGCCACTGGTTTAGGGTCAATAAAGCTATGCGCGAAGCCGCGAGAGTAGATGTAGGCGACACAGTTACTCTGGAGATTGAGCCGGCTAGGGTGTGGCCGGCCCCCCAGGTTCCAACGGATTTGAAGAACGCCCTGGCGGCCGACCCACAGGCACACGCCCTATGGATAGATATCACGCCCATGGCGCGCTGGGACTGGATCAACTGGATGGACGCAGTCAAACTACTGGAAACGCGCAGGGAACGGCCCGAGAAGTTATGTTCGATGCTCAAGGCCGGTAAGCGAAGACCATGTTGCTTTAACCGCACCCTTCTCACACTTCCCAAGAGCGCAGAACCACTTTAGCTTTGCGGATGTTTTCAAAGTAAAGACCGGGCTTCTTTCGATTTCTTTTTGTTACTCTTAAATTATTTTAGTTCAGGCGCTGGGGTTGTCGATGATTCCAAATATATTGCCGCTTGGGTCTTTGAAGGTACCCATCATCATACCGCCACCGACATCTTTGATGGCTGCGAAGGTGGTTGCGCCACCCTCGATCAGCTGTTTGGCCGCCTCTTGCACATTAACTACATTCCAGTAGGAAACCGGAAAATTTAAGCCCTGTTTAGCGGCATTTGGATCAAGCCCTAAATCGATACCATCTATCCTAAACCCTACGTAATACGGCGTGTCCGCATATGGTTTGACGCCAGTGACTGTTTCCCAAAACTTTTTGTCTGCTTTCGAGATCACCTGACGGAAAAATAACTGATTTTAGCCCCGTAAACATATACCTCCTTATTTATACATACATTATAGGCCTTTGAGACTATTTTAGGGATTATTTTCGGCTCCTCACCGATACGGTAAAGTTCTACGGGGAGTCGAATCGGGCACCAAAAATAAACGACCGTGTTCTTAGGCTCCTTTGAATTCTATTAGTTTTGCTATTCTAGGTTTATGATATAGATATGAGGATACCTCGTCTCAAAGTAAAGCAATTCCGCCGCCGATTACCGTCTAGACGGGATTGGCTGATGCTTACAATAGGCGGAATAATTATTTTCGTCGGCATTAATTTTATTCAGAATATCAAAACTCCGCTTGGGCCTGAATCTTCTGGCGTGACTACTGCTTGGCTGCCTTCAACTGTACAGCGCTGGCAAGATCCTATAAATGAAATGTCGAAAAAGTACGACATCGACCCTAATTTGATAGCTATCATTATGACTCTTGAATCGGGCGGCTACTCCAAAGCCCGCAGTGAGGCCGGTGCGCAAGGCCTCATGCAAATCATCCCGCCGACGGCGAAGGAAATTTCTATCAAATTTTTGAAGAAACCGCAAACAAAATATAACATCAAGGATCCGCGCACTAACATTGAATTCGGTACGGCTTACCTGTCCTATTTGCGCGATGAATTTGGTACAGCAAAACAAGGGCCTGATTGGAATAGCACGGTTGAACTTATTGCTGCCGGTTACAATGGCGGCACGCTAGCTTCAAATAAGCTTGAAAAAGGTCTAGGCATACGGTCTCCACAGACGGTGATCTACTCCCGGGATGCTTTCAATATGTGGCGCGAACGCCACGCCTCACAGAGCCCAACTTTCGACCGCTGGAAGGAACGCGGCGGCTTTAGATTGATTGATATGGCAAAAGCCGAGAAGTAATCAGATGATCCCGGCTTCAGCTGGTTTCATTTATACAAATAATCGCGGGTGGGGGGCCAGGCAGGATCCTGGCCTTTTTTGAAGGTCCATTGGCTCAAGTGGGCGCTGCCGGTGCTAAAAGTTGTCATAGCGCCGATCAGGTAGAGCCGCCACATCCGATAAAACCGTTCGTCGTACATCCGGATAACTTCGGGCTTATGGCGTTCAAAGTTCTTCCACCAATGTTCAATCGTCCGGGCGTAATGCTGGCCAAGGTTTTCGTAGTCAAATAAGTAAAATCCCTGAGCGGGCATCAGGGCGGTAATTTCCCGAACACTGGGAATGTAGCCGCCTGGAAAAATATATTTATCGATCCAGGGATCGCTGGGCGACTCTGCCTGGTGGGTAATGGAGTGCAACACCGAGATGCCGCCGTCTTTCAGCGTATGGTTGACTACATCAAAGTAGCTTTGGTGATTGCCGCGGCCAACGTGCTCCAGGATGCCGACGCTGACCACCCTGTCAAAGACGCGTTGGCTTTGCAGCAAATCCTGGTAGTTGAGTAGCTTGAATGAAATCTGCTTATCAAGTCCGCGTTTTTTAGCCTCAGTCGTGGCATAGGCGTGTTGCTCCCGGCTGAGCGTTACGCCCAAGCCGGTAGCGCCGTATTTTTCGGCAGCCTTCAGCAGCAGATACCCCCAACCGCAGCCCAAATCAAGCACGCTCTGGCCAGGCTGGATTTGCAGTTTGCGCAGCACGTGGTCGGTTTTTTGGGTCTGGGCGCGGGCCAGCGCATCTTTTGGCGTCTTAAAGTAAGCGCAGGTGTACTGCATGGTCTCTTTATCGAGCCACAGCCGGTAAAAATCATTGCCTACGTCGTAGTGGTGGGCAATGTGTTTGGCCTGGGTACGCCTCTTATTCCGGTTGAGTTGGCGCAGTTGGCGCCGCTTGCTGCCCATGCTGAGTTTTAGGGGATTATGCTCGGCAAGTTTCAATAAATCTTCGATCGGTTCACGGACCTCAATATCACCGTTCATGTAGGCTTCGCCAATAGCCACGCTGGGACTTTTCAGCATTTTACGCAATGCTTTACGATCCTTAAGCGTAACGTGGGCTTCTGGCTGGCCATGGCCATAACGGCGCGTTTCGCCGTCCCAATAGGTAAGTTTAAGCGTACCTCGTTTAAGCTGCCCCAAGAGTTTATTAACTAATTTTTTCTCCATAATTATTCGACTATACAAAATTTTCCGCCAGATACAAAATTATATGGTATCTTTTAGCGTATGACTTACAGGCAGAAGCAGCAGAAGCTCATCGCTGATTTTTTAGAATTGCGCCAAAATCCTAACAATCCTATCAGTCTGGGTAAGACAACCTCAAATTTATTTCGAGACCGCAGCAAATCGCAGGCGAAACGCCTGGACGTACGTGGTTTCAACGAGGTTATCAAACTAGATAAAAAGTCCCTGAGCATCGAAGCCGAGGGCATGATAACCTTTGAAAACCTGGTAAACGCCACGCTTAAGCATGGTTTACTGCCGATGGTCGTACCGGAACTAAAGACCATCACGCTCGGCGGCGGTATAGCCGGCCTGGCCATAGAATCATCATCGTTTAAGTACGGTTTGGTGCATGAATCGGTCCAGGAAATAGATGTGCTGCTGGCCAGCGGCCAGGTCGTAACCTGCCGGCCGGACAATGAATACCGCGACCTGTTCTACGGCGTGCCGAATTCATATGGCACGCTCGGCTATGTACTGAGGATCAAGGCCGGTCTCCGCCGCACCAAACCATATGTCCGTCTGCGGCATATTAAATTTGATAACGCCAAAGATTTCTTCAAGCAACTCGAGACGATCGCTGCCAAAAAAGTATATGAAGGCCGGCAAGTGAACTTCATCGATGGGACGGTCTTTTCTTCACTGGAAATGTATCTGACCCTCGGCTTTGATAGCGACACCGCCCCGTATACGTCTGACTACACATACAAGAATATTTACTATAAATCTATCCCCGGGCGCAACGAGGATTATCTAACCATGCATGACTACATCTGGCGCTGGGATACCGATTGGTTCTGGTGTTCCAAGAACCTGATGGCGGAAAATCCGCTGGTCCGCCGGCTGCTGGGCAAAAAACGCCTGGGTTCGCGGACCTATTCCAAACTGATGCGCCTGGGGCAACGCTCTAAATTGATTAAAACGTTGGGCCGGCTCGGACCAAGGCCGCCAGTACGCGAATCGGTCATCCAGGACATAGAGGTGCCTATCGACAAAGCCGCCGAGTTTCTGGCCTGGTTTGCTAAAACCATCGGCATAATTCCGGTGTGGGTTTGCCCCACAAAATCCACAGCCCCTCATTGGTCTTATCCGCTGTACCCCATGAACCCGGCCAAGTTGTATATCAACTTCGGTTTTTGGGATTTCGTCGCCACCAATCGTGATCCTGATAAAGGCTACTATAATAAGCTCATCGAGGATAAAGTCGAGTCTTTGAGCGGCATGAAGAGCCTGTATTCCAACTCCTTTTATGAGCGGCCACGGTTTGAGAAAATCTATAACTACCCGGCCTATAAAAAGTTAAAAAAACGCTACGATCCTGACGGCTATTTTAAGGACTTGTACGAAAAATGCGTCCGGAAACCCACATAGCCAAAAAATATCTCCAATTATATCTGTTTTTTACAATAGGCATAGCTAAATTGTTATATTGATATACTGTCTGAGTGTCTGAACATAACCAACCGCACAACCACTCACATGGCAAGCATGGCCATAGGCATGGACGGGTGGACCCTTCGATCATTCGCTCCAAAGAGGGCGTGAGAGCTGTCAGTTTAAGCTTTGCTATTTTGTTTGTGGCTTCAATCTTACAGCTAATATTCTTCGGGGTTAGTGGCAGCGTAGCTCTGCTGGCAGACGTCATACATAATGCCGGCGACTCATTAACCGCCATACCGCTGGGGCTGGCTTTCTTTCTGCAAAGCAAAAAAGGCGAGCGCTGGGCTGGTTACTGCGTGGTCTTTGTCATTCTTATAAGCGCTTTCGTGGCCCTATTCCAGGTAGTGGAGAAGTTTATCCATCCGCGCACGCCGACGCACATCTGGGCAATCATTGCCGCCGGCGTAATCGGCGTTATAGGTAACGAAATGGCGGCCGTTATAAGATGGCGGGCGGGTAAAAAGCTGGATAGTCCGGCACTGATAGCGGACGGTATTCATGCCCGGGCCGACGGTTACGTTAGTGCCGGCGTTATAGTTGGTGCTATTTTAATAGCGCTGGGGTATCCAATTGCCGATCCCGTAATAGGTCTTATTATCACCGGCCTGATTTTACAGTCCAGCTGGCAGTCCTGGAAGACCCTAAAAGATTCCGACTAAGTAGTGCTAGACTACATTTTTTAAGGCGTTGCAAAAATGTGAGAATAGGTTTAATCTGGTAGTTAGTTTCGCAACTTCTTAATTTGGAGTATTTTCATTGGCTAATAACACGGGTCTTTATGGTAGTAGCACTGCGGCAAATTTGCCGCGGGTAACCATTTCGGAGTTAATTGGCACTTACTTTCTGGTGTTGGCCGGCACTTCGGCGGCTGTAGCGGCTGTTTTAAACCTGCCGATAGCCGGTTTGCCAGCCGATTCACTGACGGTTGCTCTCAGTTTCGGTTTAGTCTTAATAGCCCTGGTGTTTTCACTGGGACACATATCGGGCGCGCACTTTAATCCTGCCGTAACACTGGGGTTGGCGGTAGCCGGGAAATTCCCGTTGAAGTACGTGCCGTTTTACGTGATAAGCCAGCTTGGTGGAGCTTTGCTGGCCGCTTTAACGGTCCTGTATATGTTCGGAGAAAAAGCTAAAACCATGGCTTCGCTGGGCGCCACGCTGCCTACCCAGGGAGTAAATGGCTGGAGAACGCTCTTTATAGAAGCTATTGTTACGTTTTTGCTTATGCTGGTAATAATGGCTATCGCTACGGACGCCAGGTCGCCAAAAGCAGCGGCTGGCACGGCCATCGGCTTCACATTAGCCGTAGGTATTCTGATAGCCGGGCCGCTAACAGGGGGCGCGCTAAATCCCGCCCGGGCACTGGGCCCCATGATCGTAGCCGGAAAATTGACTGATTACTGGGCTTACATTGCCGGCCCTATCGTCGGAGCCATGGCGGCAGCAATTTTATACTCAACGTTATTAATAGGAGGTGAAGAGCCCAGTGAAGCAGAACAGCAACTATAGGATATTTTATATATCGGTAATCCTGGTGGTTTTAGGTATTTTGGTTTTTGCCGGGATTAAATCCTCCCACTACATTTCTCCTAAGCGGCCCGCCATCAGCCAGCAATCTATAAAGAACCAGCCGTCTACAAAAAATAATATACCGGCAAAACCTCAGCCGTCATCTATTAACAAAAGGCCGCCTGTAACAAATACCAATAGTCCGCCTCCAGCCAGTAGCCGGCAGGCTCCGCAACCGACAGCAAACTTAGGCAATACCGGGCCGGGCGATATAGTCGCTATATTTACAGTTGCTACGCTTACGGGCACCGGCCTGTCGTACTTTTACCGGATTTCCAGGCGCAGCTCAGCCAAGCTCTAGACCCCTGAAAGTAGCAGGCAACTACTTTCAATTCTTCATGATTTTAATAAATAAGTTTGAAATGTAGAATGCTTATGATAATATAAACCTAAGCACGGCAAAAAATAAATTTAAGGGCGGAAATAAATATGAAGTTATTTAAGAAAACAGGATTTATTTCCTTAATCCTGGCTGTTTTTGTAGTCTCACCAATAGTATATGCGGCAACCTCACCCAGCCTGGGTATGGCCGGCACTTTTGGCATCCTCTCCAGTACTTATACCAACACGCTGGCTGGGACTACCATTAACGGCGACCTCGGATACACAACACCGCCGACATTGGCGCCGACGGTCACCGGTACTACCCACGCCGCTGATAGTACATATAGCCAAGCCGGGGCAGATCAAGGCACCGCCTTAGCTTCTTTAAATGCTCAGGCCTGTACATTTACGTTTGCAACTGGACCCATTGATCTGGCGTCCGATACTACGCACGGCCCAGTTGGTGTCTATACGCCCGGAGTCTATTGTGCCAATGGTGCTACTTCCGTAGGCGGCGGGGGCACAGTTACGCTTAAGGGTAGCGGTACTTTCATCTTCAGGACGGCCGGAGCCCTTACGACAACAGCTAACTCTATTGTGACATTAGTTGACGGTGCCTCAGCTTGTAATGTCTGGTGGACTCCCGCGGCAGCCACCACACTGGGAGTAAACTCAACTTTCATCGGAACTGATATTGACGATTCAGGCATTACGGTAGGTAATCTCGTAAGCTGGGCAGGTAGAGCCTTAGCCTTCGGCGGAACTGTCTCAACGCATATCAATACGATCACCGTGCCTACATGCGCTGCTGCGCCGGGCAACACGACAACTGCAGCCACAGCAGCAATAACACCCGGCGCTACTGCCGGCCTGGGCGGCACTCCCGGCCTGCCGAACACAGGTGGTGGTCCACAAGAGAATAACATTGCCTGGTGGAGTATCCCAACAGTCATTCTGGCAGTTTCTTCTACTATCTATTTGATCCGAAAAAACGTAAATTTCTTTCGAAGCGCTGATTAAGCACACTCAAATATAAACTTGGCAACGAGTATGAAGAGCCACCGACGCGTTCTAGTAATAGTTTTCCTAGGCGTTACGGCCAGTCTGTTTTTTCTATCTTATTCTGTTTTTGGCCAACATAAAAATCCAGCCACACCAATTGTCCATGCCTCTAATATCAAGCTAGTTCCTCAGCCAGTATTCCACAAAGAATCCAGTAGTGGTTTACTCCCTCGCCTCCAGATCCCGAAGCTTAAAGTTGACGCCCATATTTTGTACATGGGGCTTACCAAGGCCGGTGATATGGATGTGCCCTTGAACATTAAAGACGTCGGCTGGTATAAGTACGGGCCTCATCCCGGTGATAATGGCAGCGCCGTCATTGCCGGGCACCTGGATGGATTAAAAGGTGAAGCCGGTGTATTTGTTGACCTAAAGAAATTACAAATAGGCGACAGCGTGTTGATTGTTGACAATAAGGGTCAAACTACTGCTTTCGTAGTCCGGGAAACCCGGACTTACAACCAGACGGAAAATCCCGGCGAAATCTTTAACAGCAGCGATGGCGCTCATCTGAATCTCATAACCTGCACCGGCGCCTGGGATAAAACCCACCACAGTTTTTCAAAGCGGCTGGTGGTCTTTGCCGATAAATCCGGCTAGTCCTTTACAAAAGGGCATCAAGGCTACTTGAGTATATTCACTGCCCGGGAGGCTACTAAGGCCAGGGGGTCCGTGGCGCAAGTGCGCTTAAAATGGGACAATGGGGCGATGGAGAATTCGGAGCAGCCGGTGGAGATGCCGGAACAGCGAGCCTTTATGCGTCATAACGCCATTTTCTGGGCGGCTTCTTTAGGCGTCTCCTTCCTGAATTACCTGTATTATCCTATCCTGGGCAGGTTACTGGATCCGGCAGCCTTCGGCGAAACCCAGACCATCATTTCGTTCTTCACCCAGGCCGGCGCATTTTTTCAGGTGTTAGGGCTGGTCAGCGTCGGCATAATTACCAAGTATCCCGATGAAAAGCTGCGTGATAAATTAACCAATGAAATATCACGCTTAGCCCTGACGTTATCATTGCTGTTTTTTGGCCTGACAATCGTTTTCTCGCCGCTTCTAAAGCACTTTTTTCATTTCGGTTCCATCGGCCCGTTTTTGCTGCTCGGCCTGTCGCTATTGGTAAACGTGCCGCTGTCTTTCGCCAACGCTTACTTACAGGGTAATAACCGTTTTAAAGCGCTGTCGGCAGTCAATATTCTGGGAGCAGTCAGTAAGCTTACACTTTCAATCAGCCTGGTACTCATCGGCTTAAAAACCCTGGGCGCCATTGGCGGCCTAATAATAGCCCAATTAATCGGACTCATGTACTCCTTAAAAATGGGGAAGGGCCTGCGCCATTTTGTAGCCGCCCACCTTCACGTACAGCGGCCTAATTTAGCGCTTCTCAAGCCGGAACTGCCCTACGCTCTGATGGTACTGGCCACCTCGTTAACCACGAACTTGCTATTAAGCTTCGATATTTTAGTAGTCAAACACTACTTTTCGCCCGTTCAGGCCGGCCTTTATACCGGCATTTCCATTATTTCGAACATTATTTATTACATTACCGGGCCGTTTGCCGCCGTGATGATACCGTCTATAAAGCCGTCGCAGACTGCCGCCGAAAATTACCGCACGCTGCGCCGTTCACTGCTTATAACGGCGGGTGTCGGCGGGGCGGTACTGGCCGTGTTCCTGCTTGTGCCGCACCTGGTAGTGCTGCTCCTGCTCGGCCATAAATATGCCCTATATGCGAACTATCTGCGCGGCTTGGCATTTTCAATGTTTGCGCTCTCTATAGCTAATCTGTTAATCTACTATCACATTGGGCTGCGGCATTTCCTGGTCGCCCCGACCGTGCTGGTGGGGCTGGTCACGACGCTGGTTCTGCTGGCTCGCGCCCACGCCACCATGGGCATGGTTGTAAGGGACCTGGTAATCGGCGCGCTGGTATTGCTAATATTACTGGCCGCCTTACTGCTGCGTTATAGCTCTACAGATGGAAAGGAACCGGCTTGACGCCCACAAAGACAACATTAATTTCCGTCATTATTCCCCTCAAGGACGAGGCCGATAACCTGCGCGAACTGTACCGGCAATTAGTGAAAGTATTCGCTGCTCTGCCCAAGTACCGTTATGAATTTATTTTTGTTGATGATGGCAGCACCGACAAGTCGGTCAAGATCATCCAGGATATCGAAAAGCACGACAAAAAAGTCCGCCTGATCCGTCTGGCACGGAATTTCGGCAAAGAGATCGCCACTACCGCCGGCCTGCACAAAGCCCGCGGGCAGGCGGCCATCCTGATCGACTCCGATCTGCAGCACCCGCCGGAAGTCATCCCGGAGCTCATCAAAAAATGGCATGATGGCGGTTACGACGTTGTCATCGGCCGTCGGCAACGAGCCAAAAAGCACACCAGCCTTACCAAACGCACCACCTCGCGCTGGTTCTACCGCTTCATAAACCGCATCGCAACGGTAGAGATCGTGCACAACGCCACCGACTTCCGCCTGCTTGATAAAGTAGTTATTAAGGAATTCAACCGTTTCACCGAGCGTAACCGCATGACCCGCGGTTTAATAGACTGGCTGGGCTTCTCCCGGGCTTATGTGGATTTCGTACCGGCCAAACGGTTGTATGGCCAGGCGTCCTATACCTACAGCTCCCTGGTCAAACTAGCCCTTAGTACGGTTGTGTCTTTAAGCTTCTTCCCGCTGCGCTTGGCCGGCTATCTGGGCGTATTAATAGTCATATTTTCCGCCCCTCTAGCGGTTTTTATTTTCATTGACCGTTACATGCTAGACAACTCATTCCAGTTTAGCGGCGTGGCTATTGTAGCCGTGATGCTGTTGTTCCTGGTAGGCGTGGTGCTGATCTGTTTAGGGTTAATCGCCCTATACATTGCCGACATTTACGGCGAAGTCGTCAACCGACCATTATATGTCGAGAAACGGCGCCGCAGCGACGAAATATGAAAATACTGTGGTTTACCTGGAAAGATTTATCGCACCCGCACGCCGGCGGCGCAGAGCTAGTTAACGAAGAGCTGGCCAAGCGGCTGGTAGCCGACGGCCACGAGGTTACCTTCATTGTTGGCGGCTACAAAAATGCCTCCCCGGAAGAGATCAGCCCGGCGGGTTACAAAGTTATCCGCGTGGGTGGCCATTATTCCCTGTACTGGCAGGCTTTTCGCTACTACAACGGAAACCTTAAGGGCTGGGCCGACCTGATCATCGACGAGATCAATACCGTGCCATTCTTCGCCAAATATTACGCTAAAGAGCCGGTCATTATGTTCGCCCACATGCTCTGCCGCAAAGTCTGGTTCTACCAGTTACCACTGCCGCTCAGCCTGATAGGTTACCTGGCAGAGCCGCTTTATCTGCGCTTAATCAATGCTGGGTCAATTATTACAGTGTCCGACAGCACCAGGCAGGATTTGCTTAGAGCCGGTTTCAAACTAAAAAATGTCCATATTATATCCGAGGGAATCCAAATGTCTCCATTACCGCAACTGCCGCCCTTAAGAAGCAAAAGCCAACCGCCGGCTATACTTAGCTTTGGTCATATGCGGCCCATGAAGCGCACATTGCACCAGATTGAAGCTTTCAATCTCGCCAAGCAATATGTGTCTGATTTACAATTATGGATAGCGGGCGATACCGCTGGCCGCTACGGCCAAAAAGTCCTGCGCACCATCCAAAACAGCCCTTACGCTGATGATATCACCTATCATGGTCCCCTCTCTCCAAACAAAAGGCTAGTCCTGATGCGCGAAGCCCATCTGATCCTGCAAACCAGCATCAAAGAAGGCTGGGGCCTAACAGTTACCGAAGCCGCCAGCCAGGGCACGCCAGCCGTCGTTTACGACGCCGACGGCCTGCGCGACAGTGTCCGCCACGGCGAAACCGGCCTAATCACCGAGCAAAATAACCCACAGCACCTGGCCAACGCAATTGTTACACTACTAACAAATCCAAAGCTCTACACAGCCACCCGCAAAGCCGCCTGGCAATGGAGCAAAACCATCACATTCAACAAGAGCTACCAAGAGTTTAAAGAGGCGATTCGGCTATCACTTACAGACTATGAAAGTACAGATAATGCGTAAATCTTTAAAACAACGCTGCGTGCTGTATGTAATTAAAATAAGCAGGCACCTATTTTATAACACACCAATACATAGAAATAAGTACGTCAACATCATATATAGAAAGTTGTTTAGATCTGCCTATACACCGGGCCAAGAGCTTCTTGTTGATTATGAAAATAATCAATACTATTTTCCAAGTGACGACATTACGATACTACCCAGTCTCTTAAACGATAATTACGAAAAGACTGAAATAGAACTTTTTAAAAAAATAATACGTCCGGGTATGACTGTCGTTGATGTGGGAGCAAATGTAGGTCTGTATAGCGTAATTGCTTCGAAAGCAGTGGGCAGAGACGGTCATGTGCATAGTTTCGAGCCTGAACCTTTAAACTATGATCTACTCACAAGAAATATTAAATTAAATAAATGCCATAATGTATCACTTCATGAACTAGCAGTTGGAGAAAAGCGGGGTATTTTAGATTTATTCAAAGAAACCGGAAGTATAGGAACTCAATCGCTTATTAAAAAATCCACATCAACGTTTCACAACTCAGTAAAGGTAAAGGTTATACGTTTGGATGATTTCTTCAAGAATACTTCGATAGATGCTATAAAACTCGACGCAGAAGGTTATGAACTTGCTGTGCTACAGGGCGGCGAACGTTTGCTAAAAAAAGTCAGACTCCTTTTCTTTGAATATAATCATCTTCAAAAGTTATCTGACATTAAAAAGCTAAAACTCATATTGAATGGCTTTAGGCATTTCTATTTTCTTAATGAAAAGGGGTCCACCATTAATGAAATTAATCTTGAGTCTATACCCCGACTTAAATATGCAAATATCTTAGCGACACGAGAGGACCAATTATTATAATTGTCTGGCCATATGCGAGTTAAAAAAGCCAAAGCAACATATCCGCTGGTATCTGTAATTGTGCCGACGCTCAATAGTGAAGATTTTTTGGAGAAGTGCCTTCAGTCAATTAAAAATCAAACATTTAAAAATACAGAATTGATTGTAATAGATAATTATTCCACAGATAAAACCAAGGATATCGCTACTAGGTACACCACCAAATTTTTCACAAAAGGGCCAGAGCGCACTGCCCAACGAAATTATGGTGCTGCCAAAGCAAATGGTAAATATTTAATATTTATAGATTCGGATATGGAACTTGGCCCAAAAGTCATTGAGCAATGTGTGGTCGCGGTAACTAAAGATAAAAAAGTTCAAGGTGTAATTATACATGAGGAGTCATTTGGTGAAAATTTTTGGGCTAAGTGCAAAGCTCTTGAGCGCAGCTTCTATGTTAATGTGCCGTGGATCGAAGCAGCTCGCTTCTTCCCAGCTAAAACCTTCCACAAAATAGACGGCTACAATGAAAAAATGGTCAGTGGTGAAGACTGGGACCTATCAAAACGAGCCAAAAGCCATGGCAAATTAGTAACAACGGATGAATTCATCCGCCACAATGAAGGCCACATAAGCTTTTCTAAAACACTGAAGAAAAAATACTACTATGCTCAGCATGCAGCGGCCTATCTATCCGTTAACCCGGAACACTCAATGCTAAGTGCTCAGGTAGGCCCTCTCAATCGATACAAGCTATTCCTGAGTAAACCAAAAAAGTTATTCCGTCACCCTATTTTAGGCTTAAGTATGCTCTTAATGAAAACCGGCGAATTTACTTCTGGTACCTTAGGCTTATTGATATCTAGGCTTAGGAAGATACAGGTAATCTAGTTATGGGATTAATATTGCAATCACTTGCACTTGATAGACGTTTTTTAAAAGTTTCGAGGTGGAGCTTCGCCAAAAAATTTCGTTTCCTTGGAGTTAAATATCGTTCTATTATTTGGCACTTTTATAAGCCGTTTGAATTAGGAAAGTCATATATATACTTTGATAGAAAGAAATTATTTTATGATTCAAAGCTTGGATTGGCTGGTTATCAAAGCATGTTGTCAAGGCATCAATACATGCTGCAAATAGCTCATGTAAAACGCAATGAAGTCAGAACTATTGTTGACTGTGGTGCTAATGTGGGTTTCTTCAGCCTTATGGTCCACGACTTATTCCCAAAAGCTAACATATACGCGATTGAACCAGTGCCAGAAACATTAGAGTGTTTGAGAAAGAATACTAATCATATTAAGCAAATAACTTGCTCCTCAAATGCAATATCAGATACTAACGGTACAGCTTATATGAATTTTGATGAAGCCGATTCTGTCACGAGTCAGTTATCCTCTGACGGAACTGTAAAAGTCAAAACACTTACTCTTGATAATTACTGTAAAAAACTAAAATTAAAAAAAATCGATATTTTGAAAATCGATACCGAGTCATTTGAAGCACACGTTCTAAGGGGATCTCCAAAAATTCTTGAACATACTAAATACCTATTCCTTGAAGTTACATTACGTGATCAT
>JBBRXZ010000027.1:0-14984 GCA_038238095.1 Saccharimonadales bacterium (SeqCode)
GCCTATGCAGCTGCGTGATGGCGGGGACGAGGACTACCCCCGGCTCGCCGTGCAAATTCGCTCTGGCGATTACTTCGCTACTTTAGCAACTACTCTTGATGAGGTAAGCCAGACCCTTGAGCATAATAATGAAGTCGTAAGCAAAGAGCTGCAGAGAATAGTCAGTGATTTACTGTATTTACAAAGCACTTATACAATCGTCAAGAGGGATAGCCTAGCCAAACAGTAGTAATTTATGATTGCTAGCTGATAAACTGGAACAGATATGACGGCGCAAGAAATCCGGAAGGCTTATTTAGATTTTTTTGGGGAGCGGGAGCATAACGTCATTCCCAGGGCATTACTGGTGCCTAATAACGATCCGACTACCTTATTTACCGGCTCCGGCATGCAGCCGCTTATCCCATATCTGCTTGGTGAACCGCATCCGGACGGTGCGCGTCTGGTTAATAGTCAGACGTGCTTACGGGCTCAAGATATTGAAGAGGTTGGCGATAATCGCCACACGACATTTTTTGAGATGTTGGGTAACTGGTCGCTCGGCGATTATTTCAAAGAAGAGCAGCTACCCTCGTTTTTTGAGTTTTTAACTGATGTGGTGGGCTTGGATCCAACAAAACTGTACGTTACTTGTTTCATTGGCGACCAGGCGAATAATATCCCTAAGGACACTGAAAGTGCCGAGATCTGGAATAAGCTTTTCTTAGGTAAAAAAATTGATGCTAAAGAGGTGGATATTGGCTCCGAAGCCGATGGCTATAGCAACGGTATGCAGAGCGGCCGTATACTCTACTATGATGCCGGTAAAAACTGGTGGTGCCGGGCCGGTCATATCAACGATATGCCTACGGGTGAGCCAGGCGGTCCGGACAGCGAAATCTTCTACGAGTTTGATTTTGTGGCGCACGATACCAAGTACGGCGAACACTGCCATCCCAACTGTGACTGTGGTCGGTTCCTGGAGATCGGTAACAGCGTCTTCATGGAATATATAAAAACAGACAATGGATTTGATAAATTACCCAATCAGAATGTTGACTTTGGCGGCGGATTAGAGAGAATTGCCGCAGCAGCGTTAAACAATCCCGATGTTTTTCAAATTAGCCTATTAAAACCAATTATTCAAAAACTTGAAGACCTCTCCGGTAAAAACTATGACAGCCATACCGAAAGCATGCGCGTTATCACCGATCACCTACGTGCCGCAACTTTCCTGGCTGTAGATGGTATTGTCCCGAGCAACAAAGAACAAGGTTATGTCATGCGCCGCCTACTACGTCGTGCCATCCGTTTTGCCTTTGAGCTCGGTATTGAACAGAACTTCTTGGAGCATATTGTGCCGGTCATTACTGACATGTATGGAGACGATTTTCCAGAGGTGGCCAAAAACCGCGCAAAAGTTATTGAAGTCTTAATGAAAGAAGAAAAAATCTTCCGCCAAACCCTCCGCAAGGGCTTAGCCCAGTTTAATAAATTTATTAGCGACCAACGCATCTTATATGGTAGCGATATCTTTACTCTTTACGATACTTATGGATTTCCCGCTGAGCTATCCGTAGAGGAAGCGTACAAACAGGATATTGAAGTGCAAAAAGAGTGGAACGTTATTTTCAACGCACGCTTACAAGAGCAGCGAAAGCGTAGCCAGACCGCCAGCAAAGGCATATTCAAGGGTGGTCTCGGCGGACAGACTCTCCAGCACAAAAAATATCATACAGCGACGCATTTAATGTATCAAGCGTTGCGCGATGTATTGGGCGATCATGTTATTCAGCGAGGTTCAAACATCACTGAAGAACGACTTAGATTTGACTTCAGCCATTCGGAAAAAATGACGCCGGAACAGATCAAGCAAGTTGAGGGTATTGTTAATGAACAAATTACCAAGGATCTTAAAGTGTCTTTTGAAGAATACCCGACCAAAGTTGCTGTTGAAGAAAAGGGCGCCTTGGGTCAGTTCGGCGACCGTTATGGCGACACTGTTAAAGTCTATAAAATGATCGCTGACGATACTGATAAACCTTTTAGTTTCGAGATCTGCGGTGGCCCGCATGTCGATCATACCTTGCAACTTGTTGAAGGTGCCAAAAAATTTAAAATAATTAAGGAAGAATCCAGCTCTGCTGGCATCCGCCGTATAAAAGCCGTCCTTGCTTGATCCCTTGACGTAGCAGGTGTTGGCGGACAGATAGGAATTACTAGCTACAGAGCAATTATAAATAGATATGAGAGCGGAACGTTTAATAGCATGAGACTAGACAATATAGAAGGATATGACATTTATACTACCTGAAAATCACAGCATCGAAACACTTTCCGGCATCCGCCGCATCAAAGCCGTCTTGCAGCAGACGAGTGTGTATGATAGGTATGTTATCACAATAGCTCTGTTTCATTTGTATTAACAATCAGACGTACACACACTTAGTGTATCAATATGATGTATAAAGTATGTAGAGGCCTGAAGGTAATATGTAAAGCTCGAGGCTGTACCCGACATAAAGGTTCAGCAAGTTCTATTAACAGGGTTTTCAAGGGTGTTAGTGTGCTAAAATAGTGCATATGCTTCAAAAATTTAAAAGTGTTGGCAGCAGTGTGGCTCATAGGGCTGGCGCGGGTGCTAAGAAAGCTTCGACTAAAGTCCGGGCGCGGGCCGGCAAAAAGAGTGAAGAATACCTGGTGGCGTTGGATATTGGGACGGAATTTGTTAAAGCGCTGATCGGCCGGGTCGATAAAGAGGGTGGCGGCGTGGAAATTATTGGTGTAGGCCGGGCACATCAGGGCTTAAGCGATATGCAGGCCGGCGCTATTTCCGACATTGCCGGAGTGGTAGATAATTGTGATAAGGCCTTGAATCAAGCCGAGGAACAGGCTGGTATTAGCGTACGCTCGGCCATTATCGGTATTGCCGGCGAACTGGTGAAAGGTACCACTACAACGGTACGTGTGGCCCGAAAACAAGCTACCAAGCCGCTCGACATAATCGAAATGGAAAAGATTATCAACCTGGTGCAGGAAAGGGCTCATATCAAAGCCAAACAACAACTGGCCTGGGAGCTAGGCGGCAAAGAGGTCGAGGTGCGCTTAGTCAATAGTGCCCTGGTTAGCATAGAAATTGACGGCTACCCCGTGACCAACCCCATCGGTTTTCAGGGCAATGACGTAGTTGTGCAGTTATATACGGCCTTTGCACCGTTGATTCACATCGGCGCTCTGGAAAAGACCGCTCAGGAACTTGACCTTGATCTGTTAGCAGTGGCGGCGGAACCGTTTGCCGTGGCTCGGGCAGTAATTGGTAATAATCCTAATCAAAGCCTTAGCGCCATACTCATGGATGTTGGCGGCGGTACGACCGATATGGCCGTTATAAACGAAGGTGGAGTGCAGGGAACTAAGATGTTTGGCATCGGCGGGCGCGCCTATACGCATGCAATTGAGCGTGACTTAGGTGTCGATTTTGAAAGGGCTGAGGAGCTCAAGGTGGGCCTGAGCAATAATAAAGCTCCTGTGGCTCAGCGGCCAGCTATTGAAGCGGCACTTGGCAAAACAGCCGATGTCTGGATTGGCGGCATCGAACTGGCACTTAGTGAGTTTACCAAGCTTGACCATCTACCTCATCGACTGTTTCTCTGTGGGGGCGGGTCGTCGCTGGATCTGCTTATGGACCGATTGGAGCATAGTGAGTGGTATCGTAGCCTGCCCTTTACACGAAAACCGAGTGTGCATCACATACGTCCTGAGCAGGTTGCCGGGATTATCGACAAGACAAATAATGTCAACGACCACACTTTTATTACAGCTATGGGACTACTGCGTGTCGGTATGGACACCTGGCAGTTCTCCGGCTCTGCCGGTGGTACAATCCGCGATAAAATTGATAAAATGTTAAGCGTATAATTATCGTGAGCAGGAACGAATGAGCAGCAGCGACAAAGACACCATCTACATAGACATCGATGATGAAATCACCGGCATTATTGATAAACTGAGGACCAGCGATAACAAGGTTGTTGCTTTAGTCTTGCCGAAGCGTGCTGCGATGTTCCAAAGCATTGTCAACATGAAGCTGCTAAAACGCGCCGCTGATAGCAGTAGTAAAAATCTGGTACTGATTACTTCGGAAGCCGGTTTGTTACCACTAGCGGGTGCTGCCGGCCTGCACGTGGCTAAAACACTTACTAGTAAGCCGGAAATTCCACTCGGCCCCCAGTTGCCTGATGACAGCGAAGAGACTATACAAGAAGATGGAAGTGAAGTTGAGCTGCCTGTTGACCCCAGCCAGACGATTGGCCAACTGGCCGGTGCCAGTGCTGCCGGCGATGCTGTTGAGACGCTTACGCTTGATGATGCAAACCTGCCGCCTGAAGCCGGCGTTCAACCGCCTGGAGCAAAGACTTTTGAGCCTCCGGCCAAATCAAAGAAGAATAAGAAGTTATCTATACCAAACTTCGAGCGTTTCCGATTATTGTTGGTTCTGGGCGCCTTAGCGCTCATTTTATTAATAGCCGGCCTGATTTTTGCCGCCACGGCCTTACCTAAAGCAGTCATTGCTATAAAGACTGATGCTACCAATGTAGATACTAATCTTAACCTTAATTTATCTACTGCCGCTACGACCCTTAAACCGTCCGATAATATAATTCCTGCTAAATTGGCCCAGCAGCAAAAAACTTTAAGCCAGCAAATGCCCACCACCGGCCAAAAAAATAACGGCAGTAAAGCCAGCGGCTCTGTTACAATGACAGCTCAAGTCTGTGGCTCGATACCTGACGGGGCGCCCCCTGACGTACCATCCGGTACTGGTGTAAGCTCTAATGGTTTGACCTATATAACACAAGTAAATACTTCTTTCAGCTCGGCCGGTAAAGCAAAAGGGGGTTGCCTTAACTTCCCGGCCACTAATGATACCTCCATAATTGCTCAAAGCCCGGGCGCGGACTACAATGGCGCGAACGCCTTTACAGTTGCCGGCAGGAAAGATGTTACAGCTAGCGTTAACACGGCTATTTCCGGAGGAACAGATAGTATAGTCCAGATCGTAAATCAAAATGACATTAATAATGCCAAGGCTAAAATTGCGACCAACGATGGCGATGTTAAGCAAACGCTAAATAGCCAATTAAGGGGAGATAATTATTATCCGATTGCGGCTACATATACTGCCGGTACGCCAGCTGTGACATCGAGTGCTAATGTTGGCGAGATTGCTAATAATGTGACGGTGACGGAGACAATTACCTACACCATGTTCGGGGTTCATAAGGAAGATCTCAATGCCTTGCTTGATGACAACATCAAAACCCAGATCGATACTTCTAAACAAAGCATTCTTGATAATGGCCTGAATAAGGCAGTCTATAATGTAGACAGTATTTCGGCGACAGGTGCTACCCTGAGCTTAAGTACCAGTGCCACTGCCGGACCTGATCTGGATGTTAAGACAATCAAAGAGCAGGCAGCCGGCAAAAAGGCCGGTGCTATTAAGAGCCAATTGCAAAACAATCCTGATGTCACCGGGGTCGATGTTAAGCTAAGCCCCTTCTGGGTAAGCTCGGTGCCTAAAAAAACCAGCCGGATCACAGTAAATATTGCTAAACCGACAGCCAGCACAAAACCGAGCACTTCGAATGCCCACAACCGTTAGATCGGTCTTGGGGCTGGATGTGGGGCACAAACGAATTGGCGTTGCTGTGGCAACGCTATCAGCGCGTTTACCGAGGCCGCTAATTACGCTGAGTCGGGATGACACCTTCTTTTCAGCGCTTACGAATATTATTGAAACTGAAGGCGCAGCAATGCTAGTGGTCGGTTTTCCGCGTGGTTTGCAGGGCCAGACTACGGAGCAGACGGAGGTTACCGCGGCCTTTGCCGACCAGCTGCGTCAGCACTTTGATTTACCGGTTCACTTTACTGATGAGGCGGTAACTTCCATTACTGCTGAAGCTGAACTCAAAAGTCATGGCAAAGCTTATGCCCCGGAGGATATTGACGCTCTGGCTGCTACTTACATATTGGAAGACTTTTTGGCAGCCAATCAGGAGCTGGTGCCATGAGGTCAAACTACTCCGCCCACAACAAGCGTCATATGCGACGCCTGCCAAAGCGTATCTGGTGGCTGCTAGCCGGATTAATTAGCCTGGCGATAATCGGTATGGTTGTGTCCCGCCATGTTTATAATCTTGGTCTAAAGCCGGTAAGTGCCAGCCAAAAGACACAGATTTTTACAGTTGAAAAGGGTAGTTCAGTCAAGCAAATTGCCTCTAACTTGTCAGACGACCATTTGATACGAAGTACCTGGGCTTTCCAGTTATATGTTCATAGTAAAGAGCTGGGCAATAAGCTTCAGGCTGGCACCTATGCCTTGTCGCCAAGCCAAGGTACCGGTTCTATAGTCACTACGATGACTAAAGGCCGGGTGGCGACGAGATTGGTCACCATACTGCCGGGCCGGCGAATAGACCAGGTGCGTGCCGACCTCATTAATGATGGTTTTTCACCAAGAGCGGTGGATCAGGCCCTCGACCCCAGCCAGTACACAGATTTGCCGGCTCTGGCTTATAAACCGGCCAATGTAACAACATTGGAGGGCTTACTCTGGCCGGACTCCTTTCAAAAAGATGCTTCAACCTTACCTTCGTTTATTATCCGCGAATCGTTGGCTGAAACGGGACAGCATCTGACCCCCGATGTACAGGCAGCTTTCGCGGCTGAAGGATTGACCACCTATCAGGGTTTGACGCTAGCCTCTATGGTTGATCAGGAAGTCAGTAAGCCGGATGATCAAATGAAGGCTGCCCAGGTGTTTTTATCCAGGCTAAAAGCCAATATGATGCTTGGCTCGGACGCCGCTGCCCGCTACGGTGCCATTGCCGCCGGTCATGTTCCGGCTCTTAACTACGATTCACCTTACAACACGCTGCTGCACGCCGGTTTGCCGCCCAGTCCTATCAGCTCGGTTAGCACGAACTCGTTGGCTGCCGCTGCCCATCCGGCCGGCACTAATTGGCTATACTTTGTAACCGGTGATGACGGTACCACTTACTTTTCGAACACTTTGGAAGATCATCAGGCTCTAACCCAAAAGTATTGCCATAAGCTATGTAATAATTAGCTCCCAAATTAAATAGGGCAATCCTTTAAAGTTAAGATTTAATTAAAATAAGATTAAAAAAGCATAAAAGCCTTGCACAAAAGAATGCATTTGTTATACTTGACAGGTAATGTTTCACAGGGGTCATTACCTGTTATACTCCTGTTAGCATTACCTCCAGAGCTAGACACTTACCATGGATAGGGGAAATTATGAAGATAATTTGCCGTTAATTAATCTAAACGTCTGGCTGGGAGTATTGGCAGACCGCTCATGGCTGCTTTAAGGAGCTTGTATTAGTACAGTCCCTTCCGCATCGATTACTGAACGCTTTACTACGCCGACTAGCCCTCGGCCGATTAGGTCTTATAGTGACTGGCAGCTGAAGGTACGTCATAAAAAACTTCACCGCCCGGCAGTTCTTGTAGGCTTCCTGGTGTTAAATGTTTTTATCCTCGGGGTGATTTTGACCTTTGTGCTGCAAAATCCGCGTACAAATGCTACACCGGCGCTTCTGAGCGGCACTCCTAAGGCCGATGTTGCTAATCCACTTGACCAAGTGTCTTCGGCTGATATCGCCCTGACTGTGGCCCGTTTGGGCAGCTTGCCGGAGACGACGGCCATCACCAACCAGGCCCAGTCCCAGGCTGCCGATGTCGCTATTGCTGCCAGTAGCAATAATGTTGTCAGCAAACCGCAAGTGGTAGCTACCGCTCTTAAATCCAAGGCCGACATTCAGGATTACACAGCCGTAGCCGGTGATACTGTCCCTATAATCGCCACAAAATTCGGCGTAACATCCGACAGTATACGCGGGTCAAATAATTTGACCGGTGATGCAGTCGCCATCGGCGCCAAACTGGCAATCCCCCCCGTCAATGGCATTGTCTATACGGTTAATACTAACGACACGACCGACAGCCTAGCTGCTAGATTCCGGGCTAATAAAGATAAAATCACCGCTTATAATGACGCCGAGATTAAAGGTCTTACTTATGGCCAGCGCATTATTATTCCCGATGCCGTAACGGGGTCTGCACCGGCTGCCGCACCACGGGCGGCTATTATTGGAGCGAGTGCCGGTGATTTTGCCTGGGGCGGTCCGGCGTACGGCTCCAATGGCTATGATTATGGTTACTGTACATGGTACGTTGCCAATCGCATAGCTGTGCCTAATAACTGGGGTAATGCCAATACCTGGGCTTTCTATGCCTCGCGCAGCGGGTGGATGGTTAGTAAGGCGCCGGTGCCTGGATCAATTGCCCAGACAACTGCCGGTTCTCAAGGCCACGTGGCTGTCGTTGACGCCGTCTCGGCTGACGGTACCATGATTAAGTATTCGGATATGAATAGCTTAGCCGGTTGGGGCAGAGTAGGCTCGACTGCTAACTGGGTGCCGGCCAGCCACTTTATGAACTACATCTCTCACTAAAAAGGCTAAAGTACACGGCACATTTTGGGCGTAAAACTCTGCTCCTCATTACGACGTACCTTTCAAGTACGTCTCCACTGCGGTGCTCGTTTTTCATCCCAAACTGCACCCTGGGTACTTTACCCTCAAGAATGAACAATATATGCTTAATTAATGAGTTTTGTTGATAAAGTAACGGTGACGGTGTCAGCCGGGGCTGGCGGTGACGGCAAGCTTAGTTTCCGGCACGAAAAATTTATCGATAAAGGCGGTCCGGACGGCGGTGACGGCGGTGACGGCGGTGACATTATACTGCTCGCCAGCCGCAATCAAAATACCCTGGCCACTCTTCGCTACCTCAAAGAAATTCGGGCCGATGATGGTAAACCTGGTGACAAAAGGCGAAAGCATGGCCGGAGTGCCAAGGATCGTATCGTTGACTTACCGGTCGGCACGATGGCAACTAATAATGGTCTAGTTGTAGCCGACTTAGTCGAAGATGGACAGCGGGTAACGGTCGCTAAAGGCGGTAGAGGTGGTTTTGGCAATGCCCACTTTGTGTCATCACGCCGGCAGGCGCCAAATTTTGCTGAAAAAGGCGAACCGGGCGAAGTGCTTGAACTGCAGCTGGAGTTAAAGCTAATTGCGGATGTCGGCCTGGTAGGTCTGCCAAACGCCGGGAAATCAACCCTGCTCAGCAAGGTCAGTAATGCTAAGCCCGAGATTGCCGATTATCCGTTCACTACTTTAATACCGAACTTGGGAGTCGTTGACATTGATAAAGGTATGAGTGTGCTGGTTGCCGATATACCCGGTCTGATCAGGGGAGCCGCCGACGGTAAGGGTTTGGGCCATGATTTTTTACGCCATATTGAGCGTACGGCTGTTATCCTCCATCTCATTGATGCTTATACCGAAGACGTAGCCGTTGCCTACCAGACCATCAAAGCCGAACTGGCAGCTTACCAACCGGAACTTATTAAACGTCCCGAAATCATTGCGCTCACTAAAGTCGAAGGTTTGGACGATGACATCATTACCGACCTGACAAAACAACTCAAAAAGGCGGTGCCTAAATCGGCAGTAATTTTTGCAATCTCCTCACAATCAGGCCAAGGCCTAAAACCTCTGTTATTTGCTATTAAACATAAAGTTCAGCTCGCCCGAGCTAAACCCCAGCCAGTTTCTAAAAAGCCAACCATACCTGTTTTGACGCTAACGGACACCTCAGGCGCATATACAGTCACCAAAGAAGGTGATACTTTTGTAGTTGCAGGCGAACGCATAGAAAAATTTGCCCGCCGCACCGACTTCGACAAACCGGAAGGTGTCCAGCGCCTACGCGACATTATGCGCCGCGCCGGCATCCTCCACGAACTCCGCCGCCAAGGCATCGCCCCCGGCCAAACCATCCAAATCGGCCTCATTAACCATTTCCAATATTGACAACATGTGGTATAATACTTAAGTTAATAGAGAGAGTTTTATGCCAGCTCATTTAGAAGCACCACCTAGCAGCGAAATCTCACAAAAGGTGTTTTATCCAATTGAAAATCATAATGCAGAAATTGATATAGGCCTAGCTCGGGATTTACTCTATGGTGATAAAGCCTCTTTCCCTATTGTGCATAATTTGGGGCGTAATGTGGGTCAAGTAGTTTTTTTCAAAGATCGTAAAATAACACCAGTATCCGATACTGCTGTAGCGGTACAAGCTGAGTTACTGCGTCCAGAACCACTAGAAGTAAAGTTAATTATGCGCAAGTGTAGTCTTACGAGAAAGGTTTTAGCTGCTTTGCGTGGTAAAGAAGAGCCGGTACCAACTTCCGTTGCAATCTATCACCCCCCTGAGCTCGTTCAGAGTTAACCTTTAGGTGTTAAACTGGTAGCTAACTATGGCGGCCAGTTTTTTCTTTTATGATTTGGAGACTACCGGGTTTGACGCGCGGGCAGGGCGAATTATGCAATTTGCCGGGCAAAGGGCCGACATGGAGCTGAAGCCTATAGGCGAACCGGTCAATGTTTTGATTAAGTTAACGCCCGATGTGCTACCCTCGCCCGATGCTGTTTTGATTACCGGAATAGCGCCCCAGCAGACACTGGCCGAAGGTATAACCGAGGCTGAATTCCTGAAATTGTTTTACACTGAGGTTGTACAGCCTGAGACGATTTTTGTGGGTTTTAATAACATCCGCTTCGATGATGAGTTTATGCGCTTCTTACACTATCGCAACTTCTATGATGCCTATGAATGGCAATGGAAGGATGGCTCTTCCAGATGGGATATCCTGGACGTAGTAAGGATGACGCGGGCACTGAGGCCGGAGGGTATCGAATGGCCTTTTGCCCCAGATGGCAAACCGACTAATCGCTTAGAATTTTTGACAAGTGTTAACAAGCTAAGCCATGAGTCAGCTCACGAGGCCTTAAGTGATGTGCTAGCAACCATCGCTGTCGCCAAACTGATACGTGATAAGCAAAAAGACCTGCTTGACTACCTGCTTGACATGCGTGATAAGCAAAAAGTAGCCAAACTAGTGGAAGCTGGCCAGCCGTTTGTGTATACCTCCGGCCGTTTTTCGAGCGATTATTTGCACACAACCGCAGCAGTACTACTGGCTAAGCCATCAGGGAACAATGCGGCACTGGTCTATAATCTACGATTTGATCCGAAACCATTCTTGAAGATGAATGTTGATGAACTGGTTGAAGCTTGGCGATATACCAAAGACCCCGATGCTACTCGCCTACCCGTCAAAACACTTAAGTATAATCGGTGTCCGGCCGTGGCGCCGTTAGGTGTTATGAAAGCTAAGGCTACCCAACAACGGCTCAATCTTACTTTGGAAACTGTAACAAAGCATCTGGATATATTTAAAAAGTACCAAAAAGAATTTACCGCCAAAATGATGCAAGTAGTGGCTCAACTGGATGATGAACGCGCCAAGCAACAGATTAGTTTGGTCGACAACCCATTAACCGTTGATAGCCGTTTGTATGACGGCTTTATTGGCGACCGGGATAAGCAAATTATGCGGTCGGTACGGGCTACTGTGTCTGATGAGTTTGCTAAATTAATGGATAGCTTTCAAGATGAGCGCTTAAAGAACCTCTTGCCGTTGTATAAAGCCCGTAATTATCCGGCTAGCCTCAGCCCGGAGGAGCGGGCAGCTTGGGATGAATTCTGCCGCCGTCAATTGCTGGGAGGCGGTAACGACAGCCGCCTGGCTAAATACTTTGCCCGTCTGCAGGAGCTAGCCGCCGGAAAGCTAACCGGTCAGCAGCAATACCTGTTAGAGGAGCTTCAGCTGTACGGTCAATCTATTGTGCCGTCTGATGTAGACGACGATGTAGCTGGCTAGCGTGTAAAGTCAGGCGCCGGGGCGTTAACCCGTTTACCATGGCCTGGCGCCGGACATATAGCCATAATCGGAGGGCACCGTAGACAGCAGCTAACAAGTAGAAACCATATAACCAGTCTTGAAAAGTGATTTGAATATTGGTGCCGGGCACTAAGCCCAGGACGAGAAAACTATACACAAGGACCCCACTATTTTTATAAGATTTAACTTGTATTATACACCTATTTGTCAATAGGTCAACTATATTTCATTCCTCTTATGCTATTATTGCATGGTGATTAAGAAAAAATACGAAAGACATGTAACCGTATACTGCGTAAGTTTTGCCGCATTGGTTGCCATCGTGCTAGTGGCGGGTTTGAATTATCTGTATGGTGCAGCACAACTTATTTCTTCTGATGCTGTAGCATCTGGAGGGCCCAACTCCGGTGTGCCAGAAGCAGCAGGCTTAGGCCTGTTGGCATTTTTCTGGATTGTAGTAGCAGTTCCGCTCTGGCTACTTGCAGAAGGTGCTTATCACGTATGGAAACACGATCGAATACGACTTGCGAGCGCTTATACGATTTTAGGACTGATTCTGTTAGTCGGCATATCTTACGTCGCTGTAAATAATTATCATGAGAATCAGAGCATGATCCAATACCATAAAAATGGATGCCCGATGGAAGAGGCTGCTTTAAAAGATTCCATTAATAATTGTCCGCTGTAAGGGAGATTTGAAGCACCATCTCGATGCTCTGTCAGATACGAAAGACTCGATTTTGTGTTAATTTTCCTGTATAATTGATCACTTGCTAAGGGCAAGTTAAAAGGAGAAATTGGTGGCTGAACAGATTACGGTTAAGGGTGCGCGGGAACATAATCTCCAAAATATTGATGTTGCGATTCCGCGTAATAAGTTGGTGGTTATTACCGGTCTGAGCGGATCTGGAAAGTCCAGCCTGGCTTTTGACACGATTTATGCCGAAGGGCAGCGCCGCTATGTGGAGTCACTCAGCTCTTATGCTCGGCAGTTCCTGGGGTTGATGGAGAAGCCGGATGTAGACCAGATTGATGGTCTGTCGCCGGCTATCTCTATTGATCAGAAATCGACTTCGCGTAACCCGCGCTCCACGGTCGCAACCGTCACCGAAATTTATGACTATTTGCGACTATTATTTGCACGTATCGGTGTACCTCACTGTCCGGTTGATGGCCAGCCGGTGGTACGCCAGACTACCAATGGCATTATCGATCAGATTGAAGCCACTACTAAGGATAAGCGGCTAATGGTGTTGGCACCGGTGGTGATTGATAAAAAAGGTGCTTTTGAGCACATACCCGAGCAGTACCAGCGGGCCGGCTTCGCGCGGGCCCGGGTTGATGGCGTAGTCTATGCTTTAGATGAGTTCCCAGAGCTAAATAAGGCCTATCGTCATCGTATCGAAATAGTTGTCGACCGGCTGGTTAACAATGAAGATAGTCGTAGCCGGCTGGTGCAATCGGTGGAGCAGGCGCTGGATATAGCCGAGGGTAAGGTGGTTATCTTCGATGCCGACGGCGATGAGACCTGGACCTACAGTTTAATGTACGCCTGCCCGGACCATCCGGAAGTGGCCATCCCCGAGCTGGAACCGCGGACTTTTAGCTTCAACAGCCCCCACGGCGCCTGCCCGGTTTGTACCGGCCTGGGTAACCATCTGGAAGTCGATCCTGATTTAGTAATACCCAACGGCACGCTAACCATTGCCGAGGGTGCTATTCGCCCCTATAACCGCATCAATGTCGATAACTGGTATATGAAGAAGCTGCAGGCGGTAGCAGACAGGTACAATTTTAGCCTGCATGTGCCGACAGGTGAACTGAATGCTGACCAGCTCGATAAAATTATGTACGGTACCGGCAAAGAAACCTATAGAATCTCACTTGGTTTAGGCCGGTCGTTTGAGACGACTTATGAAGGGGTGGTGCCGAACCTGGAACGTCGCCATAAGGAGACCGATAGTGATTTCATCCGCCGCGATATTGAACGTTTTATGCAGGAAAAGCCCTGCCATGCCTGCCAGGGCCGCCGCCTGAAGCCGGAGGTTTTAGCAATTACCGTTAAAGACGAATCGATTATGGACATTTGCAGTCTTTCGATTGATGATGCCCTGGGCTGGTTTAATAGCCTCAAACTAAACGAAAAAGAAGCTAAAATTGCCCAGCTGATCTTAAAAGAGATCGGCGCCCGCCTGCAATTTTTGCAAGACGTGGGACTAAATTACCTGAACTTATTGCGCGGCGCCAAGACTTTAAGCGGCGGGGAAGCTCAGCGCATCCGGCTGGCCACACAAATCGGCTCCGGACTGATGGGTGTGCTGTACGTGTTGGATGAACCGAGCATTGGCCTGCACCAGCGCGACAATGCCCGCCTGATCCGCACCCTTAAGCATCTCCGTGATCTTGATAATACCGTCATTGTTGTGGAGCACGACGAAGAAACTATTCGCACGGCCGACTATTTACTGGATATTGGGCCGGGTGCCGGCATTCATGGCGGTAGAATTGTGGCGGCTGGTACGCCCCAGGAAGTCGAGAAAATTAAAGACAGTATTACGGCGCAGTACTTAGCCGGCAAAAAACAGATCGCCACTCCAAAAAAACGGCGTGCTGGCAACGGCAAAGCATTAGTTATAAAAGGCGCTCGGGAAAATAATCTGCAAAACGTTAATGTGGAGATTCCACTTGGCAAACTGGTGGTGGTCAGCGGTGTTAGCGGTTCCGGTAAATCAAGCTTAATTAACGATATTCTGGCTAAAGAGTTGTTAGCCCGTTTGCACCGGGCCAACACCGTGCCGGGCAAACACGACGACATTGAAGGCATCAAGCTGCTCGATAAAGCCATCATCATCGACCAGTCGCCGATTGGCCGTACTCCAAGGTCAAACCCCGCTACCTACACCGGCTTGTTCACGCCCATCCGTGAACTGTTTGCTAGTCTACCCGAGGCCAAGCTGCGCGGTTACAGCGCCGGCCGCTTTAGTTTTAACGTTAAGGGCGGCCGCTGCGAAAACTGCGCCGGCGACGGCATCATCAAAATCGAAATGCATTTTCTGCCCGATGTTTACGTACCCTGTGAAGTCTGTAAAGGCAAGCGCTA
>JBBRXZ010000028.1:0-14938 GCA_038238095.1 Saccharimonadales bacterium (SeqCode)
GTCAATCGCTTCAACCGCATTCAGATCTGAGTAGACTAATAAGGATTACGATACTGCTTGTCCAAGTAGTTACCGTAGGTGGGAATCGTTCGGCATTGTTTTATGGAGCGGCAAACGCTGTCGTCAAAAACAGCGTAAGCCAGAAAAGCATTTTCTTTAGCCATCAGGTCCCGGCCTGAGACATTAGGCACAAATTGACGTATCGGATAACCAATGTAAAACTTTATTGGCACAGTAAGATTGCCGCCGTATTGCTCCGCTTCATACTGTTTATGGGCTAAGCTCGCAAAATAACCGGTCGCGCTATGATCGCTATGGTCCGGGTAGAGGACACTCGCATAATTACTCTGGGTACGGATTTCGGCGGGCTTATAAAGGTGCATTAAGGCCGCTAACCCAGCTGTGAGCTGATTGGCATCATAATTTGATTTATGGTCAACCGTCTCAATTCGCGTCAAACTGCCTGCCTCCAGCGAAGCTAAACTTTCATGATTTGAGACGCCAAAACCCTCCCCCTGCAGATTGCCATCGGGCAGGCGCATAAAGATCAAAGTGATTCTGCGGTTGTCGCTGGGGTTGGCAACCATTACCAGCTGTCCGCCCGGTAAACGTGCAATATGCTGGATCCAAACTGCTTTAGTGCCCAGCATCTGAGAGTAAGCCGCTTCGGAGCCTTGCTCGCGGGCCAGCCAATACCGGGCAGCGGCACCGGCATCACCCGCCGTAAGATAAACGCTGCTGATGCAGTGTCCGGTTTTGATGCCGTGCAACACGTCCGGATTCATAAATAACAGATCGTCGTCCTGATGGGCTACTATATGCATGATGGCCGGTGCATGGCAATTGGGACGAGGTAAATCGGCCAATTTAATCGGTAAAACTGTCGTGGATAATGGAGGCCGGCCGACCGTCTTGGAAAAACTCTTGTGTATACCATGATCATAGAAGAGCAGTAGCTCTTTAGGTTTAGATAATGTGCCAGCTATTAGAGCGCTGCTACTCGGCAGACCGTAGGCAGCGGCAACTTGCCGTAATGTGCAATGCGGGTAACCGGTCAAGCTGCCATCCAACGTTAGTAGGTACGCAAAGCTATGGTAGCGCAAGTCGGGCTGCCACTGGCTGCTCGTTAAAACAGTCCGTGGCTTAGAGCAGTCCGCCAAGGGAAGCACTGTCTGCCGGCTGTTACCTGTAATTGATTTGGTGGGGATGACACGCCAATAATCACCTATCAGGACATCTACCCGATGATTGTTAATTGTCTGTCCAATAACCTTGTTACGCTGATCAACCGTAGCCAGCGCCCGTTTCTGGGTTTGATAAGTGCCTACGGCTGCAATTAAACCGAAAACGATACTAATACCTAGCAGCACAATGCTGAGCAGCCATAGTTCCGGTAGCAATCGCTTGCCGCGAGTCCAGCTGGCGAGCACCACAAACATGGTAAACAGGCTGACGCTCAGGTAACGTCCATCAACCACATAATAGTGATTTGTGGCCACAAACAGGCAGATGGCCGCCAGTGTTGTCCATAGTAATAATATAGCCAGCGACTCAGCCCAGTCTTGTATAGCCTTGTTTGATTTAACCGGCCGTAAGCTGCGAAGAAAAAATCTCAGGCTGATTATGAGACCGAACCGAAAAACTCCCAGATTAACAGCATAAGCCGGTCCAGCTAAGCTGTACAGATTATGTACAAGGCTACGGGGTATTTGCTGGATGGTGAGCGAATCATAGGCGGGATTTGCCCCAAAATTAGTCAACAAACCACCTATGGCATATATAACGCCCAGTCCTATCGCTTTTAGTCCGTGCGCCAGGCCGTAGGTTGTTGGTCCACCCAAAGATCGCGCCTCAATACCAATGTGAGTTAATTGCGCATAATTTATTAACCAGACGATGACTACCGCACCCAAGCCGCCGCTAATGCTGATAAGCAGCCATCGCCATGACAAATTGACCAGCCGCCACCGTTTATAAGCAATATAGCTTATCAGCGCCAACAGGGCACCGCCGAAACTAATATATAAAAACAATTTATCACTGGCCACCAGCAAACTAAACAGTATGACAGCTGCATAAAATTGTCTGCTCCTGAGACGCGGTGCCTTTACCAAGCAAAAGAGGCCGGCTATATAAAGAATATATTCCAGGTTTCGGGTAGTAGCCATAGCCATGTTAAGCGGTAAGAGGCCGCCAGGATAAGGTTGCGCCGGTATCAGCAACAAGATTGAAGCCAGCATAAGGCACAATGTTCCCAGAATTATTGGCTGCCGGTTAATCCGCGACAACAAAAAGACCAACATACCTACCGTGAGCATCACTACAGCCGCCGTTAAACCTACAAACCCAGCGGCGCTGTAACCAAATAGTTTCACCAAAAGAAACAGCGGCCATTTGATCAGGAAACTGTGTTGAGCGGGAAAGACAGCCCCGTGAAAGGTAGGGCCATCCTGGAACAAGTAAGCGTTTACCAATTGGTCGGCATTACTCTGCTGCAGCCGGGCTCCAAGCAGGCTCCAGAGCAGCGTAGTGCCGAAGAGTAACGCCAGAGCAATTATTAAATAGGCCTTGGCAAGCTTTGGCCGGTTGCTGTAGGTATGCAAACGCTTAGCTAAGATAGTAGTTCGCCAGCGCCGATATAGTCGGCGGATTTGCTTACGTCTATTTTGCCAAAGACTGATAAGTGTCATCCGTTAGCTTCTAACATTAACCTGTGACGGGCTAGAAGCAGTAAAAATACGAGTCCTGTACAAGTAAAAATTCCACGCGGTAGTGATACCGAGCGCCAACGTCCGGCATAGCACTACCGGTAACACTCCTTCAAGCAATTTGGTCACGAGCAGTGTGAATCCAAAATTGAAGGCTACAAGTAAGGCAAAGGCTGTTACCTGAGTCAGTAATATACGATGGTGCAACCGTTTATCACCAAAGGTAACTAGCTTTTGCAAGCCAAACGAAAGTAAAAGACCCAGCCAAAAGCTCAAACTTACGGCCAATAGTCCGCTAGCGCCCAAAAGTTGAGCCACAATTATAACCAGCAGTTCAAATATATAGACGGATACGCCAATAACTAAATAGCGCTGAATAGGCTTCACAATCTGACCGCGGCCTCGCACAGCAACTTAACCGATGATTTTATTGTAGCCATAAATTATCCCAATTATAACAAACGAAAGCCAGGCAACAGCTCTCTAAAGGCTTAACTACACATTGTTAAGCCGTAAACAGCTGGCGGCGCTGGCAGACAATAAAAGACAACGCGCCAACCGCTAGCGGCAACCAGTAGCTGATTAATCTATACAATAAGGCCAAAGCGAAAGCTGCAGAGATTGGAACGTTATAAGCTACAAAGCCCGCCACCAGACCGGCTTCAAAACCACCTAAGCCGTCAGGTGTGGGAATAGCCGCCCCGCCGGCAACTCCAAAACTAAAAACTAAAAGTGTACCCACCCAGGACAAATGAATACTAAGAGCCGAGGCGCAAGCCCATAAACATAGCACATTACTAAGGGTTAAGAGCATGGAGGTCAGCAAAGCTGCAGGCAAACGCCCGGGCCTCTTCCTGTAGCTGAACAATTGGTTACGTAAATCTATCGTTATCTTGGCTAAGCGCTGGCGGCCAAAGATCAATACGAGAATGATTAACGCCGTAGCCACCGCACCCACTGACTTGATAAAAAAACTCAGCGACAAGCTAGACCTAGGCAAGATTGCTGCCGACTGCGAGAAGATTGCCAGCGTTCCCACTACCAGCAAGCCATGACCCACTAGCCCGAGCATGTTATTAATAGCCACCACACTAGCCGCCTGAGCTTGGCTATGCCCGCTGCGCCGCAAATATGCATAATTTGCCCCCACAGCACCGATGCCCCCCGGCAACAGTCGATTGATAAACATTGCTGCCAGTTGGACTAACACTACCTGGCCATACCGCAGCGGTCTAAAAGCCAGCAAACAGTAAGTAGCGGCCGCGGCAAAGTACGTTACAGCTGTCAAACAGACAGCCAGCACTGCCCAGACAGGCTTAATATGGCGGAGCACGTGCCAGCTGGTTCGTAAATCGCCCAACTGCGGCACAATTATATACAGGGCTACGCCAAAAATACCCACCAACAATATGTAACGGTAACTAAGGCGTGGTTTGAGCGCAGGCGGCATAGGTAAACATTATTACTGAGCAAGGCAACTGCTGCAAGCTGTGACGCTGCTATCAAATAATGATTAGTATAAAAAATCTTACCGATAAGACACAAAAATCGTGTCTTAATATACATTGTCTTATAAATACATCCTAAGCGTCTATAATTACCGGCGGAGTCTATGACAGATAGCAAACTAACAGCTAATTATATACAGCGTGCTTTACAGAGTTCTGCCTTGCTGGTATTGATCTACACCGTTTTAATTTTCCTGCTTCCCATAAATCAAGATACAATGCAGGCGTATCATCTAAGCTCAATTGATTACCGTATCATAACGTTCATTATAGCGCTGCCCGCCATGCTTTCTTGGTTCGCCGCGTTCGTGGGCTACGTGGAACTGCACCAGTATGCGCATTACATACGTAAAACTACAGAGGGTGAGCATTTTAACAGATTAGCGACTGGCTGCGCTTGGCTGGCGTGGAGCCTGCCGCTGCCGGTAATACTTGCGTTACTGCTGAATGCCGCTTCCGGCAAATGGCCGAGCTTCCACGGCCCGGCGGTTATTATAAGTAACTATGTAAATCTACTGCTGCCCTTGATAGCCTTTAGCATAATTGGCGCAGCCTCCCGCGGCTTAGTCGGCGACGCTAAGCTCAAATTCAGTTTGGCTAGCGCCCGAGTTATTATTATTTTGTTTCTGAGTGCGGGCGTTCTCTATTGCTACCTAACATTTCGACATTTCAACTCAACTAGCCTGGCCTCAACCGACAATCCATATTTTTTGCCACTCTGGCTGATGGTATTAACCGTCACTATTCCATATCTGTATGCCTGGTTTGTCGGTCTATTGGCAGCCTATGAGATTACGCTATTCAGCAAACATTTAGACGGCGTACTTTACAGGCAGGCTTTGCGCTTATTAGTCGGCGGCCTTATTGCAGTTATTATCAGCTCTATTGCCCTGCAATACATTAACAGTGTACAGCCTCGTGTTGGGAACCTGATGGTCGATTACAGGTTGGCGCTGAGCACACTATTTCGCATTATTGGCGGCATAGGTTTTGTTCTGCTAGCCATGGGTGCCCTCCGTCTAAAGAAAATTGAGGAGGTCTAGCGATTATGAGCGACAGCCTTAACTCCTCGGTTTACGATCAGGTAGTTCGCGTAACTCACATATATCTAGGTCCGGCCGCCGATCGTTTTATAGCCCGCCAACTGGAGAATCACTTGCACAAATCACCCCAGGAACTATCACAGGCTGATCTTTTGAGCCTGATTGATTGGATTCGGGTGGTAGTATCATTGCTAACAGAGGATAATGAAATAATTGAAGAGTACACCGGTGAGTTAAGGAAGTTGGCGATCATCAAAGCTAAATCTAAGAATGCTTAGCGGCAGGGTCAACCATGACTAAATTTAATGAAACCCCGATGCGACCTAAACGTACTGTCCATGAACAGCAGGCCGTGGCTGAAGCTTTGTTTACAAGCATTGGCGATGGCGCCGTAGCGACTGACGAATTTGGCCGAATTACCCGCATTAATCCGGTAGCCAGACAGTTACTGGGCTATACTGAGTCTGAACTCATCGGCACCTGGTTCCCCAAGAAAATCGTGGCCGTAACTGTTGATGATAAGCCGATAAATTTGATAGATCGGCCAATCACTCGGGCCTTTCTGACCGGTAAACCAATATCGGAGCACTTATATTACCGGCGTAAAAACGGTCAAAAAATACCGGTGGCAGTCACCGCTTCGCCTATTCTATTAAATGGTAAGCCGCTCGGCGCCATAGAGGTGTTCCGCGACATTACATTTGAGCAAGAAGTTGACCGCATGAAAAGCGAGTTTATATCTTTAGCATCACATCAGCTGCGAACGCCCTTATCGGCTATCAAAACCTACACTCATATGCTGGGCGACGGCTACATGGGTAAATTAAACGCCGCTCAAAAAAAGTCTCTGAATACAATCATCGGCGCTGCGAACCGCATGAACGAATTAATCAGTACTTTGCTTAATATAACCCGCATGGAAAGCGGCACTATAGCCGTAACGCCTAAATTACTGCAGCTAAACAAAGTCGCCGGGGAAGTGATCAGGGAGTTAGACGTAATGGCGGCCGGCAAATCAATTAATCTTGAGCTTCACACAAAAGGCCAATTAAGCACCGCTATAAAAACCGACGCCCTGCTTATCAAAGAGATATTATCGAATCTGGTATCGAACGCCATTAAATACACACCGGATCATGGCAGCGTCAGCGTCACGTTACGGCCGCGGCGAGCCGACATACAGGTCGCAGTCACCGACAGCGGCTGGGGCATACCAAAATTATCGCAGGATCAGATATTCAGCAAATTTTTCCGGGCGCAGAACATAGTTAAACGGGAAACCACGGGTACCGGCCTGGGTTTGTACTTGGTTAAGGGCCTGCTCGACGCTTTAGGCGGACAAATCTGGTTCCAAAGTGAAGAAGAAAAATATACTACCTTCTTTTTTACCTTACCCCGCCACAAACCATTGCCTAAGAAGCGTAAAACTTCATAAATTATCACTAGTAGCCTGCCGGTAGCTGAGCGTTATTGTGAAAAATTTGATACGTAGTTAAATCTTCATTATGATATAAGTAGACTAGGCCTATATAAGGAGAGCGACCCATGCCACGAATACTAATTGTCGAAGACGACCGCGACCTCAATAACGCCTATAGCATCATCCTCAGACATGAAGGTCATGAAGTGGTGGAAGCCTTTGACGGCAAGGAGGCTATTGATAAGCTTGCCGGCTTCAAACCTGACCTTATTTTATTGGATCTCTTAATGCCGGTTATGGGTGGCCTGGAATTTCTGCAACAGTGGGATGTACTCACTAAACACCGGGATGTGAAGGTACTTATATTTACTAATATGGAAAACTCACCAGAGGTAGCAGAGGCTTACAAGCTCGGGGCCAATCGTTGTATCATTAAATCCTGGACAGCTCCGCATAACCTGGCCCGGGTAGTCAGTGATACTTTACAGGCCAAGGAAGAGAAGAAGCCGGTCAAGGCACCAGCGAAGTGAGCTGTATATCAGCTATAAACTGATCATTTAAGAGTTGCATAAGTCTGTCCAGATTAAGCCTGTATGGTATATGTTTGCCGTAGTCTATAACGCCCTGTTTTTTTAACTTATTCAGCTCCGTAGCGGCTGTTTCCCGCGTCAGTCCCGTCAAATTAGCAAAATCCTGATGAGTCAGATCAAGTGTTAACTCAATATTGCCCTGGCTGGTTGTCCGGCCATGCGTCAATGCTAAATAGTGCAATGTATAAACCAGCTTATCGCTCGCCCGGGAGTGTTGCAGGGCATTAAGACGTATGGAACCGCCTAATTGGTCAGATAATAAACGTTCTAGCTCCTGATACAGTAGTTCCGGACTTTTTTTGATAAATTTAACAAACTCGTCGCGATCAATTACGTGAACCTCGACCTCCGGTGTAAAGGCTTCATAGTAATAAATAGCGCTCGCCACTTTTCCATATATCCATGAGGCAGGAAAAGCATTATCAGCCGAGTAAAACGCCACTGGTTTTTCATCGCCACCGACGCTTAGATTATAAGCTTTAACGGTGCCACTTTTAACGACATAGGCACTGCGCGGCGCCTCACCCTGAAAGATTATCATTTCACCTTTTTTGTAGCTGCGCCGCGGGTGCCGCTCTAAAAAGGCATGGAGATAATTAATTGCTACATTGTCGCTCATCTACAGGGCATCATACCATTGTAGAAGGGGAACTGCACAGCCTTTCCAGTCACATCGGCTCATTGTCATGGCTTATTGTTGGCAGCCGGGCTTACCTGATCCGTCCCTAGTACGATGATAAAATCAGCATCGTAGACATTAACATAAGGATTTTGTGGCGCCAGATTATTGCCGAACAATTTCTTCAAAGCGGCACCGGTAGCCGGCTTTTTACCCGGTTTTACATCTATAATATTGGTGGTGGTCTGCGTAGAGGTGCGGGCATCGCCTACGGCATCGACTATAATATCGTTGGCGATCAGCTTGCGCTGGACTTTGCCTGCCAAGCCGTTGATTGTTGTACCATTCAATATCACTACTTTGGCGGCTTCCTGGACGACCGGATCGGATGAGGTCTGCCGATTAATAAAAGCCTGGATGTCGCTAAAGTTATCGATGCCTTTGGCTGGAATTAGGGCTGACTGTCCCTGGGGCGTGGTATAGCTAACCAGTAAATTTTTACCATTGGCTTTATCAAGGCTGAGCGACTGGATACTGCTGCTATCGATTTGCTTTGTCAGGTCATATAAACGATGCACCTCGCTGGGCTTGAAATCTGTTTTAACGTTATTGCCTACGGCATCAGACAGGCTGCTCAGTTTAGCAGGGTTAGCTAACACTCCGGCTGAAACGGCTTTTGTCTTAAGTGCCACTAACATCTGGCGCTGGTGCTCCGTCCGGTCAAAATCACTGGCCGCAAAACCATAAGAACGGTACGAATCTCCTCGCGCCCGGGCCAGATCCAAAGCCTGGCGGCCATTTAAAATATGGGGTCCATTAGATAATTTAACAAGAGGACCTTTGGTCGCCCAATCTATATTAGGGTCGTATAGGCCCCGCGGGTCATTGCTTTTGATTGTCAGGTTAATACCGCCAACAGCGTCAACCGATTGCTCCAACGCTTTATAATCGATCAAAGCATAATAGTTAATTGAAACGCCCAGGTTCTGGCTAACGATTTGTGATAATAGCCCCATACCGCCCGGGGGATAACCATTAGCCGTATAACTTTCATCTTCACCCACTACATAGGCATTATTAATTTTTTGATGGCCGTCGGCTGGAATATGAACCCACAGATCGCGCGGCAGACTTAACAAAAAAGCTTTATTATGTTTGGTGTCTATGCTCATGAGCATAATTGAATCCGTTAAATTAGCGCCGCTATGGCCAGGATCATCGGCCGAATTGCCGGCTAAAAGTATATTGACACGACCGCTGTCCTCTCCCTTAAGCTTAGTGGTTGTCAAGGCGCTGAAAATATTACCGCCAAACAGCTTGTGAGCATTGTAGAGGAATTTACCGCCGACCCAGCCGCCAATCAGCAGTACGAGCAAGGCCAGGGTAATAACTGAGCGCTTAAGCGTCACCTTGTGCCAGGTGCGCCGCCATAGGCCCTGTTTCAGCACCTCCCCGGCAGCTACCCGCTGTTTGTGATAATCTCTGGGATCGTACTGATAATTAGGCAGCGTTACGCCGACGCTGGGAAAGCGCGCAGCCTGTTTGGCGGCAATCACATCCTGGCCTGGCCGTATAGGGGCGGTAATGGCATTTAAAGATGTACGGCGCGGCTTTTGTGTCATTTCAGATTAAGCTCTATTATACCGTTAGAAGTACTTTGACGCGAGCAATTTTTTAACCCTTGGCCAAGCCATTGGTATTAACTACCTCTGTCCGATATACTATCAGGATAGACTATTATGAAATTGGTGATCCATATACCCTGCTTGAATGAAGAGGCAACTTTACCGTTAGTGCTGGGAGACCTGCCACAGCAGGTTACCGGTATCGCCGAAATTATCGTCCTGGTCACTGATGACGGCTCCACCGATCAGACTCTGGCCGTCGCGCGAAAACACGGCGTCAAACACTTTGTACACCATACGCGCAACCAGGGGCTGGGCCGGTCGTTTCACGACGGGGTGCAAAAAGCCCTGGAGCTTGGCGCCGACATTATGGTCAATACCGACGGCGACAATCAATACCCGGGCAATCGCATTGACGACCTGTTACAACCAATCCTGAAAGATCAGGCCGATATCGTCATAGGTGATAGGCAAACCCATAAAATTGAGCACTTTTCAGCCGCTAAGAAGCTGTTGCAGCGCTTAGGCAGTGCCGTGGTTAATCGTGCTGCCGGTACTCAGCTACCGGATGCCGCCAGCGGCTTCCGCGCCTACAACCGGGAATCACTGCTACGCCTTAACACCATTAGCCGTTTTAGCTATTGTACGGAGACCATCATCCAGGCCGGCTATAAAGGCCTGCATATCACAAGTATTCCAATTGATACCAACCCGAAGCTGCGCGAATCCCGCCTGTTTAAATCTACCACCGAGCATGTCCGCAAATCAGCTTTTACCATTATCCGCGCCTATATCATGTATAAGCCTTATATTATCTTTGGCTGGCTTGGGGGGATATTATTAGCTCTCGGCTTGGTGCCGTTCGCCCGCTTTGTATATTTCAGTTTAGAAGATGGCTCGACCCGCGGCCATATCCAATCGCTGCTGGCCGGATCACTCCTGATGATTGCCGCCTTCTTATGCCTGGTACTGAACATCATCGCCGACTTGATTCGTACTAACCGCATACTTATCGAAGATAACCTGGAACAAACCAAACGTCAGCGTTTCAACAACAAATAACCGGGCTAATGCAGAAACTGGGTTGGGCGATTGTAGCCCGGCGTAATAGGTCCCAGTGTACGCTTTACGGCGTGATTAAGCGTGTGTACAGTGCCGTTTGGCCAATACCAGGCGTCGTTGCTGCGCAATATATAAGTTAAAGCGCCACCGCCCCAGACCAGACACAGCACAGCTGCGGTTATTGTCGCGAGTTTCAAGAACCGCCATCTGTTGAATAACTCGGCCACCGCTGCCGCGGCAATTACCAAAACCGGCAGAAGCACTGGCAAAAGGTATCGCCCGTTGATAGCCACCGGCTGTCCGGTCCGTAAAAAGGCCCGGTATTCGTCCAGCCACAACACACTGATATAGCTGGCAGTCACTGCGCTGAACAACCAAAGAACGGCGGCATTATACTTTTTTAAAAGGCGACCGGCGGTAACTAATAGCGCAAATAGGCTAAAGACAGCGAAACCTATGGCGCTTAAACCCGGTACCGCCAGCGGCCCGCGCGTTTCAAAGTCAGAGGCTGGCCCATCAACAGCAAAAAAAGTGCGAAACCACATACCATAAAACCATTCATGTAAAGTGAATGTCACTGGACTACGGGAGCCTGGAACTTTAGCAATCTTGAAGTTGTAATCACGAATCCACGGCCCATATTCACGGCATTGCTCGGCCTTAAGCACCTTACCGCAGTCCGGCACGGGCGTATGGTAGCGCGCCACATTTACACCGTAGCGTTCAACTACCAGACCGGTAGCTAATAACATTAAGACAACTAATGCCAGGCGAAACCAGGTGCTGAGCCTTTGCCAAGCGGCAACCAGACTTAACGGTAGCTCATTCATTGAGCGGTAAGCCTGCCAGATACGGACAACCACAAAGCCGGCAATCGCCACAAATATAGGCAAAAAAGCGTATTTGGTAACGCTGGCCAGCAAACAAACTATGATCAGCTGCAGCAGTGTTTTAACATCAATCCGCTGCCCTCGCTTCAACGACGCATCAAACTTCACGGCCATCAATAACGCCCCGGCGGTCAAAGGTAACAATAGGTTATCATAGTTAATCTGGGCCGCCAGCAAGGGCACAATAGGCAGAAGAATGAAAATAAGCAGGCAAGCGTGCGTGATCGCCTTGGAGACCCCGGTTTTTAGCAGTAAACGGCGGTATAACCTCAGGCCGCCGGCAAACAACGCGATATTAATAAACCTAAATATCAACACCAGAATAGTTTGATTCGCGGTGAATAAGCTAATTAAGCGGTAAGGGAAGCTCATTAGGTAGTGGTAAAGATAAGACGGGTCACGCCCTACGGCACCAAACATGTCTGCCCCTTCCGGCTGATTCGCCCAGAACGGACTAAGGTGATGAGCGTACAGGCGGATAATACCTAAGTGGAAATCCTCGTCAAAGGCCATCGGATAGCGACCGCTCAGCGCGATCCAGGTCGCTTGAAGCACCAACAGGGCTACAATAACCCAAAAGAACTTGGAATTGCCTAACAGCTTAATTATGCGCTCCGGATAGTTGGGTTTTTTAGACATAACAGTATAAGTACGCTCCATTATAAGCTAATATGTTTAAGATGAAACGAAACGTTTGGCGCCAGGCCGCCGCAGTCGCCGTCTTGCTCATAACTGTGGCGGCTTTCGCTTATTATTTTGCACATCACGCCGAAGTCCGCCAGCAGTTAGGTAACACCTCGCCTGGCGTCATCTTGGCCATCCTGGCACTGGATCTTTTAGGCATAGGCGCGCTGGCTATGGTAGCTTATGCCACCGTCAGATTATGCAAGATCAATTTGGGCAAATCAGAAAGCCTACTCTTGACGGCTTATTCGTCTGTCGTTAACTTTTTCGGCCCTTTACAGAGCGGGCCGGCCTTCCGGGCCATTTACCTCAAGAAAAAACACCATCTCAACATCAAAAATTACGCCGTCGCCACGCTGGTATATTACTTTTTCTACGGCAGCATCAGCGGCCTGTTTTTACTGTCGGGACTGCTGAAGTGGTGGCTGGTAGTAGTGCTAATAGTGGTCTCGTTATTCGCGGTCTTAGCCTGGCGCACTCAACGCTTCGGTCCGCGCCTGAAGGAGCTTAACCTGAGTGGTTGGCACTATCTGGCACTAGCCACGCTGCTTCAGATAATTGTCGTGACATGCATTTACTATGTCGAACTGATAAATGTCGCACCGGGTACACATTTCTCCCAGGCCGTAATATACAGCGGTGCCGCCAATTTAGCGCTCTTTGTATCATTCACCCCGGGAGCCATCGGTTTCCGCGAATCTTTCCTGCTATTTTCCCAGAACTTACACCACATCAGCAGCGAGACAATCGTAGCCGCCAACATCCTGGACCGCGCCATGTACATCATATTGCTGCTCATCCTAACAATATTCATCTTCGGCACCCACGCCGAACGCCGCCTCCGTATCCGCTCATCGGAGTAACGTCCTTATCCTGTAAGAAGAGGGGATTATTTCGTTGGGGGCAGGTAATACCCATTTTTTCTAAATGCTGTGTCGAAACCAAATATATATCGAGTTTTGTGTTCGTCAGCGCAAGCCATAACCAGACAGTCAATAAATGAAGGTTTGCCGGCCGCAGACTTCAATCGTCGCAGGGCACTGGTGACTACATGGGGCTCGCTTTGTACAAATGTAAGTTTCTGGGTCGCGTACTGCTTTATTAGGGACTCACCGACGATCACAGCGGAGTGTTTATTGACCAGTCTAGCGATTGTATTTAATGATTCAGCCAGCACCTCATAGGGTAACAGCAAACTCCAGCCATTGTCAGTCAGTGCTTGAGCAATCTCAACCGCCTGTTTGTGCAATAGGTCGTCGGCTTTTACCAGCGATACCAGGCCGCTGGAGTCGAAAATGACAGTTTTAGGCGTGGCCGCCATAGAGGTAGTCATCAAGCTTGCCGGCAAGATCTTTGGGGCCGCCGGTAATATTGAGGTCAGCTAACTCCATGAGACCGCCTTTCTTGTTATGCTCGTCCTGTTTGACAGCCAAACCTTTATCGATGAGGTCACGAAGAACTGCGGCAGCCGGTTTACCGACAAGCTTGGCCTGAAGCTTTACATCTTCATATTGTCTTTTTGGTAAATATACCTGTGTACGAATCATGTATTAACATATACAGCATATGTCAATACATGTCAACGCAAAGTTTGTTTTTGCAGTATCAAATTCGTGTAAGCGTCTGGCAACCGCGCAAGGCCTTTAATTACATCTGTAAACTCAAAACCTTTAAGGGCACTGGCTGCGACCGCGTTATAGCGTCGGGCTTCGGCTATTGTTGCCTCAATCGTGCCGCTGGAAATCAAGATGTGGACCATTTTTGATAAGTCTCTCTGCGAAGTCGGTCTTTTAGCGAGCCAAGCCTTGAGCTGATAACCAGATGGTTCTTTCAAGGCTAACAGGACTGACAGGGTATATACGCCTTCTTTGATATCATTGCCTGTCCGTTTCCTCATAAGCTCGCTAGTTGACGTTAGATCCAGAACATCGTCTATCAGCTGGAAGGCTATACCGAAAGACTCGCCGTAGTCGCCCAGCGCCTTAACTTGTTTGGCCGGCAAGTCGGCAGCCAACCCGCCGATTTTGCAGGCTACGGCCATTAGTAGCGCTGTTTTTCCACGGATAACTGCTTTATAGGAGTCGATAGATCGGCCGGTGTTATATCGGTCTAGGTATTCCTGTTCCTGAGCATCGCACATCTTATCGGTAGCGGTAGCCAGTTCATAGACCACTTCAGCGCTGACTTTAGATGCCTGAGCATAAGCCTTATTAAGCAAAGAATCACCGACCATCAGGGCAGTGCCTACGCCCTCGGCGCTATTAACCGTCGGCAGATTCCGGCGCACATCGGCCTCATCCATGATGTCGTCATGCACTAGGCTGGATAAGTGCGCCAGCTCTACGGCCGCGGCGCCGCTGGCCACGCCATTGTTAAACTTTCCGCCCTGGCTCAAAGCAGCGGCAATGACTAGTATTGGCCTAAGCCGCTTACCGCCGCTTATTACCCGCTTAGATGGCTCTAACAAGCTGGAATCCTGTGCCAAGGCACTGTTTAGTTCATAGTTCACTTGCTGTATATACGCTGGTAGCTCAGAGATACCGAACATCCAGCCCAATTCGTCAGCGTCCATATTATTGAGCTTCTTTTACGGTAAAAGTCCCGTGAACTGCATCCTGGGCATGATCATGGATCCGGAAGCTACCGGACTGCACCAAAGTAATGGTCAGGTTTTGGCCTTTGCCTAGATTCCTCTCTGATACCCCGTCATACGTCACATGCTGTTCATGCGGCCCGAAAGCGATTATCCTATCCTTATCATCCAGGTTGGTAATGGTCAGCGTGTCGCA